>MELE01000028.1 GCA_001768615.1 Acidobacteria bacterium RIFCSPLOWO2_12_FULL_67_14b | reverse complement strand
CTCACCTGCTTGGTCTGGTTGTTGTTGACCGTGGTCTTCCGCTGGAGCGTGTAGAGGTGATAGTCGGAAAACGCTTCCTCCGACATCTGGGCCGGCGGCGCCGCCGCGTCGCGGCGCGCCGCCATTTCCATCATCGCCTTCCCGAGCTGCTGGCGCACGCGGTTGAGGTCGCCGGCCACCAGCTGCAGCTTCGCGTTCCTGAACGCCGTGCCGCTGCCGTTGGTCAGCGTCACCCAGCCGTTCAGGTCGGCCGCCTTGTCGTCGCGGGCGACGGTGAGCACGTAGTCGGCGTTCCACGCCAGCTTGCCCGCCAGATACGACGCTTCCACGCGGTGCTTGGCCGCGCCCTCGTTCTCCACCGTCCAGATCAGCGTCGGCCGTGAATAGAGGGTTGTCGGCAACTCGGGAAAGCGCATGTGATCGAAGCCCATGCCCGTGACGATCTCGTTGCCGATCTTCCAGACCGGCGCCGTGTTGTAGCTGAGGAGCAGCGCCTTCACTTCTTCCTGCCGCGTCGATCCGCCGTCCTGCCGCGTGCGCATCAAGGTGACCTCGCGCCCGACGTACTTGCGCAGCAGCTTGTCGGGTTCCAGCAGGTCGTACTCGTAGTTCTGCTCGAGCACGCTCACGCGCGCCGGCTCGGTCAGCGATCGAAAGTGCACCGTCGCCGGGTTCACCGTCGCGGCGATGTCCATGAACCGCAGGTTGCCGACGCCGCGGGTCAGCGTCAGGTTGCGGACGTCACGCACCAGCGCGATGTCGGAGTTGTAGACGGTGATGGCCAGCTCCGACTGATCGTCGAGCGTCGTCGTGAGGTCCGGCTGGCCTCCGGTGGTCGATACCGGTGCGTCATCGACGATGTCGGGCCCGGCCGACAGGGTTGGCTGGGCCTCGGGCCGCAACAGCAGGGCGCCGCCGAAGACGACGACCGCGGCGAGGTAGGTGCGTGCAGACATGGGAACCGCTCCTTGGAAACCGGGCCATCAGCGGCCCTTTTCCTTAGAACGGCGGGCATCGAGTTTCTTGCAGGACAGGTAGGACTCGGGCCTTCGGCCCTCGTGGGAGTCGCTCGCTACGCTCGCTCCTGGGACTCGGGCTTCGCCCTCGTGGGAAAGCGCATTCCCTACGAACGAAGTGAGTCCCACGAGCCGCGAAGCGGCGAGTCCCAGGAGGGCGCGGAGCGCCCGACCCCCGCCAGCGCCGTCGTGTCCCGCCGAAGCGCCTCAGGCGCGAAGGCGGAAGGCGCGAGTCCGAAGTTACTGCCGGCGCCAGGTTTTTCCGGCGTCGTCGGTGCGGAAACTGCGGCCGTCGGAGGTGGTCACCGTCGCGGACCGGGCGTCGGTGGCGGTGACGGCGATGAGGTCGGCGGTGTCGGGAGACGGTATGCGGCTGAAGGTGCGGCCGTCGATGGTGAGCAGCACGACGCCGGCGCGGCCCACCAGCCAACAGATGGTGGGAGAGGGCGAGGCGCTGGCCGTGATCTCCGCCTCGATTGGCGGCGACACCGGCTGCCAGGTGCGGCCGCCATCATCAGAATACTCAACCGCGGCGCGCGCGCCGGCGCGCCACCTGCGGGAGCCGTCCGCGCCGACGACCTCCCCGAGTGCCCGCTGCTGCATCCGTAACTGGGCGACCGGTGGCGCGGCCGCCGCCGCTTGTTCTTCGGCGGCCCGCGGCTCGGCCCGGTCGCGGGCCTCTTCGGGCTTGTCGGCCTTCATCAACGCTTCGTCCTTGCGTTTGGTTTCGCCAAACGTCGCGGCGACTCTTCCCGACTCCGTGACGGCTTCCTTCGCGGCGTCCGGCGCGGCCGCGGGCGCGGCCGGAGCCGGCGTGGCCGGAACCGGGGTGGCTTGGTTCACTCGCGCCGACGCCTGGGGCGGTTCGACAACCGCGCGCTCCGGGAGCGCAATGTCGGCCGGCCTCCGTTCGTCCGGCATCACCATCCACAACGTCACGGCGGCCGCGGTGGCCGCGATCGGCGCCAGCCACCAGCGCCAGAGCGTGACGCCGCGGGCGCCGCCGGCGGTCACAGGAACGGCGCGCGCCAGCGTGCCGACCAGGGCCTGGCAGCGCGCGCAGCTCGAGACGTGCGCCTCGGCCATCGCCGCCGCTTGCGCATCGAGACCGCCGTCGGTCCAGGCCGCGAGCGTTTCGGCGTCGAGGCACGCGGCGGTCGCGGGCGCGATGGCCCTCCCCAGCTCGTGCCTGAGCGCATCCTCCAGCAGGCGATCGCGATCACGGTCGGCGTTCACGAGGGGTCCTCATGGATAGAACGATCGATGCGCGGATTCTTGCGCTCGTCACCCGACGGCAGCCACTCGCCAAGGTCGATCGACCCGGCATCGGCAGCAAGGCTGGCGAAGCACTCCGTGATTTCGGCTTCGCCGAAGCCGTGATCGTGGCGCAGCCGCTGCTCGACCGCCGCGCGGATGTCGCGCCGCGTGCGCGTGAGGTGACGCGACACTGTGGCCTCGTGTTCGCCCGTGAGCCGTCCGATCTGCGCGAGCGTCATCTCCTGGGCATAGTAGCAGCCGAGGCGCAGCCGGTCGCGCGGCTCGAGCGCCGCGATCGCGAAGCCGAGCGCCGCGCGCATGGCGGCCGCGAAGCGCGGGCGATCGGGGTCGGGCGGGGCGGGCCGCCCGGGTATCGCGGACGGCGAGCCGTCCTCGGGCAGCGGATCGAGACGGCGGCCGGCGCGGACGCGGTCGACGTAGCGCTGGGCCACCAGCGACCGGAGCCACGTGCCAAGGCTGCTGCGGCCGTGGAAGTAGACGAACAGGGATGTCCGGACTCCGTCGCGATCCTTCAGTCCGAAGAGTTCGGCATACAACGCGTCTGCGACTTCGCGGGCGCCGCCGCCGGGGTCGATAGCGTCGGCCGCGCGATAGAGGGCGGGGCGAAACTCCGCCACGAAGTGATCCCACGCGCCCTCGTGGCCGAGCGCGCAGGCGCAGGCGAGCGCGAGGTCGGCGAGGTGCAGCGACCCGTAATAGCGTTCGAGCTCGGCGGGCGCGGGCGTGCGGCCGGCGAACGCCTTGGCAGCGCTCCGGTCCAGGGCGTCGTTGAATGCCGGCTGGGGCACGTCCCACCGCCCGGCCCCGGCCTCCCGGAAGAGCCGCACCTTTACCTCGTTCATGTTCCGCGCGATCGTCCCATAACGAGTGCGGAGTTGATATGCGAGACCTGAGGTTCCTCGCTTAGGCGCGCGTTGATTCTCGCATCGTCCCGGGCGGATCGATCGAGGATTTCCTCGCCCAGCGCCATCGACATGCGCCGCCTTGTACCAACGATGGTCAGTCGCGGAGGAGGGCCGGGAGGGGGAGCACAAACCCAGGCAGCAGCGGAGATGTGAGGCTGTCGCCCGCGGACGCGTGGAGCGTCGCCACCAGGGGGAAGTCCCCGGCGGCATCACGGCGAGACACGGTGATGGTGGCGGCCTTCGGATCCACCATCCAGTACTCGCGGACGCCGGCCCTTCCATAGAGATCGCGCTTCAGTTGGCGGTCCCTTCGGCGCGTGCCCGGCGAGAGGATCTCGATCACCAGCGCCGGTGCCCCGCGAAGGTGCGTGTCGGTCAGCAGCGCCGCCTGGTCGCTGGAGATCAAGAGCAGGTCCGGCTCGACGACGTCGAACGGACTCATGACGACGTCGTACGGCGCGACGAACAGCTCGCCAACCGGATGCTGATCCATGTAGTCCAGCAGGGCCTTCGTCATGCGAAGGGACAGCCGCTGGTGGCGAGTATTGGGCGAAGGCGTCACGTAGTGCTCCCCATCGATGAGCTCGTGCCGCCGCCCATCGTCCGGGAAGAGGAGGAAGTCCTCGTAGGTGAGCTTGCGCCTGGACCCGCGGGCGTCGTCGGTGTGCTGATGCCCGGTCATGCGGCCCATCGTAACATCGTCCCCAACCACACGCGGCGGCAGCCGTGACTGCTGCGAAGAGTGTGCCGCGTGAGTTTTCGTGGGAAAGCGGGAGGATTGCGGTTTGCGGATCGCAGAACCTGCGTCGCGACCCGCCGATCGATGCCGCAATTCCTGCCACTGGCTGGAATGGTAGGATCTCCGCCTCAGGAGATTCACCATGACCCGCCACATTCCGTTTCTTGCCGCGCTGGTTCTGCTGCTGGCGACCACCGAGGCCAGGCCGCTCGGCCAGGCCGCGGCGGACGAGGCCCTCATCAAGAGGGCCCGTGCCATTCACGAGCGCGTGATCACGCTCGACACCCACGACGACATCAACCCGGAGAACTTCACGCGGCAGAAGAACTACACGCAGCGCCTCGACACCCAGGTCAACCTGCCCAAGATGGTCGAAGGCGGCCTCGACGCCTCCTTCTTCATCGTCTACGTCGGCCAGGGCGAGTTGACGCCGGCGGGTTATGACAGCGCCTACACGCAGGCGGTCGCCAAGTTCGACGCGGTGCATCACCTGACCAAGGAGATCGCGTCCGACAAGATCGAGCTGGCGCTGACGGCCGCCGATGTGCCGCGCATCGCCAAGTCGGGGAAGAAGGTCGCGCTGATCGGCATCGAGAACGGCTACTCGATCGGTACCGACATCAAGCGCGTGAAGGAGTTCTACGATCGCGGCGGGCGGTACATGTCGCTCGCGCACAACGGCCACAGCCAGCTTGCCGACTCGAATACCGGCGAGCGCGACGGCAAGTGGCTGCACAACGGGCTGAGCGAGCTGGGCAAGCAGGCCATTGCCGAAATGAACAAGTGGGGGATCATGGTCGACCTCTCCCACCCGTCGAAGGCAGCGAACATGCAGGCGCTGGCGTTGTCGAAGGCGCCCGCGATCGCCTCGCACTCCGCGGCGCGCGCGCTCGCCGATCACAGTCGCAACATGGACGACGAGCAGCTGGAGGCGCTGAAGAAGAACGGCGGCGTGATCCAGACGGTGGCGTTTGCGAGCTATGTGAAGATCAACAAGCCCGATTCTCCCGAGCGCGCCGCGGCCATTGCCGCCCTGCGCAAGGAAGTTGGGCTTAGGGCTGGTGGGGCTGGTGGGGCTGGTGGGGCGGGTGGTGGGGGCGGCGGCGGCGGGCTCGGACGGCTCACGCCCGAGCAGCGCGCGCGGTACGACGCCCGCATGGCGGAGATCAACACGAAGACCCCTGGCGACACGCGCGCGACCGTTGCCGACTTCGTCAACCATATCGATTACCTCGTCAAGAAGATCGGCATCGATCACGTCGGCATCTCGTCCGACTTCGACGGCGGCGGCGGCGTCACCGGCTGGAACGGCGCGGACGAGACCTTCAACGTCACGCTCGAGCTCGTGCGACGCGGCTACACCGAGGAGCAGATCGCGAAGATCTGGAGCGGGAACCTGCTGCGCGTGATGGCCGAGGTCGAGAAGGTCGCCAGGCAAATACAGGCGGGACAAAAGTAGGTGCACGCGGAGCTTCAGGAGGCGATCGACTTTCACCTCGCGGTGATCGCCGAAGGCAGCAAGGCGCTGGTGGGCTACGACACCGCGAAGGCGGTGGCCAACGTGGTCCTGCTGTCGGAGATCCCCACCACGTACGACAAGCGCAGCGAGCGGCAGGTCAACGCCGGCAACCTGCTGCTGCGCGGCGTGCCCGGCGTCGGCAAGACGTTCTTCGGCGTGATCCTCGCCGCCATCAGCGACGCCAAGTTCGCGCGCGTGCAGGGCCGCGCCGACCTGCAGCCGACCGAGGTGGTCGGCTTCCAGATGATCAACCCCGCCACCGGCCAGCTGGTGACCGAGTTCGGCCCGATGGCGTCGGCCGAAGTGATCCTGCTCGACGAGATCAACCGCATCCCCCTCAAGTCGCAGAGCGCGTTTCTCGAGGCCCTCCAGGACCGCACCATCACGGTGGGGAAGACCACCTACGAGCTGCCGTCGTTCAGCTTTGCCATCGCCACGATGAACCCGGTCGAGCTCGGACAAGGCACCTTCCCGCTGTCGGAGGCCGCGACGGATCGGTTCGCGGCCATGATCAACATCGGCTACCTGCCGGCGGAAGAAGAAGAGAAGCTGGTGGACTTCGACTTCAAGCGCGTGTCGCTCAACCCGCTGCTGACCAAGGAGCGCATCATCCAGCTGCGCGCCGTGATCAGCCAGCAAGTGTTTCTCCACGAGCGGCTCGGCAAGTACATCCAGCGGCTGGTCGCCGCCACCCGGCCGTACAACACAGATACCGACTGGCGCCAGCACTCGCCGTCGGAGCTGGTCGAGCGCGGCGTCGACCTGGGGGCGTCGCCGCGCGCCATCATCTGCTGGAGCCGCCTCGCGAAGGTGTGGGCGCTGCTGCAACGGCGGCGCGCCGAGGTCTATCCCGAGGACATCCAGGACCTGGCGCCGTTCGTGCTCGGCCATCGCATCTGGCTGGGGCCGCACGCCGCCGCCCACGGCCTGACCGCGGAGGACGTGATTCGCGACGTCATCGACCAGGTGCCCGTGCCATGAGGTCCCTTGTCGCGTTGCTGCTGATCGTGTTTGTAGGGCCGCCCTTTAGGGCGGCCGTGACGGCGCAAGAAATGACCGCGGCCGAGCCGATCCGGTGCTGGTGGCAGTCGAGCACCGGCGCCGTGACCATCGGCGAGCCATTCTCCGTCGTCCTGACGTGCGCGGTGCTGGATACCGAACCCGTGCAGGTGGTGCCCGACGAAACCCGCCTCGGCGTGGCCTCCGTGCAGGTAGCGCCTTTCGAAATCCTGGGCGGCGCCCACCCGGCGGATGTGCATCGCGGATCGCGGCGCTTCTTTCAGTATCAGTACTCCCTCCGCATCATCAACGTCGATGCGATCGGTCACGACGTGAACGTGCCGGGCCTGGCGATCCAATACCGGGTCCACAGCCGCGTCGGCGCCAATGCCTCGCTCGAAGGGCGCGACCTCACCTACCTGATGCCGCCGCTGCCGATCAAGGTCCTGTCGCTCGTGCCGGCGGAGGCAGCGGATATTCGTGACGGCGGCGACGCTGGCCTGGGCGTCCTCGAATCGCTGCGGTTCCGCACCAGCCTGTTCGAGATCCTCGCGCTGTCGTTGGCCGCGCTCTCGGCACTGATGGTCGTGCTCGGACTGGTGCCGCTTGCCAGGCGCACGCAGCGGGCCGGAGCCATGGACACCAACCGGCTGCCCGATCGCGCCGTGCTCCGTGACGTGGCCGCGGAACTGGACGACGTGCAGGCGCAGATCGCGCGAGACGGCTGGTCCGATGCCCACACCGCGCGCGCTCTCTCTGCCGTGCGCATCGTCGCCGCCCACGCCATCGATCGGCCGGTCAGCCAGAAGCCGCTTGCCGCCAGCGCGCCCACGCCCGAGGGCCGCATCGTCGTGTCCCATGGACGGCTGCGTCCGGCGCGGGCGGCCGTCGCCAGCCCGGTCACCGCCGACGATGTGGCACGGGCGGGATCGGCGCTGGCCGATTCGGTGAGCCTGACGCGCCGCTACCATCTCGAGGGACTGCAGCATGGGCTCGCCTCGCTGACGTCGGCCGTCTACCACAGGGTGCCGGCGCGCGACGCGCGCGAGCTCGACGAGGCGCTGCGCCACGCCGCCAGCGTGGCCACGGAGCTGGCGCAGGAACGCAACTGGTGGAAGACGGCATGGTCGCGACGCTGAAGGCGATGGCCGGCAGCCTTGCGGCCGAGTGGCAGGTATTCGGCTTCGACGGCCTGCAGTTCTGGCACCGCGACACGGCGCGCCTGGCGCTGGTGGCGCTTGGCGCATCGGCGGTGATCCTGCTGCTGCTGCGAGCCGCGCTTGGCCGCACGCCGGGCCGCCACTACCTGGCCGTGCCGGCGCTGCTTCGCCTGGCGCCGCCGTCGCGCCTCGCCTGGACGCGCCACCTGCCGCTCCTGTTGTTCGTGCTGGGCCTGCCCGCCGCCGTGCTGGCGCTGGCCGATCCCTATTCCGCCCTCGTCGTCGAGGACGTGACCTATCCGGGCCGGCGCATCAGCCTGATGATCGATGCCTCCGACAGCATGCAGACGGCGTTCAGGGCCGAAACCCTGAACACCCGCAACGACGTGCAGCCGGCGTTCTTCACGACGGTCGCCGCCGCGGAGCGCTTCGTCCAGTTGCGGCGCCAGGGGAAGTACCGCGACCTGATGGCGCTGGTGGAATTCGGCAACCGCGCCTACGTGATCACGCCGTTCACGAGTGATTACGACAACCTGCTGCTCAGCATGGCGCTCATCGGCGACCCGGTGGAGTTCTCGATGTTCCCCGATTCGGGCACCGTGATCGCGAGCGCGCTCGAGGAGAGCATCGAGATCTTCAGGGCCTTCAACTACCTCGAGGCGTCCGGCAACCTGATGGTGATCTTCACCGACGGCGAAGACACGACCTCGATCGTGCATGGCCGCAGCCTCGACGACATCCTGAAGAGCGCGGTCGACAACCAGATCCCGCTGTTCTTCGTGCGCACCAATTACAACAAGAGCTTCGGTGAGGGCATTCCCGACGCGAAATGGCAGGCGGCGGTGGAGCGGACCGGCGGGCGCTATTACGTGGCCAAGGATGAGTCGAGCCTGATCGCGGCCGTCGAAGACATCGATCGCGAAGCCGTCGGCGCGATCAGTACGAGGCAGTACACGAACCAGCAACCGCGCTTCCCGCTGTTCGCCCTGCTGGCCGCGGCGTCATGGATCGGCGCGGCCGGCTTGAAGCTCGCGACGCCGTGGTTTGGACGGTTACCGTGATGAACACAATGATCATTCGGCTCGCGTTGGCTGTTCTGCTCGCCGCCGGCGCCTGGCTGTCGTGGCGCGAGGCGGCGCTGACGTCGCGCGTCGCTGACGCGAGGGAGGGGCTGGCTACGCTCGACCTACACGTCGACGCCGGCCTCCGGCCCGAAGCGAC
>MELE01000027.1:124160-145383 GCA_001768615.1 Acidobacteria bacterium RIFCSPLOWO2_12_FULL_67_14b | reverse complement strand
AGAACTCACGACGACGATGAGGCGGGACAGGTCTGCTCACTTGACAGAAGACAGCCATATAAACGGCCAATTCACGCGACGCCTCCCGCAGATTGGCTTGACGACGGATCAAGCCGAGGTGGGACTGCCTCGTTCGGTTGAGTCGGTCATTTTTTACACGGGTCCCTGCGTATCTCATATGACGGTTGTCATATCCGGTAGCCTTACGTGGAGAATTCCCGCTGGCGCGGCGGGCTGGAGAGGGCCAGTTGGGACAGGCGGATCGCCGTCGAGATTCGGCCTTCGCGATTTCTTCACTCGTGAGGGATCCAAGCTCCTTGAGGGGCGCGTCGGACAGGAGTGCGAGCGCCGTGCATCAGCCCTCGGCCCCTGATAGTCAGAACTGCAGCACGCTTTCCAAATAGAGGAAGCGCAGCCAGTCCCCGGCGAAGACGGAGCGCACGACCGCGCCGCCGTGGATGACGCCAACGAAACCGTTGACCGACCAGCGCCGCGCCACCGCCACGTCGGCGGCCCCTTCGATCACGGTGCCAAGCTCGGTGGCTCCGCCCGATCGGCGGCCCGCGTACCCGAAAGACGTGCCGCGCTGCTGGGTCGCGCCGCTACCGGCGTACCAACGATCCGCGGCCTCGGCGAGGTCGAGCCGCCGCACATCGGCGCGCACGGTGGCGCGAGGCGACGGCCGCAGGATGACTTCGGCAAACGCGTCGCGCAGGTTCATGGGCGCGTAGGCCGTGGTGAAGGAGTACTTGCGCACCGTGGGCAGCATGGGAAAGAACGTGCCGTGGCGGGCGTCGGCGGCGTCGGGGTCGCCCGATGCGTGGAGGTAGCCGGCGCGGACCCACGGCTGCCATCGGGTCTTCCACTGGTATCCCGCTTCGATCGCGAGCGACCAGGCGCGGTGGGGCTGGCCGTACCACGAGCCAGCCTGGCCGGCAAACCACGCGAGCCAGTCGGCGTCCCCGCGCCCGGCGGACGTGGATCCGACGGCCGAGGCGCCGAAGGTCGGGATCGCGACATCGACGCGTGAGGTCGACAACCCGGTGTTATCGGGGCGCGCGCTCACGGGGCGGTCGTCGTCGTAGTGGGCGGCGAACAGCGCAAGGTCAGTCGCAGGCAGCAACACGTCTGGGCGGAGCGTCATAGTGGCGACCGCCACGTCGATCCCGCTGAGGCTCGCGCCCGCTGATTCTTCGAAGCCTCCCTGCGTGGGCCGGAGCCAGGCGGCCGTGAGATGCCAGCGCTTGCGGTCGACGTCGCCACGCACGCCATCGAACGCGCGCTGATAGAGCGACCACTCGAACTCGCCGATGAGCCGAGAGTCGACGCGGGCGCGCTTGACCGCTTCCACTTTCTGGCGGCCCGACGACGACTCGCTGCCCGAGGTGTAGCCGAAGCGTCCGGCCTGCAGCCGGACACCTCGCGGCAGCCGCGCAGCCACGTTGATGGTCCGCAGGTAGATCTGCCTGCTGGTCGTGCGTCCGCTGTGGTCGTAGTAGAGCGCGCCGGTCCCCAGCGGCCCTGGGCCGACGGCGCCAGTGGGCAAGCCGCCGAACTGGACGTACTGCGCGGCCGCATTGAGATCGAAGCGCAACCAAGTGCGGGACACGCCAAATCGGAATCGGTTGGCAACAAGCGCGTAGTCGGGGTCGCCGCCCGCTGGCGGCGGTTCGAAGAAGTGCCACGATTCGATGCGCGTGAGGTTCGTGAGCGTCCACTGCCACGTCCGGGCCGGCTGCGCGGGCGACGGTGCTGGGGACTGCGCCGGCGTCTGCGGCGTCATCGAGGTCTGCGCCGACAGACCGGCCGGGACGGTCGCGGTCGAGATGAGAATCGCGAGCAGGCTCGCACAGACGCTGAAGCCGCCGGATCGGGCGCGCGCGACGGGGCAGCTTGCCTGACAGTTCCCTTGTGGCTTCCATTGCCCGAGCCCGGGCAGCGTCACGCGCACGCCCATTCCGCCTCCCGCAGAGCAGCCTGACTGCGTTGAAGAACCAGCGGTATGACGGTGGTCATATTTCGCGTTCCTCTCTGCGGAATCGGGCAATCGGGCGACATGATGGTCCCCGCCTGCGCAACCGACATGCCGCGCCGACGGCACCCCGTCGAAGGGAGAACTGCTTAGTTAAGGTCCCTGGCGCGCCGACTTTCGGCCGCGCGTCGGACAAGCCGAAAGCCATGACGTTCGTGCCGATCGACAAGCTCAGGAAGAAGCCTGACGAGCACTGTCATTGAACAGGGGCCCCCAGATGGCTTGGGTGCCGCGCTGCCTTGCGGTTGACGCGCCCGGCCGGCTGCGCGACGATGGATCGTTGCTGCGGCGGAGAACGCCGCCTCGCATCACGGAGGGCCGCCATGAGGCACTCACGGACTCGGCTTGACCGCCTGGCGGGCCTGGCGGCCGGCTTCTCGATCGACCTGCGTCTCGCGTGGCGCGGTCTCTGGCGACGCAAGGGATTCTTCGCCCTCGTGGTGCTGGTGCTGGCGACAGGACTCGGCTCCGCCGTCACGGGCTTCGGTCTCTACGAGGCGATGGTCCTCAAGCCGGTCCCCTACCCCGGGCCGGATCGCCTCGTGCAGATCGCCCTCGCGCACGAGAGCCGACCCCTCGAGGCAGAGCCGTTCTATCGGCAGGACCTGCTGCGCGTGGCCGGGCGCGCGGACGTGTTCAAGGGGACTGCCGCGTTTCGCACGGGATCGGCCAGCCTGAGCGACGGCGCGCGGCCCGAGCGTGTGGACGCCGGGCTGGTCAGCCCGTCGCTCTTCCCGCTGCTCGACGTGCAGCCGCTCGTGGGGCGGCCCTTCACGCCGGAGGATGCGGCGCCGGGTGCCCCTCGGGTTGTCCTTCTCAGCGACGCGCTGTGGCGCGTGCGCTACGGTGGCGATCCCAACATCCTGGGACGCGACATTCGACTCGACCTCCGGCCCACAACCGTTGTTGGCGTGATGCCACCGCGGTTTGCGTTTCCGTATCGGCAGCAATTGTGGGTCCCCCTTCCCGACGTGTCCGATGGAGACGCGAACGACGTGAGCCGCGCGATCGCTGTCGGTCGCCTCGCGGACGGCGTCACCCTGGAGTCCGCCGAGTTGGCGCTCATACCGGTACTGCAGGATGCGCGGAAGCGCCAACCGGACAGGTACCAAGGCGTGCGACTGCGCCTTCAGCCGCTTTCGTGGTTCTTCGTCGACTGGCAGGCGCGGAGCGGCCAGCGGCTCCTGCTCCTTGCGGTGCTGGCGCTCCTCGTTGTCGCCCTCGCCAACGCGGCGGGTCTGATGCTCTCGCACAGCCGCAGCCGCGAGTCGGAATGGGCGGTCCGCCGCGCTCTCGGGGCCGCCGGGGGCGGCCGCGTCCTCGCCGGGCTGGCGGGCGGAGTGATCGTGGGCATGGCCGGACTGGCGCTGGCGCTTCCCGGCGCGCACCTCGGGCTCCGATGGGTCGAGGGTCAGCTCTGGCAATCGGAGGACCCGAGCCCGTACTTCCTCAACCTCCAGCTCACGCCCACTGCGGTGGCCTTCGGAGCGACCGCCGCGATGGTGGCGGCGCTCCTGGCCGCGGCGCTGTCGACGCTGGCCGCCGGCAGTGACACGTCCGCCGGCTCCATCGGATCCTCGCCTCGCACCGCGGGCTCCCGTGCCGGGGCACGGCTGGCGGGCGGGCTGGTGGCCATGCAAGTCGCGCTGTCGATGGTCATCGTCGTGGTGATGACCGTGCTCGCGCAGGCGGCGCAGGCGATGGGCCAGCGGGACCTGGGCATCACTCGAGCCGAGATGCTGACGGCGCGCCTCTCCCTGTCCAGCGAACGATACCCGACGCCGGAGGCGAGGGACCGCTTCTGGGCTGCGCTGGTCGAACAACTCCGGCGGCAGCCAGCCGTGCGCGGCGCGACGGTCGGGACGACGGTGCCGGGCTTCCTCGGCATCGACGAACTGGTGCGCGTCGAGGGCGCCGAGCCTGGGCGAGAGGTGTTCCGCGTGTCGACCGGCGCCGTGGACGAGCACTTCCTGACCACCTACGGTATTCGCCTGCAGGATGGGCGCGACTTCACCGACCGCGATCAGGTGGCCGCGACACCGGTGGCAATTGTCGACCGGCGATTCGCCGACGCGGTGTGGCCGGGCCGCAATCCAGTGGGGCGGCGCGTGCGCATCGGGGGACCCGGCGACGAGTGGGCCGAAATCGTCGGCGTCGTCGCTCCGCTGCACTTGGCGCAGGTGGACGATCCGCCGCGGGGTTCGGTGATGGTGCCCCGGGCACAGATGCGGCCGGCGTTCGGGTCGGTGGCGATGACGACGGCCGGACCGCCCTACGATGCGCTGCCGGCGTTACGGCGGGTCGTGCAGGATCTCGACCCGGACCTCCCGCTCTACTCGGTGTTCTCGCTGGATGACGCCATCGACTACGGGCACGCCAACGTGCAGATCGCGGTGCGCATCATCGGCTGGCTCGGCGTCTGCGGCCTGCTCGTGGCGGCCGCCGGACTGTACGCGCTGCTGGCGGTGCGCGTCACCGAACGCTCACGCGAGTTCGGCGTCCGCCGCGCCATCGGCGCCGGCGCGATCGCCGTTGGTCGCACGGTTCTCGCCCAGATCCTCATGCCGCTGGCGGTCGGCGTGGGCGCGGGGCTGCTGCTGGCCTGGCCGGTTGCGTTGAGCCTCGTGGCCCTCGAACCGACAGTCATCGCGATGGGGCCGGCATCCTTCGGCTGGGCCGCAGGGATCCTGGCCGCGGTGGTTGCGTTGGCCCTTGCCGCGCCCGTGACGCGGGCGCTCGCGATCGATCCGATGGAGGCGCTCCACCACGAGTAGCGTCAGCTCCGTTGCGGTCTCATCGCACCAGGGTCTCCAGCGTCACCGACGCCAGGGTCGCGCGGATGCCTTCATCAACTTCGTCGAACAGACGCCGCAGCGCGGCGGTTTGCGGTTTCGCCGGCTCGCCCCGGGCGCGGCCGTGCGCGAGATCGACCCCGGGCGTGCCCATGGGCTCGAATACCTTGACCACGTCAAGGACCGTGATCTCGCCTCGCGGACGGGCCAGGCGGTAGCCGCCGCCAATGCCGCGCGTGCCCACGGCAAGGCGCGCGCGCACGAGCTGCTGAAACACTTTGGCCAGAGCCGTCGGCGGGATGCCGTGCGGTGCGGCCACCCGCCCCACCGTGACCGGGTCGTCGCCCGCCCTCGCCATCTCGAGGGCCGCGTAAAGGGCGTAGCGCGAGAACTTGCTGAGCGTCATGTCCTCGCTACCTCCGCGACCCTTCGAGATCGAGATCGAGGCAAAGCCGCTGGGCCATCGTGAAACCCTCGCGGCGGAAGAACCCCAGCAGGTCCGTGTTGTCCCAGTCCACCTCGGTCCTGAGCACGTGGATGCCGAGGCCGAGCAGATTCGTGCGCAGCTGGTCGAGCAGCGCCGCGGCCACGTGGTGGCCGCGGAAGTCGGGATGCACGTCGATCACGTCCATCACCGCCACGCGCTCGGTCACGCCGAACTCGCCGTAGAAGACCTGCGCCAGCAGGAACCCGACGAAGGCGCCGTCGTGCTCCGCCGCCAGCGACACCGTGATGCCGGTGTTCGAAAGGGCGTACTTGAGTTTGAGTTCGAAGAACTCGTCACGGCGGCGCCCGACGTTCTTGGCGTCGAGCCGGATCACGGCGTCGAGATCCGATGGCCGGAGGTTGCGGACGACGACGTCGCTGGCGAGTGGATCGGGCGTATCCATGAGGGTCTCCAGAAGTGTTCAGGCGGCGCTTGCCGGAATGGCGCGCCCCTGGCCTGCCAGGCGGCGCGCGCGGAACGCGCCCCAGAGCGCCGCGCCGATGGCGCCGGCCAGCATCGATTGCGGGTGGCTGCGGATGTCGACCTGCGACTTTTGCGCGACGGCGGCCTCGGCGAGCGCGGCCATCAGCCCCTCATCGGCCGCGAGGCCACCGGTGATGAGCACGACGTCCTTGAGGCCCGCCGACACGACGAGCTTCAGGTAGCGGCCCGCCATCGACTGGTGGATGCCGCGCAGGATGTTCGGAATGGTGATGCCGCGGGACACCATGTTGATGACGTCGGTTTCGGCCAGCACGGCACAGATCGACGAGCACGCCTCGGGCGCGTCGCCCGTCCTCGACAGCCGTCCGATTTCCTCGAGCGTGACCCCGAGGTAGCGCGCGATGTTCTCGAGGAACTGACCCGACCCCGATGCGCACTGGCTGGTCATCCGGTAGCCCAGCACTCTGGCGTGCTCGCTCATGCGCACGGCCCTGGCGTGCAGCGCGCCGATGTCGACCACGCCCCGGGCGGCCGGCTCCAGGAACAGGCCGCCGCGCGCGTGGGTGGTCATGCCGTAGAAGTGACCGGTGCGGAACGGCACCGACTCGCCCTCGCCCGTGGTGGCCACGTAGCCCACGTCGCCGCGCGTCACGCCGGCGCGGTCGAGCGCGGACTGGTAGGCGGTCTCGACCACGGCGAGCGAATCTCGCCGGCGCACGCGCTCGGTGACGCCGGCGAGGAGCTGCTCGCCTCCCTGGTCGCCGGTGTCCACGACGGCCACCTTGATGGCAGCCGATCCGACGTCGATGCCCGAGGTGATCATGGTTGTCTCCGGCACCCCTAAAGGGGTGCCCTACGCCGCCGCCGCGCTGCGCAGCGCGAAGAGCGCCGCGCCCAGCGCGCCGGTGTAGATCGAATCCTCCGAGATGTTCACCGTCCGGGCGCCGTAGTTCTCCTCGACCAGGGTCCGCAGCGCCGCGACCGCGGCCTGGTTCCGGGCCACGCCGCCGGTGAAGGTGAATTCGTCCTTGACGCCCCCCGACCGCGCCAGCAGCGACATCGCGCGCAGCACGATCGCGCGGTGCAGCCCCGCGAGGATGTCCTCGCGTTTTTCCCCGAGCGACAGCCGTTCGCGCAACTCCGCGCCGGCAAACACGGTGCACGTCGAGTTGATCCGCACCGGCGCCGACGACTGGCTCGCAATCGGCCCGAGCTCATGCAGGCCGAGGCTCATTTCGTCGGCGATGTACCCCAGGTAGCGGCCGCAGCCGGCCGCGCACCGATCGTTCATCTGGAACGAGGTGACGATGCCCTGCTCGTCCACCTGGATGGCCTTGGTGTCCTGTCCGCCGATGTCGAGCACCGTGCGCGTGCGCGGGAACATCGCGTGGGCGCCGAGCCCGTGGCACAGGATCTCGGATCGGATGCGGCCCTCGGGGAACGGCAGGCGCTGGCGCCCGTATCCGGTACCGACACTGCCGATCTGGTCGAGCGTCAGCGCCGACACCCGCGCCACCGCCGTCGTCAGCGCGGGATCCGCGCCCGGCAGCGCCGCGAGCGCGGCCGCGGCATGCTCGTCGAAGCGGCCCGCCGCCTCAGCGGAGTTCTCCACGTCGAGGATGGCCTTGTCGAAGAGCCCGGCCAGCAGGTCGAAACTGACGCCGGTCGCGCGCGCCTCTTCCTCGGCGAGGGCCAGGTAGCGGCTGCCGGCCAGGTCGCGAAAGAAGTCGCTCTTGCGCCGCGCGCCCTCGGCATAGAGCGCGTCGACCTCCGCGGTCATGCGGCCGGCAATGCGATCGACGATGCCGGTGGCCGCGGGCGGCCTGGTGAGCAGCCGCGAGAGGAAGCGGCGTAGCTCCGTGTCGAGCACCCGCAGCTGCGACCGGTACTGCTCGGCCCGGAATTTCCGTTCGAGCGCGCCGACGAGCGCCGGCGCCTGCGCCGGGTCCCGCGCGATCGACTGGAACTGGCCGGCGATCAGCGAGAAGCGCGCGTTGATCAGCGCCTCGCTGAGGGCCACGCTGCAGGCGACGTCGTAGTTGCTGCGCGAATTGGTGATGCCGCGACCCAGCACCGCGCCGTCTTCGCCCAGCACCACCGCCTTGGTGGTGGTCGATCCGAGATCGATGCCCACCGTGTAGTTCATGACGCCGCCCCGGCCCGCTTCTGGTCGAGCATCTGGAAGTACGACTCGAGGCGGTTCTTGATGTTGGCCGCGGAGAAGTAGCGCGGGTCGACGAGGTCGCTCTCGATGAAGCCCCCGGGCCGTCCCGATCGCGCCTCGACCTCGCGCAGGATGTGGAGCTGCCCGGCGCTGAACGAGTTGCAGCTCTTCACCGAGTTGATGAGGAACCCGTCGGCGCGATACTCCGACAGGTAGCGCGTGAGCAGGTCGATCCGCGTCGGCAGGCTCAGGTTGGTATAGCAGCCCAGGCAGTACTCCGCCAGGGTCTCGAGCGGGTGATCGGGATCGTGGCGGAAGCCCAGGTCGTAGACACCACCGACCTTCGAATAGGTCGACGCCACCGCCACGGCACCCTCATCCGAGAACATCTTCCAGAACTGCCGGAAGCTGGTCCAGTTGGGCGGGCCTTCCACGACGATGCGGAAGCGCTCGCGCTCCACTTCCCCGTCGGGCGTCACCGGGCCCTTGCCCTGCCTGATGCGCTCGGCGATCTCCGCTCGAAGCTCACGGTAGTAGTCGACGGCGTCCGCGGTGCCGCGGAACGCGCTGAAGATCGGCCCCACGTAGTAGACCGCGCCGAAATAGGCGTCGATGGGCGAGGGCACGTTCTTCGCCGACTGCAGCACCCACACCAGATCGTCCTCGGCCTGCGCCGATCGGGCCAGGTGCGCCCGGAGCCGGTCCTCGTCGTACTTGCGGCCGGTCACCTCCTCGAGCTTGGGGATGACGACGTTCTTGAGTTGATCGACGACGTAGGTGCGCATGTTGTCGGTGATGCGGCCGTCGGCCTGGTACGGCACGTGGAGCATCGCCACCGGGCAGTGGTAGTCCTCGCGGAGCAGCTCGAACCACTTCATGAACGTGAAGCAGCCGGTGTAGGAGAGCAGCAGCAGATCGGGGGTCGGCAGGCGCTGGCCGGTCGGACCGATGTTGCCCGACTTCATCATCCCGATGTCGCTCTTCACGTAGGTGCAGACATCCTCGGAGTGCCCCAGTTTTTCCGCCGCCGCAATGTACTCGGCCGTCTTGCCGCGCATGGCCGATTGCAGCGCGTTGATCTCGGGCAGCACCGGCAGCACGTCGAAACTGAGCAGGAGCTCGGTGAGGTTGCCCGGAACGAAGGTGTAGGCGCAGCGCGCGCCGCTGTCGGGCGCCGCGGCCAGGCGATCGAAATGCCGGGCGATCATCTCCTTCTGCCGGACCTGGCTGCTGTCCTTCTGGGCGGCCGTTGTGACGCTGGGGGTCGTGCTCATGCTCCACTCCACAGCTTGATCGAATCGGCAAACGTGCCGGCCTGTTCGCGAATCACCTGGAACTGTCCGTTGTTCTCGGCGTACTTGAACGCCGTCCAGGGGATTGCCGTTCGCTCCACGGCGCGGACGGCCATCGGCTGGTCGAGCAGGGCGGGATCGCAGAAGCTGGGCGCGCAGAAGAGCACGCCCTCGGCGCCGCTGTCGGTCGCGCGCTGATTGAGGTCGGCGCCCTTCACCTCGTCCGCGATGTAGCGCGTCGGGCTCGCCACCGCGTCGGTCAGCAGCGCATTCACGATCGACTGCAGCGGGTCGCCGTCGACCGGAATGTCCGAACGGATGAATCGGTGCACCTGCACGAAGTCGTCGTCGACGATGTAGCAGCCGGCGCGCTCGAGCGTCTTGATCAGCGCCAGCGGCGGCTGCTCGCAGAACGAGCCGGTCACGAGCACGCGCGCCTGGTCCTGCGGCCGCCTCGAGCGGTCGGCCGAAGTCAGCGCGAGGTAGTCCGCGAACATCGGCGTCGATTCCTCGACCGGGACGACCAGCGCGGCGCGCAGCACGACGTAGAGCTCGTGGGTGGGCACCTTCCATGGCTCGCGGCGGCGCAAGGCGTAGAGCTCGCGCACGAGCCGGCGGTTCTCGTTGTAGAGCGCGATCGACTGGCGGAGGGCGTCGGCGGTGAGCGGGCGCGCCCCGCGCGCCGCCAGCGCCTGCGACAGCGACTCCAGGTCGCGCCGGTAGAACGCACCGCCGATCGCCGGATCGAAGTTCTGCGGCACGTCGAGGTAGTGCACCAGCACCTTCGGGAACAGCATCTGCCACATGCCGGAGAGGTTGCGGATGACGTCGCAGATGGCCGGGAAGATCAGGCCGTCGAGCGCGTCGTAACTGCCGTTGAGGCCGAGCTCGATGGTGCTGCGGGGCAGGTGGCAGATGTAGGACTGGTAGTAGGCGTCGCCTTTGATGATCTCGAGATCCGGACGACCGCCCATCAGGCCCACCGGCAGCACGCCCTGCGCGTGCAGCAGCTCGCGCGGCACGTAGATCGGCAGAAAGCCCACGGCGAGGCCGCCCGTGCGCGCCTTCCACTAGCGAACGGCGGCGAGCGCCTGGTCGCGGAAGAGCGCGCCGGCGCGATCGACGAGTGCCGTCAGGCGGGGATCCTCGCTCATGCGTCCCTCCACACGGCCGGCCGCCGCTCGACGAACGCGCTCAGGCCTTCGATGGCGTCGGCGGTCGACATCAGGCCGTCCAGGTACAGCCGTTCGATGGCGGGCAGCTCCGCGGCCAGGCGCGCGCGCAAACCGCTACGCGACGCCCGCACCACGTAGCGCAGGCTCGACGCCGATTTCGGCACCAGGTAAGTGCGCGCCCACGCGATTGCCGCCTCGGCGGGGTCGCCGTCCACGACCTCGTCGACCAGCCGCATGGCCAGGGCTTCGTCGGCGGTGGCGGAGTGGCCCGAGAGGCAGAGGCCGTCGGCGGCGCCGCGGCCGACGCGATCGGCCAGCACGAGCGACGCGATCGGCGCGAACACGCCGAGGACGATCTCCGGCTGTCCCAGCCGCGCGTCACGCGAGGCGAACACGCGGTGACAGAGCGAGACCAGCTCCAGCCCGCCGCCGAGGCATTGGCCGCGGACGGCCGCCAGCACCGGCACGGCGCTGTCGAGCATCGCCGTCAACGCGCCGTGGAAGCGCGCCAGCATCTCCGTGACCTGCGGCGGCAGGTGTTCCGCCACGCTCGCGCCGAACGAGAAGTGGGGGCCCTGTCCCTCGAGACAGATGGCCTTGAGATGCGGGGCGGCCGCCGCGTTCCGGAACAGGTCGGCGAGGGCGTCCATCACCGCTGCGTCGAGCACGTTGCCTTTCGATCCGCCGATGGTCGCGCGCCAGATGGCGCCGTCGTCCAGGTGGGTCACGGTGAGGGAGGAGGTCGCCATCGTCATCTCCGTCCCGGCGCCGGCTCGAGCGCCAGCTCCAATTGTGTGAAACTGCCGCCGACGAACCCGTTCGATCGGAAGAACGCGAGCATCGAGACATCGTTGCGCCCCACCATCGTCCGCACGGTGGACACGCCGGCGCGAGCGAATCGCCGGCCGGCGTCGGCCACGAGCGCCGAGCCGATGCCGTGGTGGGCCTGGTCCGGGTCGACGCCCACCGCGAAGATCCACCCGCACGGCGCGGAGCCGAACTCGAAGGCGCGGACCTCGCCCAGCAGGTACCCGGACAGGCTCGCGCCGTCGCGCGCGGCGAGGCCGACGCGCGAGGACGAACGGCCCGCCGCCACGAACTCGCGGAAGAGCGTCTTCCAGTACGCCGGCTTGCGGCGGCCGGTCAGCCGGGCATCGAGCCGAATGACGGCGGCGAGGTCGCTGGCGCGCAGGGGACCGATCGAGGGCTTGAGCATGGTCATCCGCGGCCGTGGGCCTTGGCGAGAATCTCGTCGACGAGCGCTTCCGACCACACCGCACCCTCGGCGAGGCGCCGGCGCAGCAGCAGCATGTCGGCTTCGCGGCAGGTCTTGCTGCCTTCGTTGAAGGCGCGGAAGCCGGCCCGCGCCTCGGTCATCATGTTGAGGCCGAGCCACGCGCGGCTGCTTTCCTTGTTGCGGTCCCAGTGTTCGAGCTTGTGCTTGCGCACGCTCTCGATGGTCTTCGACAGGCAACCCGGAAACGTATTGGCCAGCTTGAACACCAGCGCGTCGACCTCGGCGTCGAGGCGCGACAGGTCCACCTCGCCGCGCCCGAGCACGAGCTTCGCCTCGTCGCGGGCGGCGCCGGTTTTCATGTCGCCATACACGATGCGGCCCTCGTCCAGCCAGCGATCGGTCACCACGAACGGGCTGGGGACGAAGCGGCCATCGACCTTGAGCGCGGGCACCGCCGCGCCGATGAGGCCGAGCCGGTGCGCCTTGTAGGCGCTCCAGTGCTCGCAGAGCGTGCAGCTTTCCATCGCCGCCTCGATGCCGACGAAGAGCGGCAGGAAGTCGGTGCTGCCGCCGTCGGGGGCGGACCCGTGCCGCGGGCCGGCCTGGCCGAAGATCGCCATGTCCTGCGCCACCGAGAAATCGCACGCCATGCCGATCTCCTGCCCGCCCCCGATCCGCATGCCGTTGACGCGGCAGATGACCGGCTTGTCGCACATCAGAATCGCGCTCACCATGTCGTTGAAGAGCCGCATGTACTGCCGGTACTCCTCCGGCCGGCCGGCGTAGTACTCGGCGTACTCGGCGGTGTTGCCGCCCGTGCAGAACGCGCGCGTGCCGGCGCCGGTGAACACCACCGCCACCGCGCCGCGATCGTTCGAGGCGCGCCGCATCCCGAGAATCACGCCCTTCACCATTTCGGTGGTGTACGAGTTGAGCTGGCCGGGATTGTCGAGCGTGATGCGGACAACGTGCAGGCCCGGCACCCGGGCTCCGGCCGGATCCTGAAGCGGGGCCTCTTCGTACTGGATGCCCGGCGCAGCCTGCGGGACGGTCAGGTCGTGGTCCTTGAAGCTCATGATTCGCTCTCGGGGATGAGGACGATGCGCCGCAACACGCCCCCGGCGTGCAGCTCGGCGAACACGTCGTTGATGGTGCCGAGCGCGCGGCGCTCGATGAAGGGCGAGAGCGCGATGCGGCCGTTCAGCACGAGATCGACAATGGCCGGATAGTGCTCGGGGAGGCAGCCCCAGTTGCCCTGCGCCGTGGCGTCGAACGCCATCAGGTTGGAGAGCCGCAGTTCGACGGCCTTCGGCGTGTAGCCCACCACCGAGAGGTAGCCGCCGTGGCCGAGCAGGGCAAAGGCGGTGGCCTGTCCGCCGGGGCTGCCGGAGGTCTCGAAGATCTTCGTGCGCCAGGTCGGCACGCCGCGCGATTCGGCGAAGGCCCGCACCTGCCTGCGCAGTTGTTTCGAATCCACGGTGGCGGGATCGATCGTGAGCGACGCGCCGTATGGCGACACCTGCGCGAGCCGCTCCGCGCTGACGTCGATCGCGACCACGGCCGCGCCCATCGCCGCCGCCACCTGGATCCCGAAGCCGCCGACGCCGCCGGCCCCGACGAAGATCGCCACGTCGCCGCTCGCGAGGCCGCTTCTGACGATGGCCTGGTAAGGCGTCGAGATGGCGTCGGCCACCACGGAGAGGTCCATCAACTCGATGCCGCCGGGATTGACCCTGGCGTTACGCAGGTCCGGCACGGGGCAGAGGCCCCGGCCGGGCAGCCGGACATGCGTGGCGAAACCGCCGTGCACGTCGCTGCCGGGGAAGATCTGCTTGGGGCAAATCTGGCCGCGACCCGCCCGACAGGCCGCACACTCGCCACACGGCAGCACGGCGGGGACGACCACGTCGCGGCCCACCCACGATTCCGCGCCGGCGCCGACCTCGACGACGGTGCCGCTGATCTCGTGCCCGAGCGTGAGGGGAAAGGGATGGCGGGTGGGGACGCCGTCGTAGAAGAACCCCAGGTCGGTGTGGCAGACGCCGCAGCCGGCCACGCGGACGATGACCTCGCCGGCACCGGCGGCTTCCTCGCGCGCCTCGCGCCGCATCGGGCTGGCGGGCTGGCGGACGACCCACGACGAAACCTGCATGACGGCCGCCTCTCGGCTCCGCGCGACTGCGGCGCGCTAAATAGGTATTACAGTTCCTATTTACCTGTATACGCCCGGCGGCGGCCCGGAGTCAAGTCGCAACCCCTGATTAGTCCGAATACCGCATCATCGTCATGAAGCCCATGTCCATGTGGAACTGCTGATGGCAGTGAAACAGCGAGAGGCCGGGCTGGGTCGTCGGCACGTCGATCTCCACCTGGCTCCACGCCGGCACCATGATCACGTCCTTGAAGATCCCCGAGACGGGCTGGCCGGCGAATCGGACGACCTCGAACGTGTGGCGGTGCAGGTGCACCGGGTGCGCGTCGGCGCTCTGGTTGTCCAGCGTCCAGCGGTAGCGCTTGTTCGCCTGGACGATGATCGGATCGGCACGCGGGTGCGACTTGCCGTTGATCGTCCAATGATGCCCGTCGCCGGTGGCCCTGAACACCATGGTGAGCCGGCCGTCGGGCTCCGCGACGGGGGCCGGCGTGCCGAAGGTCAGGTAGTTCCATGGCGTCAGGTCGGTCGGGATCCACGTGGGCGGCCCGGCCTGGCCGGCGTACTCGATCGCGATGCCCATGCCGGCCTCGCGCTGCGCCGCCCGTGTTTCCCCGAGGATCCATACGCCGGGCCGGCTCATCTCGACGATCGCATCCACGCGCTCGCCGGGGCCAAGGTCCAACACCGGCACCGTGGCGGGGGTGGCGACCGGGTTGCCGTCGAGGGCCAGCACGTGGAAGCGATGTCCGGGCAACGCCAGCTTGTGGTGCAAGGTGGCGCTGCTGTTCACGATTCGGAAGAGCACGCGCTGACCGGGCCGCACGCGCACGGGTTCGCCGCCGCCGAGCATCTTGCCGTTGATTGAGTAGTACCGGAATTCGATGTCCGTCGGACCCTGGCTCGTGAAACGCGGGTCCCATTCATGCAGCAGGATCGGCACCTCCAGGTCGTACGACCCGGGGTCATCGCCGCTGTCGACCACGAACATGCCGAACTGACCTGTGTACGTACTTCGCTTCAGGTTCCGGCCGGCGGCGTTGTGGCTGTGGTACCAATGGGTCCCGGCCGGGTCGGGCGTGAAGCGATAGCGGCGGCGCCCCCCGTTTGGGGGGACGCCGGGCGTGCCTTCTTCGTACGCGCCATCCACGTCCGAGGGGATGTGGAACCCATGCCAGTGGACGATGTCTTCGTCTTTCGTGTCGTTCCAGATGTCGACCGTCAGCGGCCGTCCGCGGCGCGCGCGCAGAAGCGGACCCGGCACCTGGCCGTTGTAGGCGAGCGTCTTCACCGTGCGCCCTGGCTTGAGTTCGAGCGCCAGCTCGCCGATGCGAAGCGTGATGTCCGCGGGCTCGTCGAAACGTTCCGGTGGTCGTGGGGCGGGGACGGGACGGGCGCCCATGTGCTGGGCGCGTAACAGCGCGGCCGAGGCCGGCCAGCAGCACGTCAACGCGAGCAGTTGACGACGGGTCATGCAGACGACGCTAGCATGGCGCGCGAGGTGAGGAAAGCGCTCTCCTCGCGCGCTCGATCCTCGGACTACTGCTGCAGCGACTTGAGGTAGTCAGCCAGCGCCGCGATGCGGAGCTGGGTGGTGTCGCGGTTCAACGAATTGAACAGGCCGCCCCACATGGGCATGTCCCGCGTCCCGTGGGCCGCAACCTCATCGAGCCCCTCGATGTAGCGACGGATTCTCACATCGGGGAACTTGCCTCCATTCCGGGCGTTGATCTTGGTGAGATCGGCCGGGACCTTGGCGAGCGCAGACGCCGCCGGCCCATTGCCCTTGCCCTCCGCACCGTGGCAGACGGCGCAGTAGGTTGTGAACATTGCCTTCGGGTCCGCGGCCGACGTGGGTTTGATCGGTCCCTTCTCAATCTTCGGTTGAGCCAGGGCCGTGCCCGCGGAAAATGCCAGGATTGCAAATGCGACGACGAGATCGCGCACCATCGAAAGCCCCCTCCTTCTGCCGTGATTCGGCAGCGCCACAGACTGACACGGACCAACTCGTTTGTCTACGACGGACGTCATACACCGGCGGAGGGCGAGAATCGACAAACAGGCCCAGGGCGCCGTCAGACGAACAGCATGACGGCGCCGGCCGCAGCCATGGCGGCCAGCGACGCGGCCGTCTGCCAGGCGAATCGCCGCCCGCCGATCACGATCGCGATGCCGGCCTTCATCAGCGAGTTGGCGATCACGCCGATCAGGATGGCGCGGCAGGCGCCGTCGATCGACGTGCCGGACGAGACGCTCCTCGTCATCGACAGCGTGAGCGCATCCACGTCGGTCAGCCCGAGCACGAAGCCGCCGGCGAGCAGGCCGCCCTCGCCCATCCACACCCGCACGAAGTGGACGGCGAACAGGACGACCTGGAACAGCGCCGCCATCTCGAGCGCGGCGCGAAACTGAAGGGGGTTCTTCAGTTGTGAGGGTGCAGAGGCGCTTCCGTGCAGGGAACGCCACGCCAGCGCCAGGGCCACGACACCGGCCAGAAACGGCGGGCCCAGGTACCACGCCAGCCGCCGCAGCAACGCGCCGTTGAGCACGGCCACGACCACTGCGACGCGCACGAAAAGGATGGTGCTCGCGGCCACGGCGCCGGTGGCCAGCGCGCCGGCTTGCGTCGCGTGAGCGGCGCTCAAACGCGCGAACGTCAGCGTCACGCTGGTCGACGACACCAGGCCGCCGAGCAGTCCCGTCAGCGCGTAGCCCGCCCCGCCGGCGAGGCGCTGCGCGGCGAAGCCGACGAAGCTGATTCCCGAGAACAGCAGCACGAGCATCCAGAGCTCGCGCGGCCGAAAACCGGGCGCCGGGCCGAACGGGCCCTGCGGCAGCAGCGGCAGGACCACGGCCGACATGACGGCAAACCGCGCCGCGGCCAGCAACATCGTCTCGTCGAGGCGAGCCACCAGGCCGTGCAGCCGTGGCTTTTCCGCCAGCAGCAGCACGGTGAGCGTCGTGAGCGCGGCCGAGAGCCGCAGTTGACCGAGGCCGCCGAGGACGCCCGCGCCCAGCACCACCAGCGCGGCGACCTCGGTCGTGCCGTCGATGTCGTGCTTGCTGGCGCGGACGTAGCCGGCCACCACCAGCGCGAGCGCGCCGGCGACGAGCAGGCCCGCGGCCAGCGGGTAGCCCTGCCCGGTCAGGTAGCCGGCGATGCCGGCGAGCGTGCCGAGCAGCGTGAAGGTGCGGACGCCGCCGAGCCGGGCTTCGGGCCCGGTCGCGTGTCCCGATCGCTGGCGTTCGACGCCCACGGCCGCGCCGCCGAGAATGGCGACGAGCACGCCGGCGAAGAGTTCCAGCTCGGGGCTCACCTGCTCAGGATAAGTCAGCGGCGGGCCAGAAACTCAGGCGGGCTCGAACCGATACCCCACCCACGGCACGGTTTGCACGTAGCGCGGCGCGGACGGGTCGGACTCGATCTTCTTTCGCAGCTGCCCGGCGATCACCTGCAGATACTCCGTTTGCCCGCTGTGCTCGCCGGCCCACACGGCGCCGAGCACAGTGTCGTGGGTCAGCACCTGGCCCGGATGCAAGGCGAAGTAGACCAGCAGGTCGAACTCTTTCGGCGTGAGGTGGACTTGATGCTTCCCGACCTTTACCTTCCGCAGGTTGCGCTCGATCTGGAAGTCGCCCTGCACGATTGCGGGCTCATCGGTCGTCGCGGGTGATTCGAGCGACTTGAGCGCGGCCCGGATGCGGGCCATCAGCTCGCCCATGCCGAAGGGCTTGATCACGTAGTCGTCGGCGCCGGCGTCGAGCGCCGCGACCGTCGTCGATTTGTCGCCCTTCACCGACAGCACGACGATCGGGACGCGCGAGCGAGAGCGGAGCCGCCTGGTCAGCTCGAGGCCGTCGATCTCCGGCATCGACAGGTCGGTGATGACGAGGTCGGGCGTCCAGTCGGCGATCAGGTCGAGCGCCTCCTGCGCGTCCGCGGCCGTGCGCAGGTCGAATCCCCTGGCTTCCAGCGTGACGCGCAGCACGCGTCGCAGCTGCGGCTCGTCGTCGACGACCAACAACCGCGGATGCGGCCTCATCCGGCCGCCTCATCAGCGGCGAGGGGCAGGTGGATCGTGAACCGCGCGCCGGCGTTATGCGCGCGGTTGTCGGCCGTCACGGTGCCGCCGTGCGCGTCGACCACTCCCTTGACGATCGCGAGGCCCAGGCCCGGGCGCCCGGGCGCCCGGGCGGCGGCGCCGCGGAAGAATCTCTCGAAGATCCGCTCGCGTTCGGCGTCGGCAATGCCCGGCCCCTGATCCTCGACGCAAATCTCCAGCGTGGCGCTTCGCAGCACGCTCGCCGATACGCGCACGACCGACCTGGGCGGCGAGTGGTTGGTCGCGTTTTCGAGGAGTTGATAGATGGCTTCTTCCAAGGCCCACGCGTCGACACGAATCGGCCGCAGGTCCGACTGGGCGGCCACCTCGACCTCGCGATTCCCCAGTTGCGGCCGCGCGCGGGCGACCGCCGCTTGCATGATGTCTTCGATCGACGACGGCCGCCGGTCGAGCGCCAGCGCACCGCCTTCAATCCGCGCGAGGGCGGCGAGCGCGTCGACGAACCGGTCGAGCCGGTCGGTCTCTTCGTCGAGGACCTGCAACAACTCGAGCCGCGCGCCGATCGGCAGCCCGGGGCTCGTCGGCTCGCCGATCAGGGCGGTGACCGACGCCTTGATCGAGGTCAGCGGGGCGCGCAGGTTATGCGTGACGGCTTCGAGCAGCACCGCCTTCGCGGTGTCGCTGCGGCGCTGGGCCTCGGCGGCCACGGCCTGCTTGAATGTTTCGTGAAGCTTGCCGTAGTGCCGGTGCGCTTCCAGCTCGTTCGCTTCCGCGGCTTGCGCCCGCCGCCCGGCGCGGACCCAGAGCCCGGCAAGCATGGCGATGGCGAGGAGGGCGAGGGCGCCGAGCACCATGAGAGAGCCGTTCATACCTGGAGCGGGAAGCGCCTCAAGCATAGGTCGAAACCGTCCGGCTGGTGGGAGCCCGTCGTGTTTCTATACTTATGATACCTTTATATACATAGGATATATATGGCCATCAGCCTGAAGGACCCGGAGGCCGACCGCCTCGCGCGCGAGGTGGCCGGGCGCACGGGTGAAACGCTGACCGCCGCGATCGTGGTCGCCCTGCGCGAGCGTCTCGCGCGGCTGCGCGGCCGGCCGCGGCGGCGGGCGCTAGGCGACGAGCTGCGCGAGATCGGCCGCCGCTGCGCCAGCCTGCCGACGCTCGACGATCGCCCGGACGAGGAGATTCTCGGCTACGACGAACGCGGATTGCCCCGCTGACATGGTGATCGACACCTCGGCGGTGCTCGCGCTGCTGCTCGACGAGCCCGACGCGGACGCGTTTCGGGTCGCGCTCGAAGACGACGCCACGCGTTTGCTCTCGGCGGCGACGCTGCTCGAAGCGGCCCTCGTGATCGAAGCGCGCAAGGGCGAGGCCGGCGGCCGCGAGCTCGATCTGCTCGTGCACAAGGCCGCGATCACCGTGGTACCCGTCGACGAAGATCAGGTGTCGGAGGCGCGCCGCGCCTGGCGGCGGTTCGGCCGCGGCCGGCATGAGGCCGGGCTCAACTTCGGCGACCTCTTCGCCTACGCGCTGGCCCGCACCTCCGGCGAGGCACTGCTCTTCAAGGGCGAAGACTTCACTCGGACCGACGTGGCACGCGTGCTCTGACACCTGAACGTGAATGGATCGGCGTCGTCTGTGTCATCCACCTTCGCGCTGCGTGCTTCGGCGGACAGGTCTGCGGCCCTGATGTGAATTCTCGGCGTCATCTGCGGCCGGAAACAACCATTCCAGCATCGGCGCCACGCGCGTCGCCCATGCGCTTTCACTGTGCGTGGCGCCTTCGTACTCCGCGTAATGCAGGTCCTCGCCGTCGACAAATCCCGTGCCGACCAGCGCCGCCTTCAGCAACCGCGCGTCCTCCAGGCCGCGGTGTCCTTCCGCGGTGCCCATGTCGACCCAGATCTTGAGCGGCGGCCTGGGCCGCGTGCTGCGCACGGTGCGCAGGATCGCGCGGCGGTCCCACCAGACCGACGGGGACAACACGGCGAGCTTGCTGAACACGTCCGGGTGGGCGTAGCCGAGGTGGAGCGTGACCAGCCCGCCCAGCGAGGATCCGCCGAGGCCGGTGTTCGCGGCGTCTGGCCGGGTGCGGTAGGTCTGGTCGATGAAGGGCTTGAGCTCTTCGACAATCAACCGGCCGTAGTCGTTGGCGAGTCCGCCGCCGAGCCGCGTGTCGAGCGTCGGCGTGTACTCCTCGAGGCGCGTGGTCCCGGTGTTGTGGATGCCGACGACGATCAGGGGCTCGATGCGACCGGCGTCGATCAGCGCGGAGGCCGTTTCGCCGACGCGCCAGTGCTCACCTTTCTGGAATGCGGTGTCGGGATCGAACAGGTTCTGTCCATCATGCATGTATAGAACTGGATACCGACGGTTCCTCACGATGGTTCCGAACGATGGTTCCTCACGGGGGTTCTTCGCGAGGGTTCCAACTGAACCTCCGTGAGGAACCTCCGTGGGGAACCCCCGTGAGGAACCATCGTCGTAATAACCCGGCGGCAGCCAGACGTGCACGTCGCGCGCGTCGGGAAGAAACGCCGAGTGGAACCGTTCGTGATGCCGGAGCGTGGCGTTCGGAGGGTGCATCGGGCCAGGGGATCAGTATAGGCTTGGGCACTGCCTTTGGCCGATCGCCGAAGGCTGAACGCTGATGGCTGAAGGCTGATGGCTGATGGCTGATGGCTGAAATGACCCGTGATCACCACAAGTGGTTCTCCCGGTCGCTCAACCGCGACATGGAGCTACTGGCGTTCGGTCACCAGGGCCCGCCGGTGATGGTGTTCCCCACCTCGATGGGCGCGTACTTCGAGTACGAGGATCGCGGGATGATTACCGCGCTCGCCGACAAGCTCGAGCACGGCGCGCTGCGGCTGTTCTGCGTGTCGTCGGTCGACAGCGAGAGCTGGTACTGCAAGAAGATCCATCCGCGCCACCGCGTCGAGCGGCACCTGCACTACGAGGACTACATCCTCAACGAGGCCGTCCCGCTCGTGCGCCACCTGACGCGCCACGACGGCATCGGCGTCACCGGCTGCAGCTTCGGCGCCTACCACGCGATGGCGCTCGCGCTGCGGCACCCCTACACGTTCACCTCGTGCGTCACCATGGGCGGCGCGTTCGACATCTCGCAGTTTCTCGACGGCTACGCCGATGAGGACTGCTACTTCCTGAACCCGCCGTCGTTTCTCCCCGGGCTGACCGAGGCCTACTACCTGGATCAGTTCCGGCGGAACAAGTGGGTGCTGGTCACCGGCGACCACGACATCTGCCGCGCGCCGAACGAGCAGTTTTCGGGGCTGCTGCACGCCAAGGGCATCCCGCACAGCCTGCACGTCTGGACCAATTCAAAGCACGACTGGCCGTACTGGCGGCCGA
>MELE01000027.1:117648-124145 GCA_001768615.1 Acidobacteria bacterium RIFCSPLOWO2_12_FULL_67_14b | reverse complement strand
GGATCGGGCAACACGAAGTAAGCTGAGTCTGGCGTTTTCGGAGCCCGGATCCCGGAGCCCGGAGCCCGGACTAGGCATTCGACATATGAAAAAGATCGGCGTTCTCTTCGGGATGGAAAACACGTTCCCCGGCGCGCTCGTCGAGCGCATCAACGGCATGAAGGTGTCCGGGGTCACGGCCGAATTCGTGCAGATCGCCGACGTGCGGATGGCGGCACCCTGCGGCTACGACGTGATCGTCGATCGCATCTCGCACGACATCCCGTTCTATCGCGCCTACCTGAAGAACGCCGCGCTCGGCGGGACCCGGATCATCAACAACCCGTTCTGGTGGAGCGCCGACGACAAGTTCTTCAACTACGCGCTGGCGACCAAGCTGGGCGTGGCCATTCCGCCCACCGTGCTGCTGCCGCACAAGGAGCACCCGACGGGCACGACCGAACGGTCGGTGCGCAACCTCAAGTACCCGCTCGACTGGGACTCCATCTTCGAGTACGTCGGCTTCCCCGCCTTCCTCAAGCCCTTCGACGGCGGCGGCTGGCGCGACGTCTACAAGGTGAACACCCCCGAGGAGTTCTTCTCGGCCTACGACCAGACCAGGACGCTGTGCATGACGCTGCAGCGCGGGGTCAACTTCAAGGAGTACTTCCGCTGCTACGTGGTCGGGCAGGAGCACGTCCACATCATGCCCTACGACCCGCGCGCGCCGTTTCACGAGCGTTACGTGGCGGACCCGCCCGCCTACGCCCCCGAGCTGCTGGCGCGGGTGCAGCGTGACTGCCGCACCCTGTGCCAGGCGCTCGGCTACGACCTCAACACCGTGGAGTTCGCAGTGGAAGACGGCGTGCCGTACGCGATCGACTTCATGAACCCCGCGCCCGACGCCGACCTCCACTCGGTCGGGCAGGCGAACTTCGACTGGATCGTGAACACGGTGGCGGAGCTGGCCGTGAGAAGAGCGACCGAACCTGGATCCGGTTCGACGTATCGGTGGGATAGCTTGCTCAAAGGCGCCCCGTGAAGGGGCGCCCTCGATGAAGCCGTCATTCACGATCGGCATCGAGGAAGAGTACCAGACGATCGATCCCGTCTCGTACGACCTTCGCTCCCACATCAACGCCGAGATCATCGCCAAGGGCAAGCGCCAGCTCGACGAACGCATCAAGGCCGAGATGCACCAGTCGGTGGTCGAGGTCGGCACCGGCGTCTGCCGCAACATGAAGGAAGCGCGCGCCGACATCGTCAACCTGCGCCAGGCGATGGTCAAGCTCGCGCGCGAGAACGGCCTGCTGCTCTGCGCCGGCGGCACGCACCCCTTCGCCGACTGGCGCGCGCAGGACATCTACCCCGACGAGCGCTACCTGCAGGTCGTCGAAGACATGCAGCTGGTGGCCCGTTCGAACCTGATCTTCGGGCTGCACGTCCACATCGGCATCGAAGACCGCGAGACCGCGATCCACCTGATGAACCAGATGCGGTACTTCCTGCCGCACCTGCTGGCGCTGTCGGCCAACTCGCCGTTCTGGATCGGCCTCAACACCGGGCTCAAGTCGTACCGCTGCAAGGTCTTCGACAAGTTCCCGCGCACCAACATTCCCGACACGTTCACCGGCTGGGCCGACTACGAGGGCTTCGTCAACCTGCTCGTCCGCACCAACTGCATCGACAACGCCAAGAAGATCTGGTGGGACGTGCGGCCGCACCCCTTCTTCTCGACCATCGAGGTGCGCATCTGCGACATCCCGATGCGCGCCGACGAGTCGCTGGCCATCGCCGCGCTCATCCAGGCGACCATGGCGAAGCTCTACAAGCTCCACGCCCGCAACCAGGGCTTCCGGATGTACAGCCGCGCCCTGATCATGGAGAACAAGTGGCGGGCCGCCCGCTACGGCCTCGAGGGCAACCTGATCGACTTCGGCCAGGAAAAGGAAGTGCCGGCCCGCGAGCTGATGCTCGAGTACCTCGAGTTCGTCGACGACGTGCTCGACGAGCTCGATAGCCGGGCGGAAGTGGAATACGTCCACACCATGCTCGAGCGCGGCGGCGGCGCCGACCGCCAGCTCAAGGTATTCGAGCAGAGCCACGACCTGAAAAACGTGGTGGAATATATGGTGTCAGAGACGCAAGCGGGACTATGACCACAGCCTTCGACGTCGACCTCGTGCCCGGCGCGCGCAACGCCATCCGCGTCTGCCTCAACGTGCAGCCGCACGAGCGCGTGACCGTGGTGGCCGACCGCGACTGTGAAGAGATTGCCGCCAGCCTGGTCCACGAGATCGAGCAGGTGGGCGCGCCCTACCAGGCGTTCATCCTCGAAGACCTGGCGCCGCGGCCGCTGGTCGACCTGCCGGTGGTGATCGCCGCCGAAATGGAGCGCAGCCAGGTCAGCATCCTGGCCGTGCACGTGCAGCCGAACGAGCTCCGCTCGCGCATGCAGCTCACCGACATTGTCAACCGCCGGAGGATGCGCCATGGGCACATGGTGAACATCAACCGCCAGATGATGGTCGAGGGCATGCGGGCGGACTTCCACAAGGTGGACCGCCTGAGCTCGAAGGTAATCGAGATTGTCCGCCATGCCAGGCGCGTGCGCGCCACCACCAAGGGCGGCAGCGACTTCACGGCGGACCTGAACCCGGACTATCGCTGGGTCAAGACCAGCGGCCTCATCAGCCCCGACAAGTGGGGCAACCTGCCGGGCGGCGAGGTGTTCACCAGCCCGGGCAACGTCGACGGCACGCTCGTGATCGACGGCGTCGTCGGCGACTATCTCTGCGAGAAGTTCGGCAGCCTCGCGGCGACGCCGCTCACGCTGCGCGTGAAGAACAATCGCCTGGTTGAGGCGTTCAGCGAGAACAAGGCGCTCGAGAACGACTTCTGGAGCTACACGCACACCGACGAGAATTCCGATCGCGTCGGCGAGTTCGCCATCGGCACCAACATCGAGCTGCGACAGGTGATCGGCCACATCCTGCAGGACGAGAAATTCCCCGGCATCCACGTCGCGTTCGGCAATCCCTACGGCGTGCACACCGGCGCCGAGTGGTTCTCGTCCACGCACATCGACGTGGTGGCGACACGCTTCGACATCTGGGTCGACGACCGCCAGATCATGGCCGACGGCAAGTTCCTGATTGAATAGGCGCTGAAGGACGCGGGGACGTGCCTTCCGGCGTTCGCCCTCCCGTAGCAAGCCACGCCGAGAGGTATCGTCCCGCGCTCGCTCTCGTTCGCCGGACAAATGTCGCTCGGCGCATTAAGCGCTGGAGCGATGGACGTCTAAACCGCACGGCGCCTGCGTAGCCTACGCTCCATTTGTCGATCGGCTCACTCGAACGCTCGCGCGGGACGATACCTCTCGGCGTGGCTTGCAGCGTATGGTGGTCGCACAGACGCGGGGACGTGCCTCCCGGCGTGAGCGTCCGACTGAGCCGAGAGACAAATCGAACGGAGCCTGCGCAGGCGAGTTGCGGTTTTGGCGTCCATAGCGCAGGCGATTAATGCGGCGAGTGAGATTTGTCCGGCGAAGGAGGGCGAACGCCGGGCGGCACGTCCCCGCGTCTGTGCCGTGGAGGTAAGCTAACCGACGGAACCTGCCGTGATTCCATCGCTTCGACGCGCCTTCAACGAGTCGTGGACCACCGCGGACTACCGCGATCTGGTCGCGCGGCTCGAGCGGAGGACCGGGGCGACGCTCGGCTTTCCGATCAGCGAGACGCCGTGCTTCTTCCCGCGATCGTTGATGGACGAGCTCGCCGCCACCGGCATCACGCTCGCGCGGCAGATCCTCGACAGCCCCGCCGCCATGGCGGCCGCGACCGCGGCAGTGCCCGAGCGGTTCCGCGGACCCGGCGCCGGCGCGCGGCCGGTGTTCCTGCAGGTGGACTTCGGCCTGGTCCGCTCGGACTCGGGCCGCATCGAGCCGAAACTGGTCGAGCTCCAGGCGTTCGCCTCGCTCTACGGATTTCAGCTGATGGCCGCCGAGGCGTACCGCGAGGCGTTTCACCTGCCGCCGTCGCTGCGCTGCTGTCTCGGCGGCCTCGACGCCGACGCCTATCACGCGGTGGTCAGGGACGCGATCGTCGGCGCGCACGATCCGAAGACCGTGGTGCTGATGGAGATCGAGCCGCGACGGCAGAAGACGTGGCCCGACTTCGTGGTCACCGAGCAGATGTGGGGCGTGCGCGCGATCGACACGGCCGATGTACAGCGCCAGGGCCGCCGGCTGTTCTACACGCGCGAGGGCCAGCGCGTGCCGATCGCGCGGATCTACAACCGCGCGATCCCCGACGAGCTCGAACGCAGGGGCGTGGCGCTGCCGTTCGACTACCGCGACGACCTCGAGGTGGAGTGGGCGGGCCACCCGGCGTGGTACTTCCAGATCAGCAAGTTCTCGATTCCCTTCCTGAGGCACCCCTCGGTGCCGCGCACCTGGTTCCTGCACGAGATCGATCGGCTGCCCGAGGATCGCGATCGCTACCTGCTGAAGCCGCTGTTCTCGTTCGCGGGAGGCGGGATCGTGTTTGCGCCCACTGACGCGCAGGTCGCGGCGATTCCGATGGCCGAACGCGCGAACTACATCCTGCAGGAGCGCATCCCGTTCGAGCCCGTCATCGACACGCCGGACGGCCCCACGCAGGCCGAGATCCGCATCATGTACGTCTGGACCGACGCCGGGGGCCTCCAGCCCGTGCTGCCGCTGATCCGGATGGGCCGTGGAAAGATGATGGGCGTGGATCACAACAAGGGGCTGCGCTGGGTGGGCGCCTCGGCAGGGCTGATGGAATGACGCCCAGACACCTTGTCAATCGACAATCGGCAATCACCAGACAATCGGCAATCGGTCATTCGCCAGTCGTCAATGTGTGGGACGGACTCCCTACAGTCTCCGCCGGCGTTCCTGCGGCCACCACCCTTCCCTGGTCCAGCCGCAACACCCGATCGGCAATCGCCGTGAGCTCGCTGGCATCGTGGGTCACGTAGACCAGCGGCACGTGCAGGTCACGGCGGATGCGGAGCACGTAGGGCAGGATCCGCTCGCGCCGCGCGCGATCGACCGCGGCCAGCGGCTCGTCGAGCAGCAGCACGGTGGGCCGGGTCATCAGGGCGCGCGCGATTGCCACGCGCTGTTTCTCGCCGCCCGACAGGTGCCGCACGCGCCGCGCGAGGAGCGGATCCAACTCGAGGATCCCGGTCAGCGAGCCAAACAGGTCCGGCGGCGCGTCGCTCCGTTCGCCATACCGGATGTTCTGCTCGACGTCGAGATGCGGAAAGAGCAACGCGTCCTGCGGCACGTAGCCAATGTGCCGCTCGCGCGGCCGCAGATCGACGCCCGCCGACGACGAGAACAGCACCCGATCGTTGATGCGAATCTCGCCCGTGTCGGGCCGGCGGATGCCGGCAATGGCTTCGAGGAGCGACGTCTTGCCGCTGCCCGAGGGACCGAACAGGCCCAGCACTTCGACCGACGCGGATTGGTCGATGGCCAGCGTGAACTCCTCCTGCCGCATGGTCACGGCGAGGGTGAGGGCGATCATGCCCGCTCCGCCCGATCCACGATCCGGTTCGACGCATAGATCGCGGCGAACGCGAGCAGGGCCGACACCGCGAGCAGGCCCCACGCCGCCTGTTCGCGCCCGGTTTCCACGAACGTGTAGATGCCGACCGCGAGCGTTTGCGTGCGGCCCGGAATGGCGCCGGCCACCATGATGGTGGCGCCGAACTCGCCGAGCGCGCGCGAGAACCCGAGGATGGCGCCGGCGATGATGCCCCGCGCCGCCAGAGGAAGCGTGACGGTCCGGAACACGCGGAAGGGTCCGGCGCCGAGCGTGGCGGCGATGTCTTCGAACCGGCGATCGACCTGCTCGATGCCTGCCCGCACCGTTCGCGCGATCAGCGGAAAACTCACCACCATCATCGCGATCACGACCGCCTTCCACGTGAAGATAATCTCGATGCCGGCGGCATCGAGCGCCTTCCCCACCGGGCTGCGCCGCCCGAACAGCCACAGCAGCAACAGGCCGGTCGCCACCGGCGGCAGCACCAGCGGCAGCGACACCACCGTTTCGACGAGCGTCTTGCCCGGGAACGACCGGCGGGCGAGCAGCCAGCCCGCCGCCACGGCCGGCGGCAGTGCCAGCGCGGTGGCGGTGAGCGCCATCAGCACGGTGAAGCGCGCGATCGCCCACGTATCCGCGGTCATGGCGCCAGGCCGAAGCGGCGGCGCTCGAACACCTCCCGCGCCGGCGGGCTCCGCACGAACTGCAGGAACCGGGCCGCCGCCTCCTGCTCGGGCCCGCGGACAACGGCGGCGGAGTAGGTGATGGCGAGCGCGGGGTTGGCAGTCGAAGGGACGATGATGGGCACCCCGAGCGCCGGGCGGCCGATCGTATCGGTGAGGTAGACGATGCCCGCGTCGACGCGGCCCGCTTCGACGGCCGCTACCACGCCGCGCACTGTGGGAAACGGCACGACCTTCGGCGCGACCGCGCTCCACA
>MELE01000027.1:49767-117630 GCA_001768615.1 Acidobacteria bacterium RIFCSPLOWO2_12_FULL_67_14b | reverse complement strand
GCGCTCCACAGCCCCTGGCCTTCCAGCCACTTTCGGCCGTAGACGCCGGCCGGCACGCTGGAGGTCTCGCCCATGGCGACGCGCCTCACAGACGGCCCCGCCAGTTCGGCTGCGGCAAGCGTTCGCCGCGAACCCGCGGGGACGATCACTGCCAGATCGTTGGTGAGCAGGCGCACGCGAGTCCCCGGCACGATGCGATCCGCCTTTTCGACCACGTCCATCTGGATCTCATCGGCGCTGAGGAACAGCCCGACCTTCGCGCCCTCGACGATCTGGCGCGCCAGCGTGTTGGAACCGCCGGGGTTGAGCGCAACAGCGACGCCCGTCGCCGCGCGATACAGGCCGGCGATCTCATCGAGCGCGTCACGAAGGCTCGCGGCGACCGAAACGACCAAACCGGGGGGCTGCGCAGCAACGGGCGTGCTGAGCGCGACGAGCAATGTAGCGCCGATCGCCAGCCGGCGCAGCAACTTTACGGCCGGGCTTTGCACGGTTTTTTTGAACACGGTTTAGTATTATTTACTATGATTCAATCGTCGATTCGAGGTGAATTTGTGATCCAGCGTCAAACCGTGCACATCCGCCGCGCCCGATGAGCGCGCTGCTCTCCGTTCGCGCGGCGGCGGATCGGCTCGGCGTCAGCTACTCGACGCTCAAGCAGTGGATCTACGACGGATCGGTGCGCACCACGCGCACCAGGGGAGGCCACCATCGCCTGAGCGAATCCGAAGTCACCCGGCTGGTGCTGTCGCAGGACAGCCGGCCTGTGTCAGCGGCGGCCCCGGGCAAGCCGGGGGCGGCGGCAGCGAAGGGCGTGCTGGTGGCGCTCAGCGGCCGCAACCAGTTGCGCGGCGTCGTGGAAGAGGTCCGCAACGAGGGGCTGCTCTCGCAGGTGCGCTTGCGGATCGGCGATCAGATCCTGACGGCCGTGATCACCCGCGATGCCGTCATCGAGCTGAAGCTGAAGCGCGGCGACGAGGCGGTCGCGATCATCAAAGCCACCGAGGTGATGATCGGGCGCCTGTCCACCGACCGCCGCGCCCGTTACGCAGAAAAAACCACAAGAGATTAGGCTAACGGTCCTTGATCTAGTCATGTTTACTTAGCTAAGATTGGCTGGTGAAAGTGTTCACGGTACACGCGGCAAAGACGCACCTGTCCAAGCTGATCGAACGTGTCGAAGCGGGTGAAGAGATCGTCATCGCCCGGCGCAAGACGCCGGTGGCCAGACTAGTCCGCGTTGACGCCGAGGTTCAGGTGCGGAAGTTCGGCGCGATGCGCGGCCGGGCCCGCGTCACCGACGCGTTCTTCGAGCCGCTGCCGGCGGCCGAGCTGGATGGCTGGGACGGGTGACGTGCGCCTGCTGCTCGACACCCACACGTTTCTCTGGTGGCTCGACGGCGACCGCCGCCTGCCCGCGCGGGTCAGGCGCCAGATCGGCGCGAACGGCAACACTATCTATGTCAGCGCGGCGTCGGCTTGGGAAATCACCACGAAGTGGCGCCTCGGCAAGCTGCCCGGTGCCGAAGCTGTCGCTGCGGACGTCGGCCGGATTGTGGCGAGCCAGGGGTTCTCGGAGCTCGAGATCACGATTCGCCACGCCGAGCATGCCGGACGGCTGGCCGGCGATCATCGCGACCCCTTCGACCGCATGCTGATCGCCCAGGCTCAGGTGGAGGGTGTGTCGATCGCCAGCGGCGACGAAGTCTTCGAGGAATACGGCGTCTCGCTCTACTGGTGACCGAAAACGCGTTAGAATCCACCTTCCATACGGTAACGCTGCACGCCCTGGGAGGCTCTATGCGCCGTTTGCTCGTCGCGTTCGCTCTTGCGTCGTTGCCCGTCGTGCTCGCGGCCCAGAACACTATTACTCAGAATAATGTTACTCAGAATAATGTTACTCAGAATAATGTCGCCAACGACCGGCTCACCCTCGACCTCTACTGGGAATTCGAGACCGTGTCCGATCCCCAGCTGTCGCCCGACGGGGCGCAGATCATCTACACACGCGGGTGGATCGACAAGGTCAACGACAAGCGTGAGTCGTCTCTGTGGATCATGAACGCCGACGGCAGCAGGAACCGCTTCCTCGTGCGCGGCAGCAGCGCGCGGTGGTCGCCCTCGGGCGATCGCATCGCCTACACCGCGCAGGGCGATCCGAAGGGCTCCCAGATCTTCGTGCGCTACATGGACGCCGAAGGCGCCATCTCGCCGGTGACGCACATCGACAAGTCGCCCGCCAACGTGACGTGGTCGCCCGACGGCCAGTCGCTCGCCTTCGCCATGCAGGTCGAGAAGAAGAACGTCTGGTCGATCAAGATGCCCGACAGACCTGAAGGCGCCAAGTGGGTCGAATCCCCCCGCATCGTCGAACGGCTCGATTACCGCCAGGACCGCCAGGGCTTCAACGACGACGGGTTCAGGCATCTGTTCGTCGTGCCCGCCACCGGCGGCACGCCGCGGCAGCTGACTAGTGGCGACTGGGATCACAACGGCGTCGAGTTCACGCCCGACGGCAAGCAGATCCTCTTCACCTCGCTGCGCATTCCCGACGCCGACTACGAGTTCCGGGAATCGGAAATCTATGCCGTCACCGTCGAGACCGGCGCAATCGCGCAGCTGACGCGCCGCAAGGGTCCCGACAACGGACCGAAGGTCTCGCCCGACGGCAAGCTCGTGGCCTATACGGGGATGGATGCCTCGCGCAACACCTGGACCGACAGCAAGGTGTACGTGATGAACGTCGACGGCAGCAATCCGCGCCTGGTCTCGGGCGACTGGGACCGCTCGCCACAGGGCCTGCAGTGGAAGGCGGACGGCACGGGCCTGTACTTCACCGCGCAGGACACCGGCGTCCAGAACCTCTACGTGCTGCCGCTGGCCGGCACGCGTGGCGATGCCGTTCAGCCGGTGACGAAGGGCACGCACATGCTCACGACGACGAGCATCAGCAAGACCGGCAAGGCCGTCGGCGTGTCCACGTCGTTCCAGGCGCCGCCGGACATCGTGACCTACGACATCGCCTCACCGCAGCAGATCAAGCAGCTGACGTGGGTCAACGACGACATCCTCAAGGGCAAGAAGCTCGGCGACGTCAAGGAGATCACCTACACGTCGGCGGACGGCCTGAAGATCCAGGGTTGGTACATCACGCCCCCGGGGTTCGATGCCACGAAGAAGTACCCGATGCAGCTGCACATCCACGGCGGGCCGCACAGCATGTACGGCGTCGGCTTCAACTACGGCTGGCAGGAGCACGCCGCCAACGGCTACGTCGTGCTCTACTCGAACCCGCGCGGCAGCACGGGCTATGGCAGCGCGTTCGGCAACCAGATCAACAACGCCTATCCGAGCAAGGACTACGACGACCTGATGGGCAGCGTCGACGAGCTGCTGAAGAAGGGCTTTATCGACGAACGCAACATGTTCGTCACCGGTTGCAGCGGCGGCGGCGTGCTGACGGCGTGGATCGTCGGCAAGACGGATCGCTTCGCGGCCGCGTCGGCCAACTGCCCCGTGATCGACTGGGTGAGCTTCGTCGGCACCACCGACAGCGCGGGCTGGTACAACAATTTTGCGAAGCTGCCGTGGGAGGATCCCAGCGAGCACTTCCGCCGCTCGCCGTTGAGCTACGTCGGCAACGTCAAGACACCGACCATGCTGATGACCGGCGTGCAGGACCTGCGGACGCCGATGCCGCAAACCGAGCAGTTCTACAGCGCGTTGAAGCTGCGCAAGGTGCCGACCGCGATGCTGCGGATGAACAACGAATGGCACGGCACGACGACGACGCCGTCGAACTTCATCCGCACGCAGTTGTACCTGCGCTACTGGTTCGACAAGTACAAGCGCGCACCCGGCGTGACCACCACGGCGCAACAGTGATCTAACGAAACCACGAAGGCCACGAAGAATGCGTTCGGAAGAGATTACTTCGTGTTCTTCGAGGTGCTTCGTGATCTTCGTGGTTTCTTTTCGTTGAGGACTCGTCCATGACACGCGCGGCTGCTCTGCTCTCCATCGTTCTGCTCGCCTCCTCCAGCGGCCTGGCCCAGGCGCCGGCCGGCCTCGACCTGGCCACCATCGGCCGCATCCGCGCCGAGGCGATCGCGCGGTCGCAGGCCATGGAGACGCACTGGTGGCTGTCGGAGGTCTTCGGGCCGCGTGCCACGGGCACGCCCGGCTACACGCAGGGCGCCGAGTGGGCGATGAAGAAGTTCACCGAGTGGGGCCTCAAGAACGTCCACACCGAGCGCTTCCCGTTCGGCCAGGGCTGGACGATCGAACGCTTCTCGGTCCACATGGTGACGCCGCAGACCGCGTCGCTCGTCGGCCAGCCTCGGTGGTACTCGCCCCCGACCAACGGGCCGGTGCTCGCCGACGTCGTGCACGTGCGGGCGGCCAGCGAGGCGGACCTGGCGAAGTACAAGGGTCAGCTGCAGGGCAAGATCGTGATCCTCCAGGCCGCACGTCCGGTTCGCATGCTGGACGGGCGAATCATCCTCCGCATGGGCGACGCGGAGTGGGACGAGGCCATGAAGACGCCGATTCCGGCGGGTGCATCAGGTGCGTCAGGTGCGTCAGGTGCGCAAGCGTTCGCCGGCGCGGTGCAGCGATTCCTCGCCGCCGAAGGGGCGGCCGCCGTGCTCGATCGCGGGCCCGATGGCGATCTGTCCGCGGGCGGCAGCGACCTGTCGTGGCAGACCCAGCGCGCGGACGGCGGCACGATTTTTCCCGGCAACGGCGGCAGCCGCGACCCCAAGATGCCGCAGCAGGTGCCCTCGGCCACCCTCGCCGTCGAGCACTACAACCGCATTGTCCGGCTGATCGACCGCGGGCAGCCGGTCCGGATGGAGGTCAACATCCAGACGAAGTTCCATCCCGAAACCGATCCGGCGGGCAACGCCTTCAACATCATCGCGGAGATCCCGGGCACCGACCTGGCAAGCGAAGTCGTGATCATGGGCGCGCACTTCGATACCTATCCGTATGCGACCGGCGCCACCGACAACACGACGGGCAGCAGCGCCATGATCGAAGCCGTGCGCGCGATCCAGGCGCTCGGCCTGAAGCCGCGCCGCACGATTCGGCTGGCGCTCTGGGCCGCCGAAGAACAGGGCCTGCTCGGATCGCGCGCCTACGTGCAGCAGCATTACTACGACTTCGCGAGCAACACGCCCAAACCGGCGCACCCGTCGGTGCAGGCCTACTTCAATCTCGACAACGGCACCGGGCGCATCCTCGGCGTCTGGGGCCAGGGCAACCTGGGCGCGATCAAGCTGTTCGAAGAGTGGGGCCAGTCGGTGAAGGACCTCGGGTTCAGGAATGTGAGCCCGCGGGCCGTGACCCAGACCGACCACGGATCGTTCGAGAACGCCGGGCTGCCGGGATTCCAGTTCATCCAGGAGCGCCTCGAGTACAACTCGCGGACGCATCACTCGAATATGGACACGTTCGATCACGTGCAGCGCGAAGACGTGATCCAGCAGGGCGCCGTCGCGGCCGTGTTTGCCTGGTATGCCGCCAACACGCCTGAGAAGCTTCCGCGCAAGGGCCTGCCGCCCGCAAAGCCGATCCAATAAACCCGGTTTCGCCGTTTGCCGCACACCTGATAGCCGCCGGTTTCAAGATCCGCAGAAGTCAGACGGTTTTGAGGCCTGTGTTCCATATCGGAGCACCGCGGCTTCCTCCAGCTCGGCCGCCTGCACGCTCTAACTCCAGCGATTTGTATCGGTTGAGCACTCGCTGTGCAGGGGTACGAATCTTGCCCATGAGTCAGAGTTTGGTCGTGGTTACATGACCCCCCTGCGCTTGCTCCTGGTCGAAGACGTCGAAGACGACGCGACACTTGTGGCCCGGGAACTGACGGCTGCAGGCTACGACGTGTTCGCAATGCGCGTCGACACCGCAGAAGCGCTGCGGCGCGAGCTCGTCGACGCCCAGTGGGACATCGTGATCGCCGACTACACGATGCCCGGCTTCAGCGGCTCGAAGGCCCTGGCCATCGTCCGCGAGCACGACCTCGATGTGCCGTTCATCTTTGTGTCCGGCACGATCGGCGAAGAGACCGCCGTCGCCGCCATGCGGACCGGCGCGCAGGACTACATCGTCAAGGGCAACCTGGCGCGCCTGGCGCCGGCCGTCGAGCGCGAGCTGAGCGACGCCGCGGTTCGCCGCGAGCACAACCTGGCCAACCAGCGCGTCGCCTACCTCGCGTATCACGACCTGCTGACCGACCTGCCCAATCGCGCGCTGCTGCACGACCGCCTGCAGCAGGCGATCCTGCACGCGCACCGCGACGAGAAAAGCCTCGCGCTGCTCGTGCTCGACCTGGACGGCTTCAAGGAGGTCAACGACGCGCTCGGCCATCATGCCGGCGACCAGGTCCTGCAGGAGGTGGCGTCCCGGCTGAAGGGGACGCTGCGCGCGTCGGACACCGTCGCGCGCCTCGGCGGCGACGAGTTTGCCGTGCTAATGCCGGCCACCGACGTCAACCGCGCGGAGCTGGCGGCGCGCAAGGTCCTGCACGACCTCGAGCACCCGTTCCAAGCCGACGGCCGCGCCGTGATGGTCACCGCCAGCATCGGCATTGCCGGCTACCCGGTGCACGCGTCAAATGGCGATAAACTGCTGCAGCGCGCCGACGCGGCGATGTACATCGCCAAGAACGACAAGGCGGGCTACTCGGTGTACGTCGCCGGGCGGGACCCGCGCGACTACGAGCGCGTGGGCCTCGCCGCGGCGCTGCGCAAGGCCATCGACGCGCAGCAGTTCGTCCTCGACTACCAGCCGATTGTGCACCTGCGCGCGGGCACGACCGTGGCGGTCGAGGCGCTGGTCCGCTGGGAGCATCCGGAACAAGGCCGGCTGCCGCCGGCGCATTTCATGCGGGTGGCGGAACACACCGGGCTGATCAATCCGCTGACGTCGTTCGTGGTCGGGCGCGCGCTGTCGGAGTGGCCGCCGTCGATTCTGCCGACGCCGTGCACCATCGCGGTGAACGTGTCGCCGAGAAACCTGCACCATTCGGCGTTTCCGCGCCGGATCCACGAGATCCTGGTCGAGCACGGCATGCCACCGTCGCGGCTGTCGATCGAGATCACCGAGAGCATGATCATGTCGGACCCAAACGGCTCGGCCCGCTGCCTGCAGATCCTCCACGACATGGGCGTGCGCATCGTGATCGATGACTTCGGGACCGGCTACTCGTCGCTCAGCTACCTGCGAAGGCTGCCCGTCGACGAGCTGAAGATCGATCGGTCATTCGTGCTCGGGATGTCGGAAGGCGAAGACGACACACTGGTCCGCTGCCTCATCGACGTGGCGCACAATCTCGGGCTGCGGGTCGTCGCCGAAGGCGTCGAGACCGCGGAGGTGTGCCAGCAGCTGACCGAGCTTGGCTGCGACGCGGCGCAGGGCTATTACATCAGCCACCCCGCACCGGCCGACGATGTGGCCCGCTGGATGGCCCGGCAGCGCGGTTATCGCTAGCGCGCTGTCAGTCGGCGGGTGATTTGCCTTTTGACCGGCCGATCCATTACGCTTCTTGCGTCATGTCGTTCGTCCACCACGCGCACTGGGGCCACCATCGCCGTTCATTGAACGGCCCGGCAGGAGCTTGCGCGTAAGTCGACGACGAACCCAATAAGATTCGTCAGGACGCAACAGCCCGCTGGGAAACCGGCGGGCTTTTTGTTTTTTGCCGACGGCTGAAGGCTGAAGGCTGAGAGCTGATATGGATTTTACGAAGCTGGACGGGCTGATTCCGGCGGTGGTGCAGGACGAGGCCACCCACGAGGTGTTGATGGTGGGCTTCATGAACGAGGAAGCCTGGGCGCTGACGCGGCAGACCGGCTTTGTCACCTTCTTCAGCCGGACGCGGAACCGGCTCTGGATGAAGGGCGAAACCTCGGGCAACCGCCTGGCGGTGCGCAAGGTGTTTGTCGACTGCGATGAAGACACAGTGCTGATCGCCGTGGCTCGCGAAGGAGACGGGAATGTGTGTCACACCGGCGAGCGCAGCTGCTTCTACACAGAAGTCAAGCTAAGTGCGGGTAGCGCGGAACTTTAGTTCCGCGAAACAAGGGAAACCAGATGAAATTGCGGCTCGGAATTCCAAAAGGATCGTTGCAGGACGCGACGGTCCAGTTGTTTCAGCGCGCCGGCTACCAGATGCGCGTCGACCCGCGGTCGTACTTCCCCGCGATCGACGACCCGGAAATCGAGTGCATGCTGATCCGCGCGCAGGAGATGGCGCGCTACGTCGCCGACGGCGTGCTCGACGCCGGCCTCACCGGCCTCGACTGGATTGCGGAGCACGAGATCGGCCACCCGGAACAGACGCCGCTCGCCCGGATCTGCGACCTGGTCTATGCCAAGCAGAGCTTCGGCAAGGTGCGCTGGGTGCTGGCGGCGCCGGAGGATTCGCCGTTCAAGAGCCTGGCGGACCTGAACGGCAAGCGTATTGCGACCGAGCTCGTGCGCGTGACGAAACACTACTTCACGGCCAGGGAGATCGACGTCGACGTCGAGTTCTCGTGGGGCGCCACCGAGGTGAAGCCGCCGGTGCTCGCCGACGCGATCGTCGAAGCCACCGAAACCGGATCGACGCTGCGCGCGAATCGGTTGCGCATTCTCGAGACCATCATGGAGTCGAACACCCAGCTGATCGCCAATCAACCGTCGATGGCCGACGCGTGGAAGAAGACCAAGATCGAGAACCTCGCGCTGCTGCTCAAGGCCGCGATCGAAGCGCAAGGGCGGGTCGGCCTGATGCTGAACGCGCGCCGCACCGACCTCGAGGCGCTGCTCGCGCTGCTGCCAGCGCTGCAACGGCCGACCGTGTCGTCGCTGAGCGATCCCGACTGGGTCGCGATCAATACGATTCTCGAGGAGAAGACGGCACGGGATCTGATCCCGAGGCTGAAGCTGGCCGGTGGCCAGGGCATCGTCGAGTACCCGTTGAACAAGATCGTGGTGTAAACAGAGACCACGAAGAACTCTTTGATCAATAGACTTCGTGATCTTCGTGGTGATCTTCGTGTTCTTCGTGGTTTCCTTTGATCGCTTATGAAGATTGTGACTTCAACCAATCGCCGCGCCGTTGCCGACCTGCTGTCGGCCACACGCATCCGCGATCGCGCGACCGAGGCGCGGGCGGCCGCGATCGTCGCCCGGGTCCGGCGCGGCGGCGACGCGGCGCTCGCCCGTTTCGTGAAGGAGCTCGATGGCGTCGGCGGCGCCATCGAAGTGCCGCGGCGGCAGTGGGCGGCGATGGCGCGACAGGCGCCGCCCGCCGTGCGCGCCGCCATCAAGCGCGCGGTGGGCCACATCCGCAAGGTCGCCCGCAAGCAGGTGCCCGCGGGCTGGCGGCTGAAGGTGGCGCCGGGCATCGTGGTGGAACAGCGCGTCGTTCCCCTCGGCCGTGTCGGATGCTACGTGCCGGCCGGGCGCTACCCCCTGCCCTCGTCTTTGCTGATGACGGCGGTACCGGCACGGGCGGCCGGCGTGCGCGAAGTGGTCGTGGCCTGTCCACGGCCGGATGCGGCGGTGTTCGCCGCCGCCCTCGAGGCCGGCGTCGATCGGCTGTTTCGCATGGGCGGCGCCCACGCCGTTGCCGCGCTGGCCTATGGCACGCGCACCGTTCCCCAGGTCGACAAGATCGTCGGCCCCGGCAACCGATGGGTGGCGGCCGCCAAGTCGCTGGTATCCGCCGACTGCGGCATCGACTTCTACGCCGGACCCACCGAGATCCTGATTGTCTCGGCGACCGGCCCGGCCGCGTGGATCGCCGCGGATCTCATCGCCCAAGCCGAGCACGATCCCGACGCGCGGGCGGTCTTCATCACCTCCAACAGGCGGTTGGCGGAGCGCGTGGCCGCGGAAGTTGAACGGCAGATGCCCGGCACCGGTCCCGCCCGCCAGGCGCTCGCGCGTCATGGCGGCGTGATCGTTTGCCGGAGCATGGCCGAGGCCATCGCGCTGGCGAACCAGGCGGCCTCCGAGCACCTGGTGGTGGGAACCGAAGCGCTCGCCCGGCTCGTATGGAATGCTGGTGCCGTGTTCGTGGGCGGCTGGACGGCGCAGGTCGCCGGCGACTACGCCATCGGCTCGAACCATGTGTTGCCGACGGCGGGCGCGGCCCGTCATCGCGGTGGGCTGAACGCCGCCGACTTCGTGAAGCTCGTGTCCGTGCAGCGACTGACGAAGGCCGGCCTGGGGCGGATCGCGAAGACCGTCACGACCCTGGCCCGCGCCGAGGGCCTCGAAGCGCACGCGCGCTCGATTGAAGCAAGGCAGAAGGCTGAAGGCAGAAGGCATAAACGATGATAACGATCCAAGGCGTCCCCGACCTCGGCCCCGGCCTTCGGCTTCACCTCAACGAGAACACCGGCGGCTGTTCGCCGAAGGTCGTCGAGGCGGTCCGCGCGTTCGACGGGCCACGTCTCGCCACCTATCCGGATTTCCGCGACGCCATTCTCGAAACGGCGGCTTTTCTCGGCGTCGACCCCGATCGCATCGTGCTCACCAACGGGCTCGACGAAGGCATCCTGCTCGCGTCGGTCGGCTACCTCACCAACCGGACACCTGAGGCGCTCGTGGCGCAGGGGGCGGCGCCCACCGTCATGTCGGGCGCGCCCGAGGTCCTGGTGGCGCAACCGGCGTTCGAGCCGTACTTGCACGGCGCGCATGCCATGGGCGCGCGCGTCGTGTCGGTGCCGCCCGCTCCTGACTATTCGTATCCGGTCGATGCCGTCATCCGCGCGCTGACACCCGACACCCGCATCGTCTACGTGAACAACCCGAACAACCCGACGGGCCAGCCGGTGCCGAAGGCGGCCATCCACCGCGTGGCACGGGAAGCCGCGCATGCGCTCGTGTTCGTCGACGAGGCGTATCAGGACTTCCAGGGTGAGAACTTCCTTCAGGAAGCCGCGCAGTATCCGAACATGCTCGTTGGCCGGACGTTTTCGAAGGCGTTCGGGCTTGCCGGCATGCGGGTTGGCGTGATGATCGCGTCGCCCGCGGTGCTGGCGCCGATCCGCCGGTGCATGCCGCTGTTCAACCTGAATGTGGTCGCCGTGGCGGCCTTGCGCGCGGCGATCGCCGACACCGGGTTTCGCGCATGGTATGTCGCGCAGGCGGCCGAATCGAAGGCGCTCGTCTACGCCGCCTGCGAGCGCGCCGGCCTGCGCTATTGGAAGAGCGCCGCGAATTTCGTGCTCATCGACGGCGGCAGCCGCGCCCGGGCGCTGATTGACGGCATGATTGCCAGGGGCGTGTTCGTTCGCGATCGCACCAAGGACCCCGCGTGCCCGAATTGTTTCCGCCTCACCGCCGGCGTCGTGGAACACACGCGCACGGCGGTCGAGACCCTCGAGGCGTTATGCGCCGCGCGGTAATCAACCGGCGGACCGCTGAGACCCGGATCAAGGTCACGCTGGCGCTCGACGGCAAGGGCCGGTACGAGAACGCGACCGGCATCCGCTTTCTCGATCACATGCTCGACCTGGTGGCCCGGCATGGCGGGTTCGATCTCAAGGTGAAGGCGGCCGGCGACCTCGACGTCGATCAGCACCACACGGTGGAAGACGTGGGCATCGCGCTCGGCGAGGCGGTGCTCGCCGCCGTCGGCAACAAGCGCGGCATCAACCGCGCCGGCTATTTCGTGATGCCGATGGACGAAACGCTGGCGGTCGTCGCCATCGACCTGAGCGGGCGGCCTCACGCGGTCGTCGACACCAGGGTCACGGTGCGCGTGGTCGGCGATCTGCAGGCCGAGCTGGTGCACGACTTCTTCGACGGCTTCGCCATGGCCGCGCGCGCCAACGTGCATGTGAAGGTGATGTACGGCCGATCGAACCATCACAAGATCGAGGCCTGCTTCAAGGCCTTCGCGCGCGCACTGCGCGTGGCCTCCTCGAAGGACAAGCGCCTGGCCCGCATGCTTCCGAGCACCAAGGGCCTGTTGTGATCGCGCTCGTCGACTACGGCGCGGGCAATCTCACGTCCGTGCGAAAGGCGCTGGCGGCGCTGGGCGCCGGGGTCTGGACGCCGACGGTGCCCGGCGAGCTCGCCCGCGCGCACGGCATCATCGTCCCCGGAGTGGGTCACTTCGACACCACGCGCGGGCTGACCGGTGACTGGCGATCCGCCATCGCGGCCACGATCGCCGACGGCACGCCGCTGCTCGGCATTTGCGTCGGCTTGCAATGGTTGTTCGAGGGCAGCGTCGAGGCGCCGGGCGTCGCGGGGTTGGGCGTGTTCGCCGGCGTCTGTCAGCGCGTCGGGGGCGACGACACGCTGAAAGTGCCGCATGTCGGCTGGAACAGCCTCACCATGCCGCGCCCAAGCAAGCTGATGGCCGGCGTGGCGGACGGCACGCAGGTCTACTTCACGCACTCCTATGCCGCGCCGGTCGTCGACGACACGGTCGCGGTCTGCGACTACGGCGCGCCCTTCAGCGCCGCCGTCGAGCGTGACCGCGTGTCGGCGGTCCAGTTCCATCCGGAAAAATCCGGGCCCGCCGGGCTTCACATTCTCGGCAACTGGCTGCGCGATGTTGTCTAAGCGCATCATCGCGTGCCTCGACGTCCGTGACGGCACGGTCGTCAAGGGCGTCAACTTCGAGGGCCTGCGCGACGCCGGCGATCCCGCGGCCCTCGCGCGCCGCTACAACGCCGAGGGCATCGACGAGATCGTGATCCTCGATGTCACCGCCACGGTCGAAGCACGCCAGGCGCGCGCCCACACGATCGCCGCGGTGGCCCGCGAGATCTTCCTGCCGCTCGCCGTCGGCGGCGGCATTCGCAGCGAAGCGGATGCCGCGGCGGCCATCGAGGCCGGCGCCGACAAGGTCAGCCTCAATACCGCGGCGCTCGCCGATCCGGACTTGATTACCAGCCTCGCGCGCCGCTACGGCAGCCAGGCGGTGATCGTCGCGATTGATGCGAAGCGCCAAGACGATCGCTTCGCGGTCTACGGCCGCAGCGGCATGGCCGAAACCGCGCGCGACGCCGTCGAATGGGCGCGAGAGGCCACGAGCCGGGGCGCCGGCGAGATCCTCCTGACCTCGATCGATCGCGATGGGACGAAGGCCGGCTTCGATTGCGAACTGACCGCTGCCGTGTCGGACGCCGTGAACATCCCCGTGATCGCCTCCGGAGGCGCCGGGTCCTTCGAACACTTCGCGGAGGTGTTCACCACCGGTCACGCCGACGCCGCCCTCGCCGCGTCGATCTTCCACTTCAACGAGAAGAGCGTCAGCGAGCTCAAACGGTTTTTGAATGACGCGGGCGTTCCGGTAAGAATGTAAAGCTCGGAGCCCGGAGCCCGGAGCCCGTCTGAAACCATGCTGATCCCCTCCATCGACCTCCAGGGCGGCCGCGTCGTGCAACTCGTGCAGGGCGACAAGCTCGCCATCGCCTCCGACGATCTCGACGGCTGGATCGAGAAGTTCTCGACGTTCCCCAAAGTGCAGCTCATCGACCTCGACGCGGCGATGTCGCGTGGCAACAACGACGCGCTCGTGAGGCAGATCGCCGCCCGGCTCCCCTGCCGCGTCGGCGGCGGCGTGCGCAGCGTGCGCCGCGCCGAAGAGCTGATCGCCGCCGGCGCCCGGGCGGTGATCGCCGGCTCGGGGCTGTTCCGGCGCGCCGACGGCGGCGACATCAGCCGGATGATCGACCACGACTTCGCCCGCGCGCTGGCGGACCTGGTGGGCCCCGACCGCCTCATCGCCGCGGTCGACTCGAGGGCCGGCCGCGTGGTGATCCACGGCTGGAAGACCATGCTGCCGCTCACGGCCGTACAGGCCGTGGCCGCGCTCGAGCCGTACTGCTCGGAATTCCTCTACACCCACGTGGACACGGAGGGCCTGATGCAGGGCACCGACATGGCGGCGATCAAGGCCGTGGCCAAGGCGACCGCTCGCAAGCTCACCGCCGCGGGCGGCATCACGACCCGCGCGGAAATCGACGCCCTCGACGCGCTTGGCATCGATGCCGTCGTGGGCATGGCGATCTACACGGGGGCGCTGGCGCTCGATCGCTGACCCTTCGACTCGCCGCGGCTCGCTCAGGGCAGGCGGCGCGTCACGACAGCCGCCGGAACCCGAAGGCGACGCAGAGCCACGCCACCGTCAGGCTGCCGAAGGCGAGAAACAGCGTCACCAGCGATTCGGCCGTGCCCACCGCGGCGACCCGATAGTTGAACGGCGGCTCGTTGATCCAGGCCATGCGAAGCACGTTGATCAGGCCGACCACCAGGCCGCACAACCCGGCAAACAACCCCGCGAGCGAGAGCGGCCGCATCAACGCCAGCCGCTGCTCGTTGGGCCGTATCGCGTAGGCAAGACCGGCGAAGAGCGGGAGCACGCTGACCAGCATGCTCAGAAGCGCGACGATGCTGGCCTGGCCGAGCATTTCAAGAATCTGCATGACGTTCCTGGCCTCCACCGGGGTATAACGCTCCCCGGGCCCGGGCGTGACGGCTGTCACGATCGGCCGGCGGAAGCGTTATGACCGGTATGGACCGCGAGTCCGAGCTGGCGCTCGTCGCCCGCCTGCGAGAGGGCGACGCCACGGCGTTCGACGAGGTGTACGCGTGCTTCAACACGCGGCTCTTCAACTTCCTGGCGCGGCTGTCGCGGCGGCGCCAGGTCGCCGAGGATCTGCTGGAAGAAACCTGGCTCCGGTTGGTCGCCCGGGCGTCGCGGCTGCAGCCTGACACGCGCCTCGGACCGTGGCTGTTCACGGTGGCCCGCAACCTCCACGCCAGCTACCGCCGATCGCGGCTCCTTGAGGATTCGCACGCGGCGGATCTGATCGGCTTGTGGCCCTCCGGATCGCCGCAGCCGACGCCGTTCGAAGCGACCGCGGCCGGCGAGACCGGGCGGCGCGTCGAGGCGGCGCTTGGCGCCTTGCCGGTGGCCTATCGTGAAGCGCTGCTGCTCGTGGTGGTCGAGGGGTTGCGGCCGGCGGAAGCCGCCGGCGTGTGCGGCATCACGCCCGAAGCCATGCGCCAGCGATTGAGCCGCGCCCGCGCGCTGCTGTCGCGCACGCTCGATGAGAACAGCGTGCCGGGCCTGGCGGCGCTGAAAGAGGTCACGACATGATCACCGACGAAGCCCATGATCCGGCGCTGCGCGCGCTGCCGCTCATGACGCCCGACCACTCGCGTGCGGCGCAAGTGCGCGCGCGCTGCCATGCCAGGCTCGCGCGCCGGCGGCCCGATTGCGCCGGTGCCGCGATACGGTCGGCGGCTTTCATCCTCGGACAGGCCGTGATCGGCGGGCTGTGCCTGCTCTACTTCTCCGCCGTCGTGCACGACGCGCTCCGGTTGCGCGGGATCCTGTAGGCCGGCTATACAGGCCGCCTCGCGATCGACTAGCATGCGCGGCTGGAGGCTCTGATGGTCCCAGTGCTGTCGTTGTGGCTCCCGATTCTCCTCTCCGCGGTGATCGTGTTTGTGGCCAGCTCGGCCATCCACATGTTCACCAAGTTCCACAAGAATGACTTCAAGAGGGTACCAAACGAGGATGGCGTGATGGCCGCGCTGCGGCCGTTCAACCTCGCGCCCGGTGATTACGGCATGCCGCTCGCGCAGTCGATGGACGCGATGAAGTCACCGGAGTTCCAGGCGAAGATGAAGGCCGGGCCGGTGGTCTTCATGACCGTGAGGCCGGGTGAGTACAACATGGCCACGAACCTGGTTCAGTGGTTCCTCTACTCCATCGTGATCTCGCTGGTCGCCGGCTACATTGCCGGCGTGGCCTTCGGCCCCGGCACCGAGTACCTGAGGGTGTTCCAGGTCGCCGGCTGCGTGGCGTTCACCGGCTACGCGCTGGGCCTGCCCCAGTCCTCGATCTGGGGCGGCAAGAACTGGGGCACGACCATGCGCGGCATGCTCGATGGCCTGCTCTACGGCCTCCTCACCGGCGGCACCTTCGGCTGGCTCTGGCCCTGAAAGAACAAGGTGCGTGGGTGCGTGGGTGCGTGGGTGCGTGGGTGCATAGGTGCGTAGGTGCGTAGGTGCGTAGGTGCGTAGGTGCGTAGGTGCGTAGGTGCGCACATAAGCACCCACGCACCCAAGCACCCAAGCACCCTTATAGAATAGAGAGATGAAGCTCGTTCTGGCCTTGGCGGTCGTGCTGGCGGTCCAGGAGCTGATCCCCGGCACCGCGCGGCCCATCGTCGACCCGAATAAGCCAGCCACCACCAGCGGCTACATCTGCCCGATGCATCCGAACGAGGTGAAGGCCGAGCCCGGCACCTGCAGCATCTGCGGCATGACGCTCGTGCCCGGCGACCCGATGGCCACCGCCGACTACCGCCTGAGCGTCGTCGCCGAGCCGCGCGTCGTGAAAGCCGGGCAGCCGACGAAGTTCCGGTTCACCGTCACCCATCCGTTGACCGGCGCGAAGGTGAACCGGTTTGCCGACGTGCACGACCGGCTGTTCCACCTCTTCATCATCAGCCGCGACCTGACGCTCTTCAATCACGAGCATCCGGTGTTCGAGGCGGACGGCTCGTTCACCATCGAGCACACGTTGCCCAAGCCGGGCCACTATGTGCTCTTCAGCGACTTCATGCCGCTTGGCGGCAGCCCGCAGCTGATCACGACGCCGCTCGTCACGGCAGGCTACGAAGGCGACATCGCGTCCGACGCGGCGAACCTCGTGCCGGATGGGTCGTGGGTGAAGCATGCCGACGGCGTGACGATCGATCTGCGAATCGAGCCCGCGAAGCTCGTCGCCGGTGAAGATCTCGACGTGCCGATCCGCTTCACCGACGAGAAGACCGAGCAGCCGGTGACCAACCTGCAGCGCTACCTCGGCGCATTCGGGCACGCGATGATGCTCAGCGAAGACATGATGGAGCACGTGCACGCCCATCCCGAGGAGATGCTCGAGGGCACGACGATCACCGGGGGCGGCGGGCCGGACCTGGTCTTCCACGCCCTGTTCCCCAAGCCGGGCCACTACCGCATCTGGCTGCAGTTCCAGAGGAACAACCACCTGTCGACGGTGCCGTTTACGGTGCGAGTGTTGCGGGCGGGCGAGACGGCGGAAATGCGGTAACCGACACCGCGGGCCGCGCCTGGAGCGCGGTTCCGGTGGCGTTGTCGTAGTACGCCGTCATGACCAGGCGCGTGCCTGCCGGCAGCGTGATTGGCTCGCGGAACACATACGACGAGGGCCAGTCAGGCCGGTAGTTCTTCAGCCACAACAACGGTTCGACCACGCCGTTGGGACGGATGGCCGTGACCTCGATCGACTTGGCGCCCGCGCCGAGGCGGGGCCACAGCGCCGACGCGGTGGTCGGCGCCTTCAACACGGTTTCAGTGCGGACCCTCTCGCGCGTCCTGCCGGCGGGCACGATCGCCGGCGCCGCGGCAATCTCGAGCGGCATCGCGACCTGCGCCGGCCGCTTCTCCGAAAAGTACAGGCCGAGCTCGGCTTCGCCCGACACGGCCTCGTCGGTTCCGCGGTAGCCGATCTCGACGGCGAGCTTTCCCTTCGCGGGCAACTGGATGCCGACCCCGTCGGGCAGGCTGGTGTTCAGGTGACCGGGCGTCCACGTGCCGAGCCAGCGGCCCGAAGCGGCGTCATAGATCGCGGCGTAGCGGACCGCGCGGCGATCGCCCGGGTTGAGTTGCAGCGCGCGCAGCCACTTCGCCTGCGCCAGGCCCGTCGCCACTTCGAACCGCGCCGTCCGATCGGGCGACGCGGCTTCCACTTTCTGATCCGAGGCCACCGTCAACAGGACGTCGGGTGTGCCCTGGTCCCAGCCGCCGAGCGGCGGCACGAACACGGGCGGCTTGCTTTCGTCGGCGAGCAGCACGCCGCTCGGGGCGCCGCCATCGGCCCACGCCAGGATGATGCTGACCTCGCGCGCGGTCAGGCTCATGTCGTTGGCGAAATGGCCGTAGCCGTTCACCGCGCTCCAGGGCGGCATGCGGCGCTCGAGAATTTCTTCCTTGATCGCCACCGCCCACGGCCGCGCGTCCTTGTAGGTGGTGAGCGACATCGAGATGTTGCCCTCGGTGTGGCACTGGAAGCACTTGCGCTGGAAGATCTGCGCGATCTCCTTCTGAAAGACGATGCTGGTCGTGATCGGGGTATGCGTGTAGACGGTCGCCGGCCTGAGGAGCACGGCTCCCGCCACGGCCAATCCGGCCACGCCGACACCGGCAAACCAACGCATGTACGTATATTAGGGGAGTTTGAGCTCGGGAAGAACCACCTCGGCCGGTGCGCGAAACACCAGATCCGCCATGGCCGAGGCGGGCGTCGCCTCCGGATTGACCTCCACGGTGAACGCCCCATGCCGGCGGGCCTCCTCGAAAAACGACGCCGCCGGGTAGACCACCGATGAGGTCCCCACGGTCAGAAACACGTCGCAGTCTGACGCCGCTTGCGCGGCGTCCAGGACGTCCGGGTCGAGCCCTTCGCCGAACCAGACCACGCCCGGCCGGACGAGCCCGCCGCAATGCGGGCACGTGGGAGGGATCCGCTGCAAGGGCGCGTCTTCATTGCGCCAGCGCGCGGGGGCCGCGGCGCATCGCTGCCAGCAGGACACTTCCCAAATCGATCCATGCAGGCGCAGGACACGCTCGGTGCCCGCGCGCTCGTGCAGGCCGTCGACGTTCTGCGTGATCAGTTGAAACGAGGGGAAGCGGCGGCTCCAGTTGGCGAGCACGCGATGCGCGGCGTTCGGCGCGCACGCCGCGATCGTCTGGCGCCGCCAGTCGTACCACTCCCAGACGAGCGCGGGATCGCGCGCGAAGGCCTGGGGCGTGGCCAGCGTTTCGGGCGCGAACTGCTTCCACAAGCCGCCGGCGCCACGAAACGTCGGCACGCCGCTCGCCGCCGAGACGCCCGCACCGGTCAGCACGGTGATGCGCGCGTCCCTGGTGAGGCGTTGGGCCAGCTGCTCGAGCGACGCGCGACCCACGGCCTACTGCTTGGTCGGGACCGCGGAAGCCACCTTCTTCTGCGCCGCGAGGAACTCGAAGGCCTTCGGCAGGTTCGGCACCACCACGTCGGTGTGGCTGCCGCCGGCCACTTCGACGTAGGTCACATCGGCGCCCGCCTTCTTCAGCGCCGCCACCATCGATCGCGATCCGTTGACGTTGACGGTCGCATCGTTGTCGCCGTGCACCACGAACTGCGGAATCCCTTTCATGCGCTCGGCCAGCGTCGTCGAGCCCACCCCGGAGAACGGCACGAGCGCCGCCCAGATGTCCGGATGCTTCGAGGCGAGCGCCCACGTGCCGATCGCGCCCATCGAGTGGCCGATCAGGAAAATGCGCGACTCGTCGACGCGATACTGCGCCTTCATCAGCCGGAGGACTTCCAGCACGTCCTTCTCGCTGTACTCGGCGCGCCGCTTCGACGCGGCGTCGCCGCCGCCCATGATCGTCGAGCCGTAGAACCCGTCGACGCGGTAGCCGAGTGGCGCGGCCAGCAGGAAGCCGTGTTTCTCCGCCAGCTGCGGCGGCAGCTTCGAGTACGCATCGAAAAACGAGTCTTCGTTGGCGCCCAGGCCATGCAGCGCAATCACCAGCGGCATGGCCGTGGCGCCGGTGTAGGCCTTCGGCACGTAGACGCGATACGGCATGATCTCGCCCGCGCCCTCGAGCGGATAGTGCCGCTCCATGTCGCCGGTCCTGCCCTTGAACGGGTCCTTCCCGCCCTTCGCCGTCGCGACGACCGCCTCGGCGGCGGCAATTTCGCCGGCGAGGTTGAAGGTGCCTGGGCCGACGCGGCCGCGATTGACGTTCTTGATGAAGTCCCCCGGATAGAGGACGTCGGCGCGCGCGCCCGGGGGCACCCCGGCCGCCGCAGCCTCGAGGGCACGCAGCTTCGCATCGAGGCCTTTCATCAACACGACGCCGAGCGCGGTCGTGCCAAGCGATGTCGTGCCGTCGAAGACCTCGGTCTCGATGAGGTGCGCGCCGTCTTCCGCGCCCGCCAGGTCGAGTTCCATCACCAGCGGCGACTCCCGCAGGTCGCGGCTCACGCCGTCGAAGGTCGCCAGCTCGCGCGCCGCCGGCGCGGGCGTCGTCCCCGGCCCCGGCGGGCCAGCCGGTGGACGCTTGCGCAGCGACACCTTCGCGCTAATCGCCGGCGTCAGTTCGATCGACGGGCTGTAGATCTGTTCGAGCCGCAGCGTGTACGACACGGCGGAGTCGATCAGCGTGCGCTCGCTGCGCAGCGCCAGCGAATTCTGGAAGTCGAGCGCGGCCGTCCACGGCGTGCCGTCGAGCAGCGCGAGGCCCCTGGCAATCTGCCGCCGCCCCTCGCCGATCCTGCCGAGCCGGTTGGCCTCGGCAATCTCCTGGTCGACCGCATCAATCTGGGCCTTGAGCTCGCCCTGCGGCTTCACCGTGGCCTTGCGCGTGTTGTAACGCACGATCGTGGTGCTGATGTTGGGCAGCGCCTGCGCCAGGGCCCACGTGGGGGCGAGCGTCAGGGCGAGGGCAAGGATGGTCCGGCGAACCGCCTTCGCCAAGGCTTCGGCGCTCAAGAAGCCGGACGCCACATGGATCGTCATGGTCAGGACCCCGCCATCCTAGCACCATGGCGCCCGGCACCGGCACCGGCACCCGCACCCGGCACCAACCCGTAGGCACCCTAGTCACCGTACGCACCCCAGGCACCCAATTTGGGGTAGGATCCGTTGCCCTGAGGAGGCTTCGAGATGAGGTCGATAATTCACGCGGTCGCCGGCATTGTTTTCGTGGTTGGACTGCTCGCCTCTGCACAGCTTGCCGCGCAGGCGGTCAATATTACTGGTGAGTGGGCGTTCACGGTCCAGACGGATCAGGGGGGCGGCACGCCCGCGATCACGTTCAAGCAGGATGGCGAGATGCTCACCGGCAAGTACAACGGCCAGTTGGGCGCCGCCGACCTGACCGGCACGGTCAAGGGCAGCGACGTGGCCTTCACGTTCACCATTGACGTCCAAGGCCAGCAGGCCCCGGTCAGCTACAAGGGCACGGTCGAGAAGAACACGATGAAGGGAACGCTCGACATCGGCGGCATGGTCAACGGTACCTTCACCGCTACAAGGAAGTAAGCCTTGTCCATTGACTAGGCACACCGGCCTGCTGCTTAATGATGCCGACAGGAAACGTGAGTTATTGAACCACCGTTCAATTCCTGTCCGTCCGGTCGTTGATACGAGGCTCACCCACGCGCCGTGGGCTTTGTTGGATGCAACTTGAAAGAGGGGGAATAGTGATGCGTTCGCTCAGGATTCTTGTACTCGCGTGTATTGTCCTCGCGCCGGCACTTGCCTCGGCGCAAACCAGCTCCATCAGCGGCGTCGTCCGGGACGACTCCGGCGCGGTGATGCCTGGTGTCACGGTTGAAGCGGCCAGCCCGGCGCTGATCGAAAAGGTCCGCTCGGCCACGACGAGCGGAGCCGGCCGGTACGAGATCCTGGCGCTTCGGCCCGGAACCTATACCGTAACCTTCACGCTCCCCGGCTTCCAGACAGTAGTCCGCCAGGGCATCGAGCTGACGTCGGACTTCACGGCCACCATCAACGTGGACCTGAAGGTCGGCGCGCTCGAAGAAACGCTGACGGTCACCGGCGAATCGCCCATCGTCGACACGCAGAGCATCACCCAACGCGTCGTGATGACGGCGGAAGTGCGCGAGGCGCTGCCGACGGGCCGCAACATCCAGGCGGTCGGCATCATGATCCCGGGCACCACCATCGCGGTGGGCGGCGGCGGCGCGCTGTCGCGCGACGTCGGCGGCTCAGGCAACCTGCAGCAGTCGCCGCTCCAGTATCGCGGCTCGGGCGACACGGTGCAGACCGTCGAGGGCATCCGCCTCAATAACCTGTGCGCGCAGGGCGCCTACAGCGGCGTCTACTGGAACGACTCGAGCTTCGAGGAGTTCAGCTACGTGACCGGCGCCGACTCGGCCGAGATGGGCCAGGGCGGCATGCGCGTCAACATGGTGCCCAAGGACGGCGGCAACACGTTCCGCGGCATGGTGATCGGCAACTTTGCCGGCGAGTCGTTCGGCTCCGACAACTGCGGCTCGGCCGGCATCGGCCAGCCGTGCACGCGGTCGAACCTGAGCGGCAGCACCACGTTCAACCGGAACAACACGCTCACCAACGTCGACGTGATCCAGAAGATCTGGGACATCAACCCGCAGATTGGCGGTCCCATCATCAGGAACAAGGTGTGGTTCAACTACACCTTCCGGAACTGGGGCTCGGAAAAGACGAAGGCCGACGCCTACTTCGACTCGAACCCATCGCAATTCGTCTACGCGCCCGACTTTACCAAGCCCGGCATCGATGACGGGCACATCACCAGCAACGCGGGACGCATTTCGTGGCAGGTGAGCACCAACGACAAGATCTCCGTGTATCACGACAACCAGCGCAAGTACCGCAACCACTGGGGCATCGCGGCGACGATTCCGCCCGAGGCGGCCGGCGTGCAGGTGACCCCGACCAGCTTCGTCAACGTCACGAAGTGGACGCGCACGCACACCAACCGGCTGTTGCTGGAAGCCGGTTTCGGCATGTACAACCAGAACTACACCGAGCTCTATCAGCCGGGCGTGACCGGCTCCGAAGACAAGGTGTGGGACGACAACGCCATTCAGAACGCGCGCGTCTACAACGTCGTCGATGCTTCGAACAACCGGCAGGCCAACGCCTGGCCCAACCCGGCCGACCATTACTCGGTGCTCCGCACCTTCATGGGCGCGGCGTCGTACGTGGCGGGCTCGCACAGCTTCCGCGCCGGCGCAACGTTCAGCAACGGCGACTGGAAACTCCTGACGCGGTGGACGGGCGACATGCAGCCCATCACCTACAACAACGGCGTGCCGGTGCAGGTGACGCTCCGCTTGCCGTCCGACCGCAACAACGGCATCAAGCGCGACCTTGGCCTCTACGTGCAGGACCGCTGGTCGCTGGGCCGCGTCACGCTGAACCTGGGCCTGCGCTTCGACCAGTTCATCGGCGAATCGCGTGAGAGCTCGATTCTGGCGAGCCGCCACGGCGGCGGCGCCACCTTCGGTGTCTGCGACGATGGCCAATGGGATCCGGGCGACCTGTGCGCCGGCACGGTGCAGAACTGGAAGGACATCTCGCCTCGCGTCGGCTTCGCGATGGACGTGTTCGGCAACGGCCGCACCGCCATCAAGGCGAGCTTCGCGCGCTACGTGGCGGGCCAGCAGATTGCGGTGGCCAACCAGGTGAACCCCATCGGCGCGCTCACCGCGCTGGACACCCGGCCGTGGAGAGACCTGGACGGCAATGGGCTGCCGCTCGATAGCGCCGGCAACATCCAGTTCAACGAGTTGACCAATTCGGCGGCGACGCCTACGTTCGGACGCCTCACCGTGCCGACCACGCAGTACGATCCGAAGGTGCTCCACGGCTGGGGCGCGCGCGGCTACAACAACGAGGTCACCTTCGCGATGCAGCACCAGCTGGCGGACCGCATCTCGGTCAACGGCGGCTACTATCGCCGGACCTTCGGCAACCAGACGATCGTCGACGACCTCCGCTTCGACGCCAACAGCTACGACTCGTACTGCATCACGGCGCCGGTCGATCCGGACCTGCCCGGCGGCGGCGGCTTCCAGGTGTGCGGCGTCCAGGACCTCAAGCCTGCCGTGTTCGCTCTGAGACAGCCCGCCAACAGCCTGATCCGGTTCTCGGACGACTTTGGCGGCGAGACCAACCTGTATCAGGGCTTCGACATCAACCTCGAGTCGCGCTTCCGCAACGGCGCGTTCCTGAGGGGCGGCATCGCGGCCACCTCGCGCACGTTCGACAACTGCAACGTGCTGGCGGCGGGGAACGATGCGGTGCCGGCGGGCAGCACCGAGATCTACGCGGATGGCACGAAGGGCTGCCACCGGGAGTACGGGTACCGGCCGGATGCGAAGCTGTCCGGTTCGTACACGCTGCCATTCGACATTCAACTGGCGGGTACCTACCAGTTCACCCGCGGCGTGCAAAATGGCGGGGCCGGCCCGAGTGTCACGGCGGGCTGGGCAGTGACCAACGCCGTTGCCACGCAGCAGATCGGCCGCGCCTGGACGGGTGTCGCGTCACGGACGGTCCAACTGATCAGCGAAGGCACGGAGTATGGCGATCACAACCTGAATCAGCTCGACGTTCGTCTCGCCAAGCGGTTCACCATGAGCAAGGTGAGGATGCGGGTCGACTTCGACCTCTACAACGTGTTCAACAGCAGCTGGCCCTACACGGTCAGCACCACCTACTCGAACGCGGCCTCGGCGAGCTGGCTGCGTCCGACCAACGTCCTGCAGCACCGGTTCTTCAAGCTGGGCGCGCACCTCAGCTTCTAAGAACAAGGCAGAAGGCAGAAGGCAGAATGGCGTTGTGAAGCGCTCTTCTTCCTTCTGCCTTTTCCTTTTGTCCTCGTACTTCTGCCTTGTGCCTTCTGCCTTCTGCCTTGTCTGGGCGCAGCACGCCCAACACACCCTGCCCGTCGTTCCGCAAGAGCTGCTCGAGCGCCCCGTCACCGTGCACGCGGGCATCGGCGTCTCGCACGACACGGTCACCACGGCATCGGCCGACGCGCAGGCCTTCTTCGACCAGGGACTGTCCTACCTGCATTCGTTCGTCTGGATCGAAGCGGCGCGATCGTTTCACCAGGCGCTCAGGATCGATCCGGGACTCGCGCTCGCCGACGTCGGCCTGAGCTACGCCTACATCGAGCTGAACCTGACCGCGGATGCGCGGCGGGCGATCGAGCGCGCCCGGGCGATGGCACCGAAGGTGTCGGATCATGAGCGGCGGCACATCGAGGCGCGGGCGCTGCAGATGGCCGCCGAAGACGCGCCCGGCGACGCGAGCAAGTTGCCCCCGTATCGCGCGGCCCTGGATGCGGCGCTCGTGGCATTCCCGTCCGACGTCGAGCTGCTGTTGAAGCGCGGCATGGCGGCCTCGCCGGATCCCGCCGATCGCGGGCAGGGGTCGGTGGCGGCGTCGATCCCGTTTTACGAGCGCGCGTTGAAAGTGGCGCCGGACCATTTCGCGGCGCGGCATTACCTGGCGCACGCGGCCGAGAACGGCGGACGCATGGCCGAGGCGCTCGCGCACGCGGCTGCGTATGCGGCGCAGGCGCCGGCGATCCCGCATGCGCGACACATGCACGGACACGAGCTGCGGCGGACGGGCCGCCCCGCCGACGCCATCGCCGAATTCGAGGCGGCCGACCGCCTGCAGCGCGCCTACTTCAGCAGCGAGAAAATCCCGGCCGAGTTCGACTGGCATCACCAGCACAATCTCGACCTGCTTGCGGCCTCGTATCAATACGTCGGACAGGTGCGGAAAGCGGAGCCGCTGCTGAAGCAGTCGTTCGCGTTGTCGTCGAACCTGCTGGTGCAGGCGGTGAACAAGCGCGAGTGGCCGATGTTCCTGCTGGCGCGCAACCGGCCCGAAGAAGCGCTCGCGGCGGCCAGGATCCTCGTCGCGCATCCGAACCTCGTGGTCCAGGCGACGGGACACATCGAAGCCGGCTTTGCGCTGCTCGCCACCAAGCGCCCCGGTGACGCGGCGGCCGCGTCGAATGCGGCGTTGAAAGCGCTGCGCAGTGCGCAGGGCGGGCAAGGCCTGGCCGCGATCGCGCTCGAGCAGCTGCAGGGGGAGTTCCTGCTGCGCACCGCGCAGCGCGAGAAGGGCCGGCAGGTCATGGAGCGCGCCGCGCAGAAATGGCGATCGCTGCCGGGGCCGGATGCGTGGAGCCAGTCGACGTTCCGCCTGGAAGCGATGGCGCGCGCCGCGCGCGACGTCGGCGACTGGACCTTCGCGGGCCGGATGGCGCAGCTGCTGCTCGAACACGACCCGGCCTACGCCGGCACGCACTACGCCCTGGCCCTGGTCGCCGAGCACGACGGCAACGCCGCCACCGCGAAGCGCGAGTTCGGCCTCGCCCTCAAGGGCTGGGCTTCGGCCGACAAGGATCTCGCGGAGCTGAAGACGATTGCAGATTTCGGAAGGTAGATTGCAGATCGATTTCAGATGGTAGATGGCAGATTGGTCGGACTATCACCTCTTGGCGGTCTTTAGTGATGAAACGAATATTGCTGTCAGCTCATCTGCCTGCTTCTTCCAGCACGATCCCAATCTTCGCGATGAATCACATCGATGGCGAAGCGCTTGGTCCTGTCTTTGAGTTCCTTTGGAGTCATGGCCGGACAAGAAGCCGCCCTGGTGCCATCCTGTTGGGCCTTATTCATCAATAACTTAGAGGCTGAAGGCACATCTGAGATCTGAGATCGGCGAAATCTGCAATCGGCAACCCTCCGGGCCCCGGTCTCGTCTATTTTCTGCGAGGTGACCATGACCCGCTCGATTTGGACAAACCTGAAGGTTTGTCCCTACACATTGCTACTCGCCCTTGTCCTGGCGTCCCCGCTGCCTGCCCTGAGCGAGGCGTCGGTCGCACCGCGACCGAGCCGAGCCGAAGGGGCGGCCCAGACCAACACGGAAACCGTGGACCGGACGCTCACGCTGCAGCCCGGGGGCACGCTGCGGCTGAAGACCTTCTCGGGCCGCGTGCGCATCACCGGGGGCTCCGGCGACCAGGTCGTGATCCACGCCGTCCGCCGCGCCAGAAAGGACCGGCTCGACGACATCAAGCTCGAGATTACCCAGAGCGGCAGCACCATCGAGGTCGACGCCAACCATCGCATCGTCGAGCGCCGCAACGACAACGTGGTCGAGACCGACTTCGAGATCCAGGTCCCCGCCCGCACGCGGCTGGACCTCAAGACGTTCAGCGCGCCGGTCACCGTGACCGGCGTGAACGGGAACCAGGACATCGATGGGTTCAGTTCCGACATCCGCATCGAGGCCGCCGAGTGGGCCGACGGCAACAACATCGACGTCAACACGTTCAGCGGCGACGTAACGCTGCAGCTGCCGGCGAGCGCGCGAGGGGAAATCGACTTCAATAGTTTCAGCGGCCACTTCAACAGCGACCTGCCGGTCACGCTGACCACCAGCAGCCGCCGCAACTTCCGCGGATCGCTCAACGGCGGCGGCGCGGGCGATTTCAGGTTGAAGACGTTCAGCGGCAGTGTGTCGATTCGGCGCTAAAGACAACCACGAAGACCACGAAGATCACGAAGACAAGTTGATCTAAAGCCTTCGTGACCTTCGTGGTTTGCTTTGGGACATCGTCTATGATGTCCCGGCATGATCGCCCGGCTGATGGCCCGCGTGGGCCTCGTGACGCCCGAGCAGCGCGCCTGGGCGTGGTACGACTGGGCCAACTCCGCCTTCTTCACCACCGTCGTCACCGCCGTCTTCCCGAGTTTCTATGCGACCTACGCCGCCGCCGGCCTCGCGCCGGCGGAGGCGACCGCGCGCTTCGGGCTGGTCACCACCATCTCGATGGCGACCATCGCCATCTCCGCGCCGGTGCTGGGGGCGCTGGCCGATCACAGCGGCGCCAAGAAGCGGCTGCTCTCGGTGTTCCTCGCCATCGGCGTCACGGCCTGCGCGGCGATGGTGTTCATCGGCGAAGGCGACCTCACGCTCGCGTCCGTGCTGTTCTTCATCGCCAACGTCGGCGTGTCCGGGTCGATCGTCTTCTACGACTCGCTGCTGCCGCACGTCGCGAAGGCCAGGGAGACCGACCGCGTGTCGTCGGCGGGCTACGCGATGGGCTACATCGGCGGCGGCATCCTGCTGCTGATCAATCTCGCGTGGATCCTCAAACCCGACGCATTTGGCTTCGGCAGCACGGTATCGGCGATTCGCGCGTCGTTCGTGTCGGTGGCCGTCTGGTGGGCGGTCTTCTCGCTGCCGCTGTTTCGCGTGGTCCCCGAGCCGCCCAGGCATCCGCGGCCCGATGGCGAATCCGGGGTCGCCATCATCGCCGCCTTCACCAGGCTGGCGACGACGTTCCGGGAAATCCGGAAGTACCGCAACGCGTTCCTGCTGTTCCTGGCCATGCTGCTCTATCAGGACGGTATCCAGACCATCATCCGGATGGCCGGCGTCTACGGGGCGGAGGTCGGCGTCGAGCAGACCGCGCAGATCGCGGCGTTCGTGATGGTGCAGTTCCTCGGGATCCCGTTCTCGTTCATTTTCGGCTCGCTGGGGGTGCGCATCGGCACCAAGCGCGCGATCTTCATCGCTATCGCGGTCTACGCGCTCGCCACCGTGCTCGCGTACTTCATGACCACGGTCACGCACTTCTTCATCCTGGCGGCCATGATCGCCACCGTCCAGGGCGGCGCGCAGGCGCTCAGCCGCGCGCTGTTCTCGCGGATGGTGCCCGCCGATCGCACGTCGGAGTACTTCGGGTTCTTTGCCGTCGCCGAACGGTTCGCCACCGTGCTCGGTCCGCTGGTGTTCACGCTCAGCGTGTCGATCACGGGATCGAGCCACGCCGCCATCCTGGCGATCCTCGGGTTCTTCGTCGCCGGCGCATGGGTGTTGAGCCTGGTGGATGAGGAAGAGGGCGTGCGCGCCGCCCAGGCATCTTAGAAGAAACCACGAAGATCACGAAGGCAACCACGAAGATCACGAAGGCATTTTGAGCAAGAGGCGCTTCGCGGTCTTCGTGATGATCTTCGTGAACTTCGTGGTCTCTTATCGCTCGAACGTCGACGCGCCGACGGTGAATGCCCGGCTCGCCGACGCGCACGAGCTTCCTGGCGCCAGCTCGACCCTCAGCGTCGAGTCGCCCGGCATCGACATCAGCAGCACGCCGGCCGGCTGGCGAAGCGGCAAGCCGCCCACCGACTGCCCAGACCTGAATCGATCGAAGCAGTAGGTATTGCCATCGGCCGTGACGGCACGAAACGCGCGGTTGGTCAGGCCCTGCGATTCGACGCTGAAAGAATAGAGGCCCATCGCCATCCCGCGGATGGAACTGCCGATCGCCATGATCGGCTGCGACGGGTCGACGTAGTCGCTGGCCAGGCCCAGCATCGGGCCAAGGTCGGTGGTGTTGGCGTGGTACACGCCGGGGGGAAACCAGTTGCCCTGGGCGGTGCCGGCAACGTCCTGCGCGTGGCTGCCGCCGATCGGACTCGCGGTGCGCAACGGCGACCCGAACACGCTGCCGGTCCTGGCGGCGAGCTGGGTCCTCACGTCGGCCGTGAAGTAGTCGAGCGGCGAAGCCCAGTACGGATAGAAATGATCGTAGTGTTCCAGCCGGATGAAGGCCGCCGGTGAGCGCCGGAAGTCGACGAGCCCGAAGTCGACACCGGCCGTGTCGGGCCCGGTGCCCATGGCCTCGTTCGATTCCAGCGGAACGGCCATGTCGAGATGGCGGCACGTCGTCACCAGCGCCGTGCCGTCCGCGAACGAATTGCAGGAAGCCGGGACCTTCTGCATTTCCGTCAGTAACTTCTCAGACAGCGTCGCCAGGTGACCGAAGTACACGCGTACGTCGTTGCAGGGATACACGTAGACCTGGTAGTTCGCGCCGCCGGTGCTGAAGGTCGCTTCCCAGATCTCTTTCACCCAGACCCTGCCCGGGGCGCGAATCGGCACCTTCGGCGCGACGGTGCCAGGCATCGACATGCCGAACGCCGAGTGCTTCGCCGGGAACATGTGGATCGGTGGCGACAGGAAGCCCAGCGGACGGAAGGCCAGGAAGTCGGCCAGCGCCACCGGCAGCGCGTCGAACAGCGTGGTGCCGGCGCCTGCACACCCGGGAATCTGCGTCACGGGTGCGGCGCCGGTCGGGACCGGTGGCACGGCGGCAGGCGGCGTGGTTGTGGTCGGCGCGGTGGGTGTCGGGGATGACCCGCCACACGCGGCCAGGCCGCTCATTACGACCAGTATGTACGCTAGGCGGTGCGGCAAAAGGAGTTCCTCACTAGCCCAAACGCTTCGACGATCTTAGCGTAGCCAGGGTGAGCACGACAGCCCCCCACGTGAACAGCGCGAGCGCCTGCGGCCAGAAGGTCTCCAGCCCCACGCCCTTCAGGAAGATGCCCCGGACAATCACGAGGAAGTAGCGCAGCGGAATCAGGAACGTCAGCGGCTGGATCCAGCCCGGCATGTTCTCGATCGGGAAGATGAACCCCGACAGGTAGATCATCGGAGTCAGGAAGAAGAACGTCGCCGTCATCATCGCCTGCTGCTGCGTCTGCGAGATCGACGAGATGAACAGGCCGAGGCCGAGGGTCGACATCAGGTAGACGAGGCTCATCGCAAACAGCAGCGGGATGCTGCCGCGCATGGGGACCTCGAACCAGTAGATCGACACGATCAGGACCAGCACGACGTCGATGACCCCGATCATCGCGTAGGGCAGCATCTTGCCGGCGATCAGCTCCCATCGCGCCAGCGGCGTGACGTTGAGCTGCTCGAGCGTGCCCACTTCCTTCTCGCGCACGATCGCCATCGCCGACAGGTTGGTGGTCACCACCAGCAGCAGCAGCGCCACGATGCCCGGGATCATGAAGTCGCGGCTCTCGAGCCTGGGATTGAACCAGATGCGGATCTCCGGCTGCACCAGCCCGCCGGCCGGCGCCCCCGGCGATTGGGCCGCCGCCAGCTCCTGCATGTAGCCGCCAACGAGCGCCTGCGCGTAGCCGAGGGCGACGGTCGTGGAGTTGGAGTCGGTGCCGTCCGCCACCACCTGCAACGAGGTCTGGCGAGCGGAGGCAATCTGGTGGCCGTAGTCGGGCGGGATGCTGAGCGCCATCCATGCGTCGCCGCGATCCAGGTAGGGATCGATCCCGGAGGTCGACCCGAGCAGCCCGACGATGTTGAAGTTCGCCGACGCCTCGAAGCGATGGATCAGGTCGCGGCTCTCGGCCGATCGGTCGGCGTCGACAATGACGATCGGGATGTCCTTGACGTCGGTGGTGGCGGCATAGCCGAGCACCGCCAGCTGGATGATCGGCGCCATGATCACGACGCCGAACAGCCGCGGGTCCTGCCGCAGCTCGAGCAGCTCCTTGCGGATCAGGTGCCCGAGGCGCCTCAGGCCCATTCGCGCCTCAGTCGGAGCGACGCCAGCGTGAGCGCCACGGTCGCAAAGATCGCCAGTGCCACCATGTCCTCCCAGAACGCCGCAATCGACGCGCCCTTCAGCACGATCGCGCGCAGGGCCACCAGGAAGTAGCGGGCCGGCACGAGGTACGTGATCGCCTGGATCACGCCCGGCATGCTCGAGATCGGAAAGATGAAGCCCGACAGGATGAACGTGGGCAAAAACGACGACAGCAGCGCCATCTGGAACGCCACCTGCTGCGTCTGCGCCACCGTCGAAATCAGCAGGCCCTGTGCCTGGGCGCCGATCAGGAACAGGCCAATCACGATGCACAGTAGACCCCACGACCCCCGCATCGGCAGGTCGAACAGCACCATCGCCGTGAAGATGATCATGATCGCCGACACGAAGGAGATGGCGAGGTACGGCAGCGTCTTGCCGAGGATGTACGACACCGGGTTGACCGGCGCCATCCTCACCTGCTCCATCGTGCCGCGTTCCTTCTCGCGCACGACCGACAGCGCCGTCGACACCACGGCCGTGATCATCGAGATGTAGGCGATCAGGCCGGGGACGAGGAACAGCGTGCTGCGCAGTTGCGGGTTGTACCAGATCCGCGGTTCGATCGTGATCGTGGCCACCGGGCTCCGGGCTCCGGGCTCCGTGATCGACGCGATCATCTTCGCCGAGCCGTACTCGGTGATGAGCAGCCGCGCGTACCCGGCGACCGCGGACGCGGTGTTGGCGTTGTCGCCGTCGATGATCACCTGGACCACGACCGGGCGCTTCACCGCGATGTCGTGTTCGAAGCCCGGCGGGATCGACACCACCGCACGCGCCTCCTGCCGATCAATCAACCGCGCGATCTCGGCGTCCGAGTCGACGTAACCCACCAGCTCGAAATAGTCGGAGTTGACAAACGCCGACACCAGCTCGCGGCTCGTGGCGCTGCGGTCGCGATCCTGGACCGCCAGCCGCACGTGGCGGATGTCGAAGTTGAGCGCGTAGCCGTAGAGCAACAGGAACAAGGCCGGGATGAACAGCAGGATCAGCAGCGTCCGCCGATCGCGGAGGATCTGCCGGAGTTCCTTCGAGCCGACGGCCAGCGCGGTGCGGATCATGCCGGGGCTCCGATGCGCTCGACCACGTCGAGAAACACATCCTCGAGTGACGGCGACACCACCGCCGCCGAACCGGCGTCGACGCCGGCGGCGCGCAGCGCGCGGGCCAGCGCCTCGGGGGCCGTGCCGGCGTCGCGGACCACGGCATGCACCGAGGTCCCGAACAGGCTGGTCTTCTCGACCTCCGGCAGCGCGTCGAGCACGCGCATCGCCTCAACCGGACGCGCGGCCTGGATCTCGATGATGGGCCGTGACGCGAAGACCTGCTTCAACTCGCCGGCGGTGCCCAGCGCCGCGAGCCGCCCGGCATGGATGATCGCCAGCCGATGGCAGTGCTCCGCCTCGTCCAGGTAATGCGTGGTCACCAGCACCGTCACGCCCTGGTCCGAGAGCCCGCCGATCAGATCCCAGAATCGCCGGCGCGAGAGCGGATCGACGCCGCCGGTAGGCTCGTCGAGAAATACGATCGACGGCTCGTGGAGGATCGCGCACCCGAGCGCCAGCCGCTGGCGCCAGCCGCCGGGAAGCTGGCTGGCGAGCGTGTGCTCGCGGCCGTGCAGCCCCGCCATCTCCACCACGAACCGGCGGCGTTGCTCGAGCCGATCGGCGGAAAGGCCGTAGATGCCGCCGAAGAACCGGATGTTCTCGTCCACCGTGAGCAGCTCGTACAGCGAGAACTTCTGCGACATGTAGCCGATGCGCCGCTTCACGCCCTCGGGATCACGGCGCACATCGACGCCGCCGACGATGGCGGTGCCACTCGTCGGCCGCAGCAGGCCGCAGAGCATGCGGATGGTCGTGGACTTGCCGGCGCCGTTGGCACCCAGGAAGCCGAAGATCTCGCCCTGCCGGACCGAAAACGACACGTCGTCCACGGCGGTAAACGCGCCGAACTTGCGCGATAGTCCGCGAACGTCGATCGCGAGGGGCCCGGACGTCATCTCAGGATTTCCCAAGGGCGCGGTGCAGACGCGCTTCGGCGAGCCGCAGGTTTGCCAGCGCCCGCGTGCGCGCCAGCTCGCTTTCGAGCAGCGCCACTTGAGCCACGAGCACGTCGGTCGCCGTCGCCACGCCGGCCGTGAATCGATCGGCCACCACGCGCCGGGCCTCGGCGCCGCTGCGCACGGCGTCGGTGGCCGCCTGGATCATCGCGGCGCCGGAATCGATCTCGAGCAGCCGCTGCCGCACATCGGCCGCGACCACGGAGTCAAACTCGGCAATCCGCTCGCGCGTGGCCGCGACGGCCGCCGCCGCTTCCGCCACCTGCGCCTTCGTGCGGCCAGAATCCCAAAACGCCCAGCTGACGCTCACCGACACGTCCCACGACTCCTGCCACTCCCCCTTGCGCGGAAAGACCCGCGGGTTGGGGTTCGCGTAATCGACCCCGGCGCCGACGCCGATGGTCGGCTTCGTGCCGGTCATGGCGGCCTGCTGCCGCGCCTCGAGGCCACCCAGCCGCAGGGTCAGCGCTTTCCGTTCAGGCCGCTGGTCGAGCGCCTCCTGGATCGGATTCGACGGGTTCGACGGGTTTGCCAATCCTGCGTCCAGTCGGTCCGCAATGTCGATTACCGTATCGGGATCAAGGCCAGTCAACCGCCGGAGATCGATCAGCGTCGATTCCCGGATGTTCCCGGCCTCGATCAGTTGCGCGCGCTCGCGCGACCGCTGTGCCTCGAGCGCGGACACCTCGTTTGGTGGAATCAGCCCGACCTCGAAGCGCCGCTTCGAGTCGGCCAGCTGCGCGTCGGCGCGCGTCGCCGCCTCTTCGAGGACCCGCACCGCCTCGCGCGCCGTCGCCACCGCCCAATACGCCCGCACGATCTCCAGCCGCAAGTCCGCCCGCGCGGTGTCGATGTCCGCCGCAATCGCCTGCGCCTCCGCCGTCGCCGCGCGCTCCATCGCATCAACGCGGCCCGACGTGTAGATCGGCCATTGGAAGGCCACGCGCGTGACCACGTTGTCCGGAATGTCGGGATACACCACGAGCCGGTTGCCCGATGGCTGAACGAACGCGAACTCCGGCACGTGGTTCGTCCGCGAGTAGCCGGCGGTGGCCGTCACCATCGGCTTGTCGGCCGCCTGCGCCCCGCGCACGGCCGCCTGCGCGCCCTGTTCGCGCGCTTTGACTTCGGCCAGGCGGTGGCTGGTCTCGAAGCCGCGCGCGACGGCGTCCGCCAGCGTGAGCCGGATCGGAGCAGACTGCCCAAACGAACCCGTAGGCCATCCCAGGCAGACGAACACGAGAGCAAGAGTGAATGTGATGCGGATCATGACGCTGTGGTCTCGCGTGAAGAGGAAGAGTCGGTGTTGAGCTTGGCGATGAACACGTCTTCGAGCGATGGCACGATCACGCGGACGCCGGTTGGATCGACCTGCGCGCGCGTGGCCGCCTCCCGGAACGCGGCCTCGGCCCCCGGCGCGTCGTCGTGGCGCATCCAGACGTGCAGCCGATCCCCGAACACTTGCGCGCTGGCCAGGCCGCCGCGCTCGCGCAGCCGCGTCAGCGCCTCCCGCGGCGCCGCCGTCACCACTTCGAGCAGCGTGCCGGAGAGGCTCGATCGCAGCCGGCCCGGCTCGTCGAGCGCCAGCACCTGGCCTTCGTGCAGCAGGACGATTCGCGCGCACCGTTCGGCTTCGTCAAGATACGGCGTCGACATCAGGATCGTGATCCCGGTGGACAGGAACTTCGAGAGCAGCTTCCAGAACTCGCGGCGCGAGACCGGATCGACCCCGGTGGTCGGCTCGTCGAGCAGAATCACCTGCGGCTCGTGGACCAGCGTGCACGCCAGCGCCAGCTTCTGCTTCATGCCGCCCGACAACTGGTCGGCCAGCCGCCGGCGAAAGGGCGTGAGCTGCATCATGTCGAGCAACGCGTTGCGCCGAGTTCGGTAGTCGCGCACGCCGTGGATCTCCGCGAAGAACGCGATATTCTCGTCGATGCTGAGGTCGCCGTACAGGCTGAAGCGCTGCGAGAGATAGCCCACCGATCCGGTGATGGCGCGGTGTTGCTTCACCGGGTCCCTGCCGAGCACACGGATCGCCCCGCCATCCACATGGAGGAGGCCGCACATGGCGCGGATCGCGGTGGTCTTCCCCGCCCCGTCCGGACCGATCAGCCCGAACATCTCGCCGCGCTGGACGCTGAACGACACGTCCCGCAGGGCTTCGACGGGCCCGTAATTCTTCCTGACGTTCGTGAACTCGATCGCCAATTCCATGGCTACTGCAGTGTGAATTCCGCTTCGACCGGCATGCCCTGTTTCAGCACGCCGTCCTTGTTGTCGACGGCGATGCGCACACGGTAGACGAGCTTCGAGCGCTCTTCGGCCGTCTGCACGTTGCGCGGCGTGAACTCGGCTTTGGGCGACACGTAGGAGATCGTCCCGGGAATGCCTGCGCCGCCAGCGTCGGTGAACACCATGGCGGCCTGGCCGACCTTCAACCTCGGCACCGCCGGCTCCGGCACGAACACGTCCGCCCACGCGTGGTCGAGATCCACGATCACGACGGCCGGCGCGCGAGGCGCGATCATCTCGCCGGCTTCCACTAGCTTGCCGGTCACGAGGCCGCCGACCGGCGCCATCAACTTCGTGTCGCCGAGCTGTTTCTCGATGGTCGCCACCTGGGCGGCGATCGAAGCCACGCGCGCCCGCGCCGCGTCCACCTCTTCGCGCCGGGCCCCGGACCGCAGGCGCGCCAGCGTTTCTTCTGCTTGCTTCACCCGGCTCTCCGACGACGTCACGCGGTCCTTCGCCACATCCCGCCTCGTCGCCGCATCGTCCCGCTGCTTCCGCGAGCCGGAGTTGGTCTTGAGCAGCGAGTCGAACCGCTCGAGATCCTGCCCGGCGGCGGCGAGCTCCGATTGCGCGGCCGATACCTCCGCGCGCGCCGCGTTGATTTGCGCCTCAGCCTGGCGCACGTCTTCTGGCCTCGCGGCGGCCATTACGAGGCGCAGCTGCGCTTCGGCCTGTGCCTGGTCCGCCCGGGCCCGCCGCAGCGCGAGCTCCACATCCCGCGTGTCGAGCGTGAGCACGAGTTGGCCCGGCTGCACGCGGTCGCCTTCCTTGACCGCCAGCGTCAGGATGCGCCCGCCCATCTCCGGCGCAAGCCGGACCTCGGTGGCCTCGACGTGCCCCGACACGCGGAGCAGATCGCTCGGGGGTTCGGGCGAACAGGCAGTCGCGATCAGGAGTAAGAGGGCGACATGGGATCTGAAAAGGATCTGTGTAATCTGCGTCATCTGCGGCCCTGGTGTATTGATCGGTGTCATCTGCGTTCGAGCATGCGTTGGGCAGTGTATTGAACGTGGGCGATCAGATCGTCGTGCGATACCTCGACCAGCATCGGCAGGTGCGCGCGCCCGGGACGCGCCGCGACGCGCTCTCGAGCCGCGTTCATGATGAGGGGCCCGACGATGGAGGTGTACGCGAGAATCGGGTGGACCTTCCTGAAGACCCCGGCCGCTTCACCGTCCGCGAGGATCCTGCCGAACCCGACGAACACCGCCTTGATGTGGCCCAGCGTTTCGAGGTCCAGGTTCGGCGCGCCTTCGGAGATTTCGCGGAGCATCAGCGTCGGAAACCACGGCCGCGAGTCGGCCATGCGGACGAAGACTTCGATGAAGCGATCGAGCCTGGCGGCGGGCGGCTGGTCGGTGGCGGCGATCTCGCTGACCGCCCGCCCCAGCGTGCTGAGCATGTCGCCGACGACGGCGCGGTAGAGGGCGAGCTTGTCGGCGAAGTGGTAGTAGATCATCGCCTTGTTGACCCCGGCGGCGTCGGCAATGGCGTCGACGCCAACACCATCGAAGCCGTGGGCCGAAAAGGCCCCGGCGGCGGCCTGGAAGATGGCCGTGCGGGTGTCGGGGCGGGGGGCGCGGGTGGCTTTCATTACATAACTAACTGGTTAGTTAATACCAACCCCGCCCGTATGTCAAGATCGCAGTGTCTGACACTTCAACCATGACCATCGTCCTTGCGGGCGGGTCGGGCTTTCTCGGGCGCAAGCTCGCCGCCCGCCTCGAACACGATCGCCACCGCCTCGTCATCCTCACCCGGCGGCCTCGTCCCGGCCACCGGACCGACGTGGCCTGGCAGCCGGATGGATCGACCGGCTCGCTGGCCGGTCACCTGGACGGCGTGGATGCGGTCGTGAACCTCGCCGGCGAGGGCATCGCCGACCGCCGCTGGAGCTCCGCCCGGAAGGCCGCGCTGCGCGACAGCCGGCTGCTGGCCACCCGCACCCTCGTGCGTGCGATGGCGACGTGTCAGACGCCGCCGCGCATCTTCGTGAGCGCGTCGGGCGTCGGTTATTACGGCCCACGCGGCGACGAGACCATTACCGAACGCGCCGAGCCGGGGGCGGACTTTCTTGCCCGTTTGTGCGTCGAATGGGAACAGGAGGCGAGGGCTGCGGAAGGGCCTGGCACCCGCGTGGCGATGGTCCGCACCGGGCTCGTGCTCGATGCGAAGGGTGGTGCGCTGCCGCGCATGTTGCCGGCGTTCAAGCTGGCGCTCGGAGCGACGATCGCGTCGGGCCGGCAGTACATGCCGTGGGTGCACGTCAGCGACTGGGTGTCGATGGTGCTCTGGCTGATCGCGAGCGATCGCGCGGTGGGGGCCTTCAATGTCACCGCGCCCGAGCCGGTGACCAACCATGAGTTCACCCGCGTCCTCGGGCGCGTGCTTCATCGTCCGGCCGTGTTTCAGGCGCCGGCGTTTGTGTTGAAGCTGGCGTTGGGAGAGATGGCGTCGCTCCTGCTGACGGGGCAGCGTGTGCTCCCGGTGCACGCGGAAGAGCTGGGGTTCCGATTCGGCTTTCGCACGCTCGAACCGGCGCTCGAGGACATACTAGGGGTCTACCACCCCACCACGCAAAGTCCGCGTGGCGGGGGCCCCGGCTGACCCTTCGCAGGAAGGCACCATGAAAACACTATTCGTTGCCCTGTTGATCACCGCCGCCGCACAAACCTCCGACGAAGCCAAACGCATCAGCGAGTCCACCGTCGTGATCGAAGAGATGATGGCGGCCGGCGACAAGGCCATCCCCGGCGCGATTCTCGAGAAGGCCGAGGCCATCGCCGTCTTCCCCTCGCTGCTCAAGGGCGGCTTCGTGATCGGCGGCCAGCGCGGGCGCGGCATCATCAGCGTTCGCGATCGGAAGTCCGGCACGTGGTCGGCGCCCGCCTTCCTCACGATCACGGGCGGCAGCTTCGGCGCGCAGATCGGCGCGCAGGCAATCGACCTGATCCTGGTGGTGAACAACCAGCGGGGGCTCGAGCAACTGGTGAAGAACCAGTTCAAGATCGGCGCCGACGCGTCGGTGGCGGCGGGGCCGATCGGCCGTGATGCGAGCGCCGCGACCGACATCCAGATGCGCGCGCAGATCCTCAGCTATTCACGCTCGAGAGGGCTCTTCGCCGGCGTGACGGTGAACGGCTCGACGATTCGACAGGATCGGGATGCCAACGAGCGCTTCTACGGCACGGCCTATCGAACGGGACAGATCGTGTTTGATCGATTGGGCGGCGCGCCCGAGCCCGTGGGCACATGGAGAGACGCGCTGGTCAAGTACGCGAAGTAAATACATACACAGAAGCACAGAAACACGGAAGCACGGAGACTCTTCTTGAAATGCCAGAGGCATTGAAAAAAGACTTTTCAGTGTTTCTGTGTTTCTGTGTTTCCGTGTGATGTATTTGGCGGCTATAGGATCGCCGGCGCGCCCCCGCGATAGTCGCCGCCCAGGATGGTGACCGAGTTCGCACCCAGCCAGCTATCGAGGATCTTCGCGTAGACGGCGCGGAAGTCGGTTTCGTACTTCACATCGCCGGCGTTGTTTTCGAGCGTCGGGTTGGCGGGATCGGTGTTGAGGTTCGGCGCCGTGCCGTAGATACCGCCGCGCACGCCGCCGCCGAGCACTATCATGTTGGCGCCGGCACCGTGGTCGGTGCCCTGGCTGCCGTTCTCGGTGATGCGGCGGCCGAATTCCGAATACACCAGCACCAGTGTGCTGCTCAACAGGCCCTGCGCGCTCAGGTCGTCGTAGAACGCCTTGAGGCCGTCACCGAGCGTCGCCATCAGGTTGAAGTAGGCGCCCTGGTTCGTGCCTTGCGACGCATGGGTGTCGAAGCCGCCGGTCTGCACCCAGAACACCTTGGTGCCGATCTGCTTGTTCATGGCGCCGGCCACCGCCGTGAGCGCCTGGCCGAAGCCGTTGTTGGGGTAGGTGTTGGCCGGACGATAGGTGGCGACGGTCGCCACCCGATCCAGGGTCCCGAGCGCCGCCTGGGTCGTCGAATTGACGAACGCCAGGTGCGGGCGGTCCACCGGGATGTGTGACGAGATCTTCGTCTGCGCGGTGCGTTCGTAGCCGGACTCTACGGGGCTATTCGGGTTCGCGCCCGAGAACGCGTAGGTGGCCGGACTGGTGATCGCCGGCACACCGACGGTGCGCGCCATGAGCGGGCGCGGCGTCTCCCGCTGCGTGTTCCACGCCACCAGCGGATCGACGGGCGCCGGGACCAGGTCCAGATAGCGGCCAAGCCAGCCCGTGCCCGACGTGTTGGTCGTGCTCGCCGTGCCCCAGATGTCGTAGCCGGTGAAGTGCGAGCGGCTCTGGTTCGCGTAGCCGGTGCGCTGGATCACGGCGAGCCGGCCGGCATCGAAGATCGCCTTGAGGCCGGTCAATCGCGGGTGCAAGCCCAGTTCGACGCCAGAGGAGTCGGAGCCGATCTGCAGGACGTTGGCGGCCGCAATGGCCAGCGTCGGCCGGCGGCTCACGTAGTTCGAATCGCGATACGGAACGATGGTGCTCAGCGAGTCGTTGCCGCCGCTGAGGTACACCACCACGAGGTTCCGCGCCCCGAGGGCCTGGCCGAAGGCGATGTCGTACATCAGCCGCGGCGCGGCGAATCCGAAGGTAAACGCGGTGACGCCGCCTTTGACGAATTGCCGTCGTGAAAATGACATGGCGTCCTTCAGTTGAACTGGTACTCACCTGATCCGACGATCAGGCGCGCGAGACCGGGAACCCTCTGCTGCAACTGCGCGTCGGTGCCGGTCCACGCGGTGGACCGAAGGTAGTCGGACATCGCCGCCGTGGCGGTGGACGAGAACCCGATGTTCGGGAAGCGCGCCAGCATGTACGCGAGCACGCCGTCCGGCGACTGCCGATACGGCTGCGCGTCGCGCGCCAGGTTGAAGCGCTGGTTCTGCGCGAGCGTGGCCGAGAAGTTCATTCGCGCCAGCATCGACGATGTGGAGATCCAGCCGGGACCGGTTTCCCAGCCATTCACGTCGGGTGGCTCGTACATCTGCTGGCCCATGTTGGTCAGCGGGTTGAGGGCGCTGTTCGCGGAGAAGCCGGTCCACCCGATCTCCTTGATGGCACGCACGGTGTACTCGAGCGGCCACGAATAGCGCTGAAAGAAGTTCGCCGGGTCGCGAAACTGCGACGACTGGAACAACGTGCGGAGCACCGCCTTGATGTTGTAGTTGTTCCCCAGGTACGCGTTGGCCATGGCGTTGACCAGGGACGCGTCGGGCTCGGACGTCTCGTTGACGAAGAACTTGTAGAGCCTGGTGGCCAGCCGTCGTGCGGTCGCGGGATGGCGGGCCAGGGCGAGGATCAAGTCCAGCGCATCCTGTTCCCCTGTCGCTGCAGCGCGGGCCGGTATCGTCTTGCCCCCGTCCAGGTAGATGGCAAAGGTGAAGGTCTTGGCGTTGGTGTCGTGGTCGGCCGCCCGATAGAGGAACGTGTAGTAACCGTTCAACCGGTCGGCGCGGTCGCCGACGATCTGCCAATTGAAGCCGGTAAAGACGCGGGCCGCGGCATACACGTCCTGTTCCGTGTAGTTGCCGATGCCAAGGCTGAACAACTCCATGATCTCGCGGCCGAAGTTTTCCTGGGGCCGCGTCCGCGTGTTCAGTTGGCTGTCCAGCCAGTACACCATGGCGGGGTGTTTCGCCATGGCCAGCAGCATGCCTGGAAAGCTGCCGGTGGCGTGCTGGCGAAGCACGTGGATTTGTCCGGCCGGACTTCCGTCGAGGCTCGACGGATCGTTGTCCATCAACCGCGTGGCGCGCTCCTGGCCCACGGCGCCCGCGAGTTTGGAATAGGCCGTCGCGAAGTGGTTGTGCCAGAAGAGCGCCATCTTCTCTTCGAGCGGGCGCTGCGAGTGGATCATGCGGAACAGCCAGCGCTGCCGCGCATCATTGATCGACGTGTTTGGCGAGAAGGGATTGCCTGCGGACGTGGTGATCCCCACGTACTCCGGCTGCCCGATCTTCGCGTCGTGATCGGTCGACATCGACTCGTAGTTCAGGAGGCGGTCGATCGCCGTGTCGATGGGAACGCCCTCCCACGCGGCGAGTTCCGCCGGACTCGCGCCAAATCCCATGCGCCGAAGAATGTGTTCGAGCATACAAATCCGTCATCGCCGCGTGGGGTGGGAGATCACGGCCGGCCAGCTGGTTAGACCTGACCGGCCCGCCGAAGTTTAATCCGGGTCTTACAAAATTTCGCGGTTCCGCCCGCCATCAAGCCCTCGGTCCCTCGAGCCCTCAAGGGAGGCTCAACAGGTTCGCCATGAGCCGGAATGCACCGTCCGTGCCTGCCGGCAGCTGCCGCCACAGGCCGAGGCCGACATAGACCCAGCGGCCTTGCCCGACCTTCGCTTCGACCAGTGCCCCGCGCTTCACCCCGGCATTGTAGGGGAATGGGTCGGTGAACTCGATGAGATCCGTGTAGTGCGGGTCGCGTCCGGCGCTGTCGAGGAAATACAGTCCGCGCTCCTGCACCCAGTTGGTCCAGTCGGCGCGGCCGATGGCGTTCGGCGTGTTGAACACCGGGTGCTGCGGCGCGAGGATCTTCAGTTCTGCATTCTCGTCGGTCACGCGCTCGCGCCCGACCCTGGCCGGGTACGGCCCGTACTGCGCGTCGTTGAACTCGAACTTGTTGTACTGGACGATCACGGTGCCGCCGGCCTTCGCGTAGTCGATCAACCGCTGGTTGTACGCGCGCAGGTCGGCTCGCCGTTCATACGCGCGTACACCGGTCATGACGGCGCCGTAGCGCGAGAGGTCGCCCCAGGCCAGTTCGTCCGGCGTGATCATCGACACCCGGACGCCGAGCTGCTCCAGTGCGGTCGGCACCTCGTCGCCGACGCCCATGATGTAGCCCACGGTCAGGTTGGGCTTGACCGTCACGTCCAGCGCCTTCACGTTCACGATCGGCGCGTTGAGCACGTGCCGCCGCGTCGTATGCGGGTACTCGATCACCTGGTAGCCCTGCGCGAAGCTCTGCCCTCCGCTCTTGACGATGGCCTTCACGGTGAACTGATTGCCGCCCGGCTTCATCGCCGCGGCGGCCAGCACCGCCGGCGCCGGCGCCTGCAGGGCGAACCTGACGGTCATCGCTTCGTCTTCGCGGGAGAAGCTCACCGCCTGCGTGGGCGGCGTGGCGCGCCAGCCTTGCGGCAGCTCGAGGGCGACCTCCGCGTTGGCGGCGCCCTTTGCGTGATTGGTCACCGTCACGCGAATGTCCTTGGCGCCGTCAGGCGCCAACCCTGAGCGAGCGGCAGCGGGCCCGACGGGCCCGCTGTCGCGAGTCGAAGGGTTCGTCGACACAATCACGATCTCTGGCGTCGCCTTCACCGCAAACGCCGGGACCACGTGGATCTCCTGCCGCTTCTCGCCCGCGAAAATGTCCGCTTCCGACCGCGCCTGGATCGGGAGCGCGATCGTGAAGGGAACCCCGCCGACCGACAGGGAGAACGTCGCGGTGTACGGCGTCGGCCTGAACGGCAATCCGAACGGCACGTCGGCGTCAAACACGTAGCGCGCGCCCTCGGTGCCCGTGCGGAAGTGGGCCGCGGTCAGGCGGGCGTCGGCGGGAATGGTCAGCGTCTTGCCGCAACTGCGCGACGATCCCGGCACGACGGCGCTGCTCGATTCGCACGCCGGCGCGGGGCCGCCCGCGAATCCGTTGGCGACCATCGCCACGTCGACCGCACTTCTGCCGCGGTTGGCGGCCATCATGTCCACCTGCACGGGTTGGCCCGGCACGGCGAGGCCGTCGCGAGCGACCGCGTCGAGCCGCACGTCGGCCGCCAGCACCAGCGCCTGCGAGAACTGCGCTTCTTTCTGCGCGAGGCGGAACTCGATCTCGTATCGGCCGGTCTCGCTCAGGCTCATTGACGACAGGGCGCCGCGCAGCTCGCGGACCAGCCTCAATCCGCGTGACAGCGGCGCCACCGTTGCGGCGTCGCCGTTGGCCGCCATCGCCGCGCGCGCATCCTTCACGCTCGCGCCGATGCGATCGAGCGCGGCGCCGAGCTCTGCGGGAGCGTTGGACGAATACGCCAGAAGCGCGCGCAGCCCGGTGTCGACGCCGTCGAACACTTCGCGCTCGCTGCGGGCCACGCCGCCGTCGAGCACGGTGTCGCGCAGGCGATACGCGCGGATGCCGCCCGGCCCCATGGGGCCGCCGCCGCCCACCGGCGCCGGCAGCGGCAGCAGCTGCGACATGCCCTGGCACTTGTGCATGCTGCGCGCCTCGCCCGCCAGCTCGTTGTAGGTGCGGCCGAGCACGGGATCGAACTCGTCGCCGCCGCCAAACTGCAGCAGGGTCGGCGCGCCCTCACCTGGCAGCGTCCGCGCACCCGATGCACCCGATGCACCTGCTGCACCTGCCGGCGGCCCAAAGCCGGCCGTGTAGTAGAACTTCTTCGGCTGCCACGCGCGCAGGCCCTCTTTGATCTGCTCCGGGAATTTCGCCGGATCCGCCGCGGCGCGGAACGCCTCGAGGGTCAGGCGCGTCGACGCCTGGTGGTGCTGGCCGCCGCCGTCACCGTCGAACACGAAGCCGACAATCACGTCCGGACGGATCGTGCGGATCATGCGCACGTAGTCGCCCAGGATCTCCTGGTGGCCCCACTTCTCGAGCGTCTCCTCGATGCTGAACGAATAGCCGAAGTCGATGGCACGCGTGAAGAACTGCTCCGCGCCGTCGAACTTGTGCGCCGCCAGCAGCTCCTCGGTGCGCAGCACCGCCAGCGCCTCGAACAGCTCCGGGCCGATCTCGTTCTGCCCGCCCTCGCCATGCGTCGCCGTCACCAGGGTCGTCCTGAACCCCTTGCCGTGCGAGAAGTACGCCAGCATCGCGTTGTTCTCGTCGTCCGGATGCGCCGTCGTCATCATCAAGCTGCCGACGGTGTCGAGCTTGCGGAGCGCGAGCTCGAGCGCCGGCGCGCCCTTCAATTGCGACACCGGCACGAGCTGGTGCTGCGCCGAGGAGTGTCCGGTGCCAAGCGCGACAAGGACGGCAAAGGAAATCAGGAAATGGCGCATTGTCGATCGTCGAATGACTGAATCAGCGATTGTTGACGATTGAGTGATTGGCGATTTGGCGAATCAATCGGGCCATTGCCGATCGCCCAATCGAATCGCTCGATGGGCAAGTCGGCAATAGCCAAACAATCGCCAAATCGGTCGGTCGTAAATCGTCAATGTGTCAGAAAGTGAATTTAAACCCGAGCTGGAACTGCCGCTGCTCGTAGCCGCCCGTCGGCACGAGGTCCTTGCCCGACGTCGGCAGCGCGTTGATCGGCACGCCCTGCGTGTCGGTCGCCACCGTCGCGGTGACGCCGTTGACCTGCACGGTGTTGAAGATGTTCTTGACCTCGCCGATCACTTCCGCCGCCATGTTGCCCTGGATGCGGAAGCGGCGCGAGTAGCGGAAGTCGACGTTCTTGCGCGACGGCAGCTGCAGCGAGTTGCGGGCCACGCCGTTCGGGCGGTCGCTGGCCGTGCCGTCGTTGTTCAACTCGCGGTTGCTGCGCAGGTTCACCGGGATGCCGCTGGCCAGCTGAATGGCGATGCCGAACACGTTGTTGTTCAGGATCGCGCCGGCGGCGCCGCCGCGCTCGAACTGCGGGGTGGCGACGATGCTGCCGACGAAGGTGTGCCGCTGGTCGAGGATGTTCGGGCCGAGGTCGCGGTCGAGATTCGTCATGTCGGAGCGGCCCGCGTCGCCCTGTACCGAGAGCGCGCCGGTGATCGGCGCGTTGTCCTCGCTCTTGCCCAGCGTGTAGGCGAAGTCGAAGCCGATGCCCTTCGAGCTGCGGCGCGTCAGCTGCAGCGTCATGTTCTTGTAAGTCGATTCGCCGGGCGACTGCACGGCGTTGATGACGTTGTAGCGCGGATCGACGCGGGTGCCGGCGTTGACCGCGGTGGCGAAGATCGGCCGGCCGTCCGGCAACGCGCCCGTCGGGTTGATCAGGTTGATGTTGGTCACGACCGGCAGGTTATAGCCCTTCACGAACGACGCCCCGACGCTGACCGAGTAGCGGTCGCTCAGCGCATGCTCGAACTGCAGGTTGCTCTGCCACGAGCGCGCGATCTTGAAATCGGCGTCGACCGTCCAGGCCAGGTTGGGCTGGGCGCCGGCGCCCGTGCTCAGGACCGCCGGGAAGGCCGGCGCACCGACCTGGGTGGGCGTAAACGACGCCGACGCGCGGGCGTTGGTGCCGTCGTTCTGCAACGCCTGCTCGTAAACCGCGTTGAGCGTCTGGTCGTACATGATGCCCGTGTTGACGCGCACCACCGACCGGCGGGATTCGCCGAGCGTCCACACCGCGCCGACGCGGGGGGCAATGTTGTTGTTCGAGGTCGGGAACTCACGCGACGTCGCCACCGGCGCACTCGGATTGCCGTCGGGCGGCCCGTAGAGGTCGTAGCGGATGCCGTAAAGTACTTTGAAGTCCGACGTCACCCGCCAGTCGTCCTGCACGAAGAACCCGTACTGCCGGCTGTCGTACTCGAGATTCGGCAGGCCGAAGTACTGGGTGAAGCTGGTGTAGCCCATCCGGTTCGTGCCATTGCGCGCCGCCAGGTAGGCGGCCGCGTTGGGGAACGTGTAGAGCTGCGCCGGCGCCGCCGTGCGCGTGTCCGACACGAACTGCAGGTCGAATCCGGCCTTGAACCCGTGGTTGCCGCGCAGCAGCGTCGTGTTGTTGTTGACCTGCATCACGTTCTGCGTAAAGCCGAAGCCGGAATCCGCCACGCCCGCAACGGGTCCACCGAAGTTGGCCGTTCCGGTGACGTTGATGGCCGGTCCCGTCCCGGCCAGCGCGTTGGGCGTACGGCTCTGGGCCCGGGTGGCGTACTGGACGCGCAGCTCGTTGAGCGCGCCCGCGCCGATGGTGGAGATCAGCTGCGCGCCGGTGGAATGCTGCCGGTCCGCGAAGTCCGTGGCGCGCTGCGTGGAGCTGATGCCGCCGCCCACGTTGGCGGTGATGAAGTTGTCGAAAAACATGTAGCGGAACGACAGGCGGTTCGACTGGTTCAGCTGGTGATCCAGCTTGCCGATCGCGAACTCGGTATTGAGGCCGCGCGGCATGTAGGCCGGCTCGGTCAGGCCGAGCAGCGCCTTGTTCGCCGCCGAGATCGTGATCACGCTCAGGCCCGACAGGTCGCGCTCGGTGTGCTCGTAGCCGCCGAAGAAATGCGTCTTGTCCCTGACGATGGGGCCGCCGAGATCGAAGGTGTAGAGGTTGACGTCGGTCGGCGGCTTCGCCGCGGAGGCGGACACGAAGAACGGTTTGCCCACCATCGACTGCCGCTGCATACGGTAGCTGCCCTGCCCTTTGAACGTGTTCGTGCCCGACGGCGTGATCGCGTTGTAGACCAGGCCCATGGTCTGGCCGAACTCGGGCGCGTAGCCGCTGGTGACGACCTTCACTTCGCGGATCATCACTTCCGACATCGGCATCTGGCGCAGGCCCGCGCGGTCCTTCTGGGTGTTGTTGCTGCCGTCGACCTGGTAGTTCACGCGCAGCAGCGCGCCGTTGGCGGTGATGCGGGGCACGCCGAACTCGTTGGTCTCGAAGCCGACCACGCCCGGCTGCAGCAGCGCAAAGTTGTACGGGTTGCGCGAAGTCAGCGGCAGCGTCTTGATCTCGGCTTCACTCAGCGTGCGGCCCTGCTCGATCTTGGCCAGGTCCACCAGCGGCGAGTCCGCGGTCACCGTCACCGTTTCCACGATCGCGCCGACGCTCAGCGTGACGTTGATCACGGCCGTCTGGCCCGCGCGCAGCGAGATGCCCGTCTGCTCGAACTTCTTGAAGCCTTGGAGCTCGGCCGACACGCGGTAGGTGCCGAGCGACAGCAGCGGCGCGCGGTACAGGCCGTTCTCGTTGGTCACGACGATGCGCTGCTCGCCGGTGTCGATGTTGGCCACGGCCACCGTGACGCCGGGCAGCAGGGCGCCCTGCTCGTCTTTCACGGTGCCTTCGAGGGTGCCGTTGATCGCCGTCGACTGCGCCGCGGCAGAGGAAGCAATCGCAAGGCTGAGGACGAACGCCGTCAGGGTGCGCAGCATGGGGAAAAGAGCCTCCAAGTTCAGGTAGTTCAGGTAGCGCGGTTCAGGCAGCCAGTATAGCTGCCTAGCTGCGGCTGCGCCGATCGCCGGCCCGGCGCTCGCCCTTTCGCCGTTCCGGCCATCCCGCGGGCGGTCCCAGGTTGGCCTTGCGGCGATCGGCGGCGCGGCGCTCGCGGGCGCGCCGTTCGGCGCGTTCGGTCAGCGCCGCCTTGCGCGTCGCTTCCGACATCTCCTTCTGGAGCCGAACCGTCCGCCGCGCGGGATCCAGCACCTCGAGCAGGCCGTCATGCGCCGCCCGCGCGGCCAGGTCGCTCGGCGGGTTACCGAACTTCTCGCGCAGCAGCGCGGCGGCCTTCAGGATGGCTTCCCGTTGCCATCCCTGCAGGGGGTTGATGCGAAAAATACCGGAGTCGGCCATAGGGGGCTCTCTTCTTCTGCCTTCTGCCTTGCTACAGGTTCCGCGCGAACGAGAAGAACTCGTCCTCTTTCTCTGCCTTGCCAATGACGCCGCGCGCCAGGATCCGGCTGGCCAGATACGCGCGGGCGGGGTCGTGCGACGTGCCGAACGCAAACTGGTGATGGGGGAAGTTCCGGTGTGCGCCGGCATACAACACGCTGTCCACCGGGTGCGCCAGCGGCACGTCCCAGCCAAACGCCGGCGCGGCGCCCGAAATGGCAGGATAGAGCCGCGAGAGCTCGTACATCAACTGTCCCGTTCGTTGCACCAGCGTCTTGTCCCGCAGCCGATCCGGAGGACGCTTCTGATCCGCGCCCGCAAACAGGGCGCGGTGGTCCGGCGTCAGCCACAACCGGTGTGGCGGCAGCTCGGTATCGGTGAGGATCGTGGCGCGCTGCCCCATTTCCGCGCGCACCGCGGCGGGCAGGGGCTCGGTCAGCACCACGTAGCGATGCTCGTGCCGCAGGTGGCGCTTGAGCGGCTTGAAGAGATCGGTCGGCTCGCCGATGCAGATCAGGAGGTTCGACGTCGTGATCGCCCCGCCGCCGTCGAGAAAGGCCGTGGTGTTCTTGCGGTTGAAGGTGATCTTCCTGACGCGCGATCGTTCGAAGACCTTGACGCCGCGCTTGGTGGCGGCGGCCAGAAACCCGAGGGTCAGGCGATAGGGATCGACAAAGCCCCAGTCGTGCAGCCGCATGGCGCCGGCGGAGGCGATTCCCGTCTGGCGCATCACCGACGCCGGAACGACCCACGACCCGTTCAGGCCCGCGGCCCGTCGATCGTCGATCTCGCGGCGGATCGACTTGTCGGATGACCCGGGCGGCACCACGCGCAACGCATCCCGAAGGTTGAGACCCGCCTTGATGCCGAGCCGCTTGACGGTGGTCGCCAGCTCGCGCGGCGCGCGCTCGGACAGCTCGAACAGGGCGCGCGCGGCGCGACGGCCGGCCCGCGCCTCCAGGTCCCGGTACGACTCGCACGCCTCGTTCGACAGCAGGCCGGCGGCGCGGCTGCTGCCGCCCAGCCCGACGCGATCGGCCTCGAGCAGGATCGTCTTTACGCCGGCGGCGGCGCACGCGTACGCCGTCATGGCGCCGGCCATGCCGCCGCCCACGATCACGGCGGGCGCGGTGCTCACGCCGCGGTAGGCCGGAAACTCGGGTCGCTTCTTGGCTGGAACGGCGCCGGTCCAGGGGGAGACGCCGTAACGAATCGAAGGCACGCTAAATACTAACGTGCCTAAGGGTGCCTAGTGTGCCAAAGGTGCCTAAGGGGTGGGTGCCACGGTGCGCAGATCCGGTCACCTCCCCCTGGCCGGGCGCTGCTCATGTGCAAGGATCCGCTTCTTTCGCTCCGCCCCCCAGCGATAGCCGCCCACCCCCCCGGCGGACGGGACCACCCGGTGGCACGGGACGACCAGGGCGACCGGGTTGGTGGCGCAGGCGCGGGCGACGGCCCGCGCGGCGCTGGGCTTGCCGATCGCCTTGGCAACCTCCGCGTAGGCGCGGGTGTCGCCATAGGGGATCCGCTGAAGGGCGCGCCACACTTTCCACTGGAACGCCGTGGCCGTGACGTCGATGGGCAGATCGAGCGACGGCGTCACGCCTCGCAGGTGTTCGGCAATCGCCGTGACCCACGCCTTCCGCGGTTTCTGGTTCGGCACGATCTCTGCCGCCGGGTACTCGCGTCGCAGGTCGCGCGCAAGCGCCGGGGCACTCTCACCGAGCTTGACCGCGCAAACCCCGTTTTCGGTGGCGGCGATCAGCACCTGGCCCACCGGGCTGCTCATGGTCGAATAGCCGATGCGCATGCCGGCGCCGCCGCGGCGATAGCTCGAAGGTGACATGCCCCGTCCGGTGGGGGGCGCCTCGTAGACGCGGCTCGGCGATCCGTATCCCGCCTCGTAAATCGCCGTGGTCACCTCGCGCCCGTCGCGCAGGCTCGAACGCAGGCGTCCGGCACGGACCGCCGCCTGATACTCGCGGGGCGAGAGGCCGACGATGGCCTTGAAGCGGCGTTGGAGATGGTACGGGCTCATGGCGGCGACGCGAGCCAGATGGCTGAGCGTCACCGATTGATCCGCGTGGACGGCGAGATAGGCCGACGCCCGCCGGACCGCCTCCACGCCGGGCTGCGCCAGGCCGACGGTGTCGGGCCGGCAGCGCTTGCACGCCCTGAACCCGGCCTGGCGCGCATCGGTGGTGGTGTCGAAGAACCGAACCCGATCCGCGCGCGGACGCCGGCTGGGGCAGCTGGGCCGGCAGTAAATGCCGGTCGACGTCACGCCGTACACGAACGTCCCATCGGCGCTGGCATCCCGCGCCGCCAGGGGCTTCCAGCGCGTGTCCAGGGCGCTCATCGCAGGAGTGGAAGTCGAGGGCACGATTTCATGGTGCATCATGCGAACACGTTACGCCAGTGGCCAGACCCGCGCGATCCGCCGCTTGCGATCAAAGTGGATAATGGTTTCCTGTGCGGATCCTGAGATACGTGATCGTCCTGCTGGCCGTGGCCGGCGCCCTCATCGTAATGGCCGGCGTCTACGCCCGATCGCAGGTGCGCGCCAGCCTGCCGATGGTCGACGGCACCTCCCGGGTCCCTGGCCTTTCGGCCACGGTCAAAGTGGATCGCGACTCGCTCGGTGTGCCGACCATCACGGGGCAGTCCCGTGAGGACGTCGCCCGCGCGTTGGGATTTCTCCACGCGCAAGACCGTTTTTTCCAGATGGATCTGCAACGGCGGCAGCCCGCCGGCGAGTTGTCGGGTCTTGTGGGTCCCCGCGCGCTGGCAGCAGACGAGGCCGTGCGCGTGCATCGCTTCCGTAACGTGGCGCATCGCGCCTTCGAACAGACCGAGCCGGCGTACCGGCGCCTGCTCGAGGCCTATGCCGCCGGCGTCAACACCGGCCTCGCGGCGCTCGGCGCGGCGCCATTCGAGTACCTGGTGCTGCGCGCCGTGCCCGAGCCGTGGAAGCCGGAAGATTCCATCCTCACCGTGCTCGCGATGTTCAACACGCTGCAGGGGCGCCAGGGGCTCTTCGAGCAGACGATGGGCGCCATGCGCGACAGCCTGCCCGAGCCGATGTTCCGCTTCCTGGCAACGGCCGGCTCCGAGTGGGACACGCCGGTGGTGGGCTCCGCGATCGTCAGGCCGCCGACACCAGGGCCGGACGTATTCGATTTGCGAAAAATGCATCACACAGAAACACAGAACCACAGAAACACCGAACAACCTCTCCTCAAAGCCGCGTGCAACGAGCCTTTGGGAAAGGATTTGTTCGTTGCTTCGGTGTTTCAGTGTTTCCGTGATGAGCATTTGATCGCCGGCAGCAACAACTGGGCCGTCGATGCCGCGCACTCGGCGTCTGGAACGGCGCTCGTGGCCAACGACATGCACCTGGCCATCAACGTGCCGACCATCTGGTATCGCGCGTCGTTCGCGTTTCCCGATCCCGCGGGGCCCGCGGCCACCGAGCACATCAACGGCGTGACGCTCCCTGGCCTGCCGAGCATGGTCGTCGGCAGCAACGGCCACGTCGCGTGGGGCTTCACCAACAGCGGCGGCGATTGGAGCGATCTCGTGATGATCGATCCCGACGCCCGCGACGCGACTCAGTACCTGACGCCGGACGGCGCGAAGCCGTTCGAGACCTACCGCGAAACCCTCGCGGCCAAGGGCGCGGACTTGAAGACCATCCAGGTCCGCTGGACCATCTGGGGCCCCATCGTCTGGAAGGATGCGAAGGGCCGCGAGTACGCGCAGCGATGGATCGCGCACGACGCCGCCGCGCTCTCGTCGGACATCACCAGGCCGGAACGGGCCCGGACCGTCGACGAGTTGATGATCGCGGTCGCCGGCCTCGGCATCCCCAATCAGAACGTCACGATGGGCGACACCACGGGCCGCATTGCGTGGACGATCGGCGGCGCCATCCCGCGGCGCGTCGGACACGACGGCCTGACGCCGGCGTCGTGGGCCGACGGCACGCACCGGTGGGACGGCTACCTGCCCGCCGCGGAATTTCCGCGCATCGCCGATCCGGCCGGCGGCCGCATCTGGACGGCCAACGCCCCCGTCGTCGACGGCGCCCTGCTCGCGACGATCGGCGAGGGCGGATACGCCGACGGCATCCGCGCCCGCCTGATCCGCGATCGGCTGATGGCGATCGTAAAGGCCACGCCGCAGGACATGCTGCACGTGCAGCTCGAAGACACCGCGCTCTTTCTCGATCGCTGGCGCACGCTGGTGCTCGACGCGCTGCGCCAGCCGGGCGCCGTAGAGGCGGGACTTCAGTCCCGCCAACGAGAAGAATTCCGCCGCCTCGTCGAAACGACGTGGACCGGCCGCGCGTCGCCGGGGTCGGTCGCCTATCGCCTGGTGCGCCAGTTCCGCACCGCGCTCGTGGTTCGCGTGATGACCACGCTGACCTCGCCCGCTCGCCGCATCGATCCGTCGTTCGACTACACGCGATCGCTCCGCGGCGAGAGCCCGGTCTGGCAGCTGCTGACCGAGCGGCCCGCGCATCTGCTCGATCCGCAATTCAGGACGTGGGATGAACTGATCCTCTCTGCGGTCGACGAAGCCATCGCCGAGTTGCGCAAGTCGGGACCGGCGCTATCGGATCGCACGTGGGGCGAGTTCAATCGCGCGCAGGTCTGGCATCCGCTCGCGTCGGGCATCCCGTTCTTCGGCCGCTACCTCAACATGCCGGGGGACCCGCTGCCGGGCGACGTCTACACCCCGCGCGCGCACTCGCCACGCGCCGGGCCATCGGAGCGCATGGCCGTGTCGCCGGGCCACGAGGAGGATGGGATCCTGCACGTGCCGACGGGCCAGAGCGGCCATCCCCTGTCGCCGCACTACAACGATCAGTACCGCCTGTGGCTCAACGGCGAGCCGTCGCCGTTCTTGCCCGGGCCCACCGAGTCAACCCTGACCCTCACACCACGCTAGCCCACAATTCAGTTGAGTTGCCGAGAATCGCGCCACTGCCGTCAGCCTCCAGCCGTCGGCCCAGAGCTGACCCTCGAAGGCTGACGGCCGAAGGCTGACGGCTGACGGCTGTATCAGAACTTCCACACGAAGTTGATCACCGGGAACGCCACGAAGACGTCAACACCGAGGGGCGACGCCAGTCCCAGATCAACCGAGAGCCGCTCGCCGAGGAACCGGACGCCGCCGCTGAGGATGCCGCCGCCATCGAACGCGTAGTTCTCGGTGACGAGCTTCAGGCGCCGCGACACCCGGTGCTCGCCGCCGAACATCACGACCGCCGAACCATCGTCCGAGCCTTCATCACGCACGTAGGCGTAGCCCGCGCCGACCGTGATCGCGGAGTCGGCGCTCCCTTGCGTGACCACGCCGTACGCGATCCCGAGATTGGCGTCGCCGACGTTGATAAAGTGTATGACGCCGAGCGCGGCCTCCGTGGATTTCGCCTTGAGCACCTGCACCTTCGGCGTGACCCAGAACGGCGTGTCGCCGCCGCTGCCGAAGATGAGCGGCGTGCCGGCGCCAACCGAAATGCGATCGGTGATGCCGTATTGGACAAACGGCAGCATGATCTCGTAGACGCCGAGGTACGACTCGCCCCGCTTCAACGCGCGTCCCGTCGGCGCGAAGAACAGCCGGGTGGGATTGGAGTCGTCGGGCCAGAAGTCCCCGGCCACGACACGGCCCGAGACCGTGCCCAGCGACTGCACCTTGTCGGTTTCCACACTCATCACCGCGCCGGATGTCGTGCGGAACGTGAAGCGACCGGCCTCGATGGTTTCGACGCGGCCAATCGCGCGCGTGCCGTCCTTCAGCGTCAGTTCCTGCGTGTCTCCCGCGGGCGCCACGGCGATCGCCACCGTCGGCGGCGGACCTTGTTGCGGAGATGGAGAGGATGAGAGCGCGACGACGAGCGACGTGATCAGTAAGCCAACCATGACCAGCCTCCACGGTCATCGTCGTTCTGCGCGGGTGGGGATGTCCTGAGGATGGGGTGAGAAACTGTGAGTGCTTTGGTGCTGGGGTGCTTTGGTGCTTTGGTGCTGGAAGCTGGAAGCTGGGATGCAGTTCTATGAAGCCCGTGCCGCGAGCCGGGCCAGCAGCGTCGCCCGCCCGGGGGCGAAGCGCAGGGCGGCGAGCATCGGGTCCACCGGCACAATCCAGCCGGCCGGGCCGGGGGGTGCGTCGGTGAGCAGCCGATCGAGGATGTCCATCGCCTCCGCCGTCTGGCCGCGAACGATCCACCGGCCGGCCTGCACGAGCGCCGCTTCGCTGTGACGCTCGCCAAGGCTGAGCTCGCCGATCGCGTGTTCCAGGGCCGCCTTGGTCGCGTCCGCGCCGGCCCTGTCGCCCGACCGTGCGGCCACGGCGTGCAGGCCGAGCGTGGCCCGCGGATGCCCCGGCGCCTCGGCGAGGGCCTGCCGGAACGCGGCGGCGGCCGGCGGAGTGTCGTTCAGGGTGAGATGGGTGAAGCCGGCGGCCACGCGCGCGTTGACCGCAAACTCGCGCGCATACACGTGGCCGCTCGTGCCCATGGCGATCTCTTCCTCGAAGCTGGCGAGCGCCGCCGGCAGATCGCCCTTCGCGCCGAGCACGAGGCCGCGCAACCAGTGAAGGCCGACCGCGGGCAGCGGCGTGTGATCGTGGCGGTGCTGGCGCTGCGCGTCGGCGCCGAGCGTCGCCTCCCGCTCCGCGCGGTCCAGGGCGCCGCGGGCGATGAACACCATGGCCGACAGCATGCGCGCCGGTGCGAAGCCCGGCTTCAGGGTCAGCGTCTTGTCGACCGCGCGCAGCCGCTCCTCTCCCCAGGCGCTGTAGGCCAGCCGGTATTGATGCCGCCAGTTGTCGGGCTCGAGCGCGCTGGCGCGGCGGCCGGCCGCTTGCGCCTCTTCCATCTTCCCTGCGGCGCCGAGCAGGTAGCCGAGCACCGCCCACCCTTCACCGAGCGACGGGTCCAGGGCGCACGCCTGCCGCGCGGCCGCCATCGCGCGCGTGAGGAGCTCGCGATCGGGAACGCTGCCCGATCGCGTCTTCTCGAACTGCAACAGGTAAGCATTGGCCAGCCCCGCGTGCGCCGGCGCGTACGACGGCAGCTCCACCACGGCGCGCTCGAAGGCGGCAATCGCGCCGGTCAGCTTCTTGAGATCCAGCGAATCGAGCGCCAGCTTCCCTTTCACCCACGCTTGAAATGGATCATCCCGATCGGGCGCCGGGATCCGGACGCCGGGATCCGGCTGCGACTGCGGCTCGCCGACGAACCTGTAGCCGCGGCGCGCGGCCGTTTGCAGGTACTTCGGGCTGTCGGCGCTGTCGGCCAACGCCTTGCGGATGTCGGCAATCGCGCGCGTCAGCGTGTTCTCGGTAATGTTCACGCCGGGCCAGAACCGCTCCAGCAGTTCGTCCTTGGTGACGATCTCGCCGTTTCTCTCGACGATGTGGGTCAGGATCTCGACGAGGCGCGGCGACAGATCCACGGCCGCCCCGTCGCGCGAGAGCGTCCACGTCCGCGGGTCGACCTGGAACGGACCGAAGCGGATCACCAGAGGATTCTAAGAGAAACCACGAAGATCACGAATTCGTGGTCTTCGTGGTCTCTTTGATCAACAAAGGACATCCCTGGCAGCGAGGGCCTTCGCGGCGGCTTCTTCCACCGACTCGCCCAGCGCCGTCAGGTGGCCCATCTTGCGGCCCACGAGCGGGTCGCCCTTGCCGTACAAGTGCAGCTTCACGTCCGGCACCGCCATCGCCGCCGCCCAGTCCGGCTCCCCGTTGATCCACAGATCGCCCAGCAGGTTCACCATCGCGGCGGGCCTGATCTGCGCCGGGTCGCCGAGCGAGAGCCCGCACACCGCGCGCACCTGCTGCTCGAATTGCGACGTCACGCACGCGTCGATCGTGAAGTGCCCCGAGTTATGGGGGCGCGGGGCAATCTCGTTGATCAGCAGCCGGCCGTCGCCCGTCACGAAGAACTCCACGCACAACACGCCGACGTAGCCGAGGTCCTCGAGCACGCGGTGCGTCAGGTGCACGGCCTCATGGCCAATGCCCGCCGGCAGCCGCGCCGGACACACCGACAGATCCAGGATGTGATTGTGATGGACGTTTTCAATCACGCCGTAGTGCGCGAACTCGCCGTCGAGCCCGCGCGCGGCCACAACCGAGATCTCCATGGTGAATTCGACCAGCCGCTCGATGATCGCCTCCTGGTGGCCGATGAGCCCCCAGACGCGCTCCCCCTCTTCGATGCTGTTGATGCGGTGCTGGCCCTTGCCGTCGTAGCCGAACACCGAGGTCTTGACGATGGCGGGAAGGCCGACGGCGCCGAGGCCGACCGCGAGCTCGTCGAGCGACTGCGCCTTGGCAAACGGCGCCACCGGATAGCCGCGATCGGCCAGGAAGGCCTTCTCGCGCGCGCGCTGCTGTGTGATGTGCAGGGCCGATCCGCTGGGACGCACCGGCACGATCTCGGCCGCGGCGTCCGCCGCGTCGATCAGCACGTTCTCGAATTCGAAGGTGACCACGTCGACCCCGCGCGCGAACGCGCGGATGGCCTCGAGATCGTCGTACTCGGCGCTGACCTCGAGGTCCGCCACCTGTCCGGTGGGCGTATCGACGCCGGGCGAGAGCGTATGGACGCGGTAGCCCATGCGCTTGGCCTCGAGCGCGAGCATGCGACCCAGCTGTCCGCTGCCAAGCACGCCAATGGTGGCGCCGGGCAACACGGGGCGGTTCACGGAAGGGTGTCCTGGCGGACCTTCGCCGTCTGCTCGGCGCGAAACTGGCGAAGCCGCTCACGAAGCTCGGGCCGCGTCGTCGCCAGGACGGCCACGGCCAGCAGCGCCGCGTTGGTGGCGCCGCCCTTGCCGATGGCGAGGGTGCCCACCGGCACCCCGGCCGGCATCTGGACGATGGAGAGCAGGGAATCGAGTCCCTGCAACGACGCGCTGTTGACGGGAACGCCGAAGACCGGGAGCACGGTGTGCGAGGCGACCATGCCCGGCAGGTGCGCGGCGCCGCCGGCGCCGGCGATGATCACCTGGATGCCGCGCGCTTCCGCGCTCTGGGCGAACTCGGCCATCCACACCGGCGTGCGATGCGCCGAGACGACTTCCTTCTCGAACGGCACGCCGAAACGCTCGAGCACCTCGGCCGCGTGAGACATCGTGTCCCAGTCGGACGTGGAGCCCATGATCACCGCCACCAATGGTTGGTCTGTCACGAAAACGGAAAGTATATCCCAGGGTCCAGGCGCCGCGCCGCCCTTGCGGCGCTGCGCTAGACTTGGCGGATGACGCGCTGGATCTCGACCATTGCCCTTGCCGTCGCGACTGCGACCACCGCCGCCGCCCAGGCGCCGGCCCTCTCGGTACCGTACAGCCAGTTCACGCTGCCCAACGGCCTGAACGTGATCCTGCATCGCGACACGAGCGTGCCCGTGGTGGCGGTGAATGTCTGGTTTCACGTCGGCTCGGCCAACGAGCGGGTGGGCCGCACCGGGTTCGCCCACCTGTTCGAGCACGTGATGTTCGAAGGATCGACGCACGTGCCCGAGGGCGCCTTCGACACGTGGCTCGAAGCCGCCGGCGCCAACAACAATGGGTCGACAAACAACGACCGTACCAACTACTACATCGACCTGCCCGCCAACGCGCTCGAGCTGGCCCTGTTCCTCGAATCGGATCGCATGGGCTTCCTGCTCGACGACAAGGCCCCCGAAAAAGTGGACGGCCAGCGCGACGTGGTCAAGAACGAGAAGCGGCAGAGCGTGGACAACCAGCCCTACGGACAGGCGTTCGTGGAGCTGGCGTCGTTGCTCTATCCGCCCGGGCATCCCTACAGCTGGCCGGTGATCGGATCGATGGAAGACCTCACCGCTGCGAGCTTCGAGGATGTGGCGCGGTTCTTCCGGACCTACTACGTGCCGAACAACGCCAGCCTGGTGATTGCCGGCGACATCGACGTCGATCAGACCCGCAAGCTGGTCGAGAAATGGTTCGCCGACGTGCCGCGCGGCAAGCCCGTGTCGCCGCTCTCGCCGCCGACGCCCGTGCTCGACGGCGTGAAGAAGAAGACGATCACCGACCGCGTGCAGCTCCCGAGGCTGTATCTCGCGTGGCACACGCCCGGCCTGCTGAAGCCCGGCGACGCGGCCATGGATGTGATCTCGAACCTGCTCACCGGCGGCAAGAACTCGCGGCTGTATCGCCGCCTCGTCTACGACCTGCAGATCGCGCAGGACGTGAACGCGTTCCAGCAATCACAGGCGCTCGGCAGCAGCTACCTGATCATGGCCACCGCCCGTCCCGGCCAGACGCTCGACAAGATCCAGGCGGTGATCGACGAAGAGCTCGACAAGCTCCGTGCGTCTTTGCCCGACGCGCGCGAGATGACGCGCGCCCTCAACCAGACCGAGGCCAACTTCTACCGCGGCATGGAGCGCGTCGGCGGTTTCGGCGGCAAGGCGGATCAGCTCAACTCGTATTTCAAGTCCGCCGGCACGCCCGATTACTTCGAGAAGGATCTGGCGCGCTACCGCGCCGTCACTGCCGCCGAGGTGCAGGCGGCCGTCGAAAGATACCTGCCGAAGGATCGCCGCGTCGAGCTGAGCGTCGTACCGGGGACAAAGTGACGTCGGCCTTGGGGCTTTGGAAAAACATGAATCTGCGTACTAATCTGCGGCTGTATGTCGTCGCCGTCGTCTGCGCTTCAATCGGCGTGACCATCAGCGGCCAGGCGCCCGATCGATCGAAGCCGCCGGCCGTTGGTCCGGCGCCGTCGTTGAAGATGCCGGCGATCCAGAAGAGCCGGCTCTCGAATGGGCTCGCCGTGTGGATCGTCGAGCACCACGAGGTCCCGCTCGCGCAGGTCAACCTCATCATCCGCTCCGGGAGCGCCGCCGATCCGATCGGCAAGTACGGCGTCGGCAGCCTCGCGGCGGCGATGCTGGACGAGGGCGCGGGCACGCGGTCGGCGCTCGATCTGGCCGACGCGATCGAATTCCTCGGCGCCAACCTGTCGACGACGAGCTCGTTCGATTATTCGGCCGTGCGCATGTCGGTGCCGGTATCGCGGCTCGGCGACGCGCTGCCGCTGATGGCCGACGTCGGGCTGAGGCCCACCTTCCCGGCCGGCGAGCTCGAGCGGTTGAGGAAGGAACGGCTCACGGGCCTGCTCCAGGCGCGCGACAACCCCGCCGCCCTCATCCAGCTCGCCTTTCCGCGGGTCGTGTTCGGGCCGACGCACCGGTACGGCACGTCGGCCAACGGCCTGCCACCCGCCATCGAGTCGTTCACCGTTGACGACCTGCGCACGTTCTACCGCGCACACTATCGCCCCGACAACGCCACGCTGCTCGTCGTCGGCGACGTGACGCCGGCCTCGCTGCTGCCGGCGCTGGAAAAATCCTTCGGCGGATGGAAGGCCGACGGCATGGCGGCGCTCGTTGCGGGCGTGCCCGCGGCGCCGCAGCTGACGCGCCGGCAGATCTACCTGGTGGACAAACCGGAAGCCGCGCAGTCGCAGATCCGCATCGGCTGGGTGGGCGTGCCGCGCTCCACGCCGGACTACGTTCCGCTCGAGGTGCTCAACACCATCCTGGGCGGATCGTTCACGTCACGGCTCAATCAGAACCTGCGGGAGAAGAACGGCTACAGCTACGGCGCCAGCTCCGGGTTCGACATGCGCCAATCCCCGGGACCGTTCCTGGCGACGGCCGGCGTGCAGACCGACAAGACCGCCGACGCGCTCAGGGAATTCTTCGTCGAGCTCGACGGCATTCTCACGCCCGTGCCCGGCGACGAGCTCTCCAAGGCGAAGAACTACGTCGCCCTTGGCTTCCCCGGCGAGTTCGAGACTACCGGCGATCTCGCCCGCAAGCTCGAAGAGCTTGTCGTCTACAACCTGCCCGACGACACGTTCTCCGGGTTCGTGGCGAAGGTGACCGCGGTCACGGCGGCGGATCTGCAGAAGGCCGCCGCGCGGTACATTCAGCCGGACAGGATGGCGGTCGTCATCGTCGGCGATCGTCGGGTGATTGAAGGCCCGGTCCGCCAGCTCAACCTCGGACCGATCAACATCGTTCCCATCGACGAATTGTTCCGATGACCCTGACGTTGATTGATCTGTGACATCTGTGGCCGTGGTCGGCGCAGGGGCGGCCGGCCTCGTCGCGGCCATCTTCGCCGCGTCGCAGGGCGCCGACGTCCTCCTGATCGAGCGCACGGCTGACGGCGGCCGCAAGATCCTCATCAGCGGCGGCGGCCGCTGCAACGTGCTCCCCTCCGTGCCGGCCCCCGAACGCTTCGTCACCGATTCGCCGGCGCACCTGATGCGCGGCATGCTCAAGTCCTGGCCCCTTCACGAGCAGCGCGCGTTTTTCGAGCGCGACCTCGGCATTCCCCTCGCGCTGGAGGAAGCGTCCGGCAAGCTCTTTCCGCAATCGAACCGCGCGCGCGACGTGCGCGACGGGCTTGTCGCCCTTGCGCGCGACCGCGGCGTCCGGCTCCAGTTCGACACGCTCGTCACCGGCATCGTGGCATCCGCGCCGGGCTTCACGCTGCGGACGCCAGCAGGCGAGATCACCGCCATGCGGGTGATCCTCGCCACGGGTGGCTTGTCGGTGCCGGCCACCGGCAGCGACGGCACCGGCCTCCGCATCGCGGAAACGTTCGGCCATCGGATGGTCGAAACCTACCCGGCGCTCACGCCGTTGCTGGGCAATCCGGCCGCTGGACACACCGCGCTCGCCGGCGTCTCCCTGAACGCGCGCCTGCGCGCGAAGAGCGGAAGGCGGGCCGTCGAGACCTCCGGCGGGTTCCTGTTCACGCATCGCGGTTACAGCGGTCCGAGCGTGCTCGACATTTCCCACGTGGTGACACGGCACCCTGATGTGGCGTCCGGCTTCTCGGGCGCCGAAGCCTCGGCGAAGGCGGCCAGCCGGACAATTCGCGCCCAGTGGTCCCCGCTGGGCGTTCGCGAGTGGACGGCCCGGTTCGACGCGCCATCCGCGAGCGTCGCGTCGCTGCTCGGCAGGCACGTCCCGGCGCGCCTCGCCGAACAGCTCATGACCGAGGCCGGCGTGCCGGCCGATCGCCGGACGAGCAGCCTGCGCCGATCCGAGCGCACGGCGTTGATCGACAAGCTGACGTCGTACGAGCTCCCGGTTATCGGCGACGAGGGCTACAAGAAGGCCGAAGTCACCGGCGGCGGTGTGGCGCTGGACGCCATCAACCAGCGCACGCTCGAGAGCAAGCGCTGCCCCGGCCTGTACCTGTGCGGCGAGATCCTCGACGCGTTTGGTCCCATCGGCGGCCACAACTTCGCCTGGGCATGGGCCACCGGACGTGCGGCCGGGCTCGCCGCAACCGAACCTTCGTGAGGAACCTCCGTGAGGAACCCTCGTGAGGAACTGGTACAATCCGCAGCCTGCCTCGCAGTAGCGGAGGTGGGAGCCCGCCTCCGCTAGAGCTTCGGCGGGGCAAGGAGCAGTCATGCGCAGAGTCGTTCTCGCCCTGGTCGCCATCGTCGGATCGGTCACGCTCGGCGCGCAGGCGCCCACCGCGCCTGCGGCATCCGGATATCTGCTGCCGCCGAAGGAGATTGTCGACATTCTCGACACGGCGCCGCCGCCAACGGCCGAGCTCAGTCCTTCGCGGGACGTGGTGGTGCTGCTCGAACGCGCGCCGTTCCCGTCTATCGCCGAGCTGGCGCAGCCGATGCATCGGCTTGCCGGCCTGCGCATCAACCCGCGGACCAATGGCCCGCATCGCCTGAACAACCGCTATCGCAATCTCACGCTCAAGGTCGTCGCCGACGGCGCCGAGCGGAAAGTGACGCTGCCGGCCACCCCCGCGATCAGCTGGATTGGATTCTCACCGGACGGCCGGCGCCTTGCGTTCACAAACACGCGCGAGAACGGCATCGAGTTGTGGATCGGCGACACGGCCACCGGCCAGGCCAGGGCGATCACGCCGGCGCAGCTGAATGCGTCGCTGGGCACGCCGTGCGCGTGGATCGGCGAGGGCGCGTCGCTGTTGTGCGCGTTCATCAACGCCGGCCGCGGCCCTGCGCCGGCGGCTGCGGAAGTGCCGAGCGGTCCGAACATCCAGGAGAACCGCGGCCGCGCCGCGCCGGCCGCGACCGTGCAGGACATGCTCGGGAGCGTGCACGACGAAGCGCTGTTCGAGTACTACGCCACGAGCCAGCTGGCGGCGGTCGATGCCGCCACCGGCCAGCGCTCGCCGATCGGCAAGCCCGCGATCCACAGCGAGTTCAGGCCGTCGCCTGACGGCCAGTACATGCTCATCGAGCGGGTCAAGCGGCCCTTCTCGTGGCTCGTCCCCTACCGGTCGTTCCCAAGCTCGGTTGAGATCTGGGATCGGCGCGGAGCGCTGGTGAAGCCGCTCGCGGATCTGCCGCTGGCCGACAACCTGGCACGCGGGGCCGTGTTGCCCGGGCCTCGCCTCTGGCGCTGGCACCCGACGCAGCCGGCCACCGTGGCGTGGACCGAAGCGCTCGACGGCGGCGACCCGAAGAACAAGGTGCCTCAACGCGACAAGGTGATGACGTGGACGGCGCCGTTTGCCGTGACCCCCGCTGAGTTGACCCGCACCGAGCTGCGCGTGCAGAGCGTCACGTGGACCTCCGCCGGCGCGGTGTGGTTGACCGAGAACGATCGCGACACGAAGCTGACCCGCACGTGGGTGATCGATGCCCCCGGCGCGGCGCCGCGCAAGCTGTCGGAGCGGAGCTCGGAGGATTCGTACGCCAACCCGGGCACGCCGATGCGCCAGGCGCGTCCGTCCAGCACCGACGCCTTGCTGCAGGTTGGCGACAGCGTCTACCTCGCCGGTGTCGGCTCATCGCCGCAAGGTGACCGTCCCTTCCTCGACAAGGTCAACATCAAGACCGGGGCCAAGGAACGGCTGTTCCAGACCGAAGAAGGATCGTACGAGCCGGTGGTCGGCCTGCTCTCGGACGATGGATCGAAGTTCATCACGCGGTACGAGACCCGGACCGATCCGCCGAACCTTTACGTGCGCGGCCGCGAATCGGCCAGCCGTCGTCCGCTCAGCACCTATAAGGATCCGGCGCCGGCCATGAAGGGCGTGAAGGCCGAGATGGTGACCTACCAGCGCAAGGACGGCGTGCAAATGCGCGCCACCATCTACACGCCGCCGGGATGGACGCCGGCGCAGGGCCGGCTGCCCGCGCTGCTGTGGGCGTACCCGCAGGAGTTCACGGATGCGAAGCTCGCCGGCCAGGTCACCGGATCGCAGTACCGCTTCACGACGCCGGGATGGAGCACGCTGCACATGCTCTTCCTCACGCAGGGCTACGCGGTGATCGACGATCCGAAGATGCCGATCGTGGGTCCGGGTGAGACCGCCAACGACACCTACGTCGAGCAGCTCGTCGCCAGCGCGCAAGCCGCGGTCGACAAGGCCGTCGACATGGGCGTCGTCGATCGCGATCGCGTGGTCGCGGGCGGCCACAGTTACGGCGCGTTCATGACCGCGAACCTCCTCGCGCACTCGGATATCTTCCGGGCGGGCCTGGCGCGGAGCGGCGCCTACAACCGGACGCTCACGCCGTTCGGCTTCCAGAACGAGGACCGCACGTTCTGGGAGGTGCCGCAGCTCTATTCGCGCATGTCGCCGTTCAACCACGCCGACAAGATCAAGGAGCCGATCCTCCTGATCCACGGCGAGGCCGACGACAACGCCGGCACCTATCCCATCCAGTCGGAGCGGTTTTATCGCGCGCTGAAGGGCCACGGGGCGACGGTCCGCTACGTCACGTTGCCGCACGAGGCGCACGGCTACGTCGCCCGTGAATCGGTGATGCACACCGTGGCCGAGATGTTGAACTGGGCCAACGAGTGGGCGAAGGCCGCAAAACCCAGGACGACGACGAGTCAGCAATAGGATGATTGGGGACAGGCCCCCATTTTCACAGTCCCGAACTTCGATAGAAGTGTGAAAATGGGGGCCTGTCCCCAATCATCCCCCCAAGGAGATGACATGAAGCGTTCCGTCCTCATCGCGTTGTTCGCGCTCGCCATCGCGGCCCCGTCGTTCGCCGACGTGACCGTCAAGGCCATCGGCTCCGGCAAGGGCATGGGCATTTCCGGCAACATGGCCACGACTACTTACATCAAGGGCAACAAGATGCGGACCGAGACCATCACCGGTGACACCACCCGCACGATGATCTTCGACGTCGACAGCCAGCGGCTCTTCTCGTTCGACTCGAAGAAGAAGGAAGCCGACGCGTGGGACATGCAGGCGTTCGGTGAGAACATCTCGAAGAGCGTCGACACCTCGGCCATGAAGGCGTCGGTCAAGCCCAACGGCCAGACCAAGCAGATCGCCGGCAGGAACGCCACCGGCTACGACATGTCGATCGAGCTGCCCGCCATGCTGGGCGGCGCCGGCGGCATGAAGATGACGGTGATGCTGGAAGGCCCGATGTGGGTCGTCAAGGGCGCGCCCGGCACCGCGGAGTACATCGCGTTCTACAAGGGCGCGGTCGAAAAAGGTTGGATCTTCAGCGACCCGCGCGGCGCCAAGGGCTCGCCCGGCCAGGCGAAGGCGATGGCCGAAATGTACAAGCAGCTCGCCGAAACCGGCGGCATCCCGTACGAAACCGAGATGAGCATCAAGATGGGCGGCGACGGCCCGATGGCCGGCATGATGGCGAAGATGGGCGGCATGACCTCCACCAGCACCGTGCAGTCGGTCGAAACCGGAACCCTGGCCGCGGACCTGTTTGCGCCGCCGGCCGGCTACAAGATCAAAGAGCAAAAATAGCTTCTTGGCTTCCTATCTCTCGCGGCTCCGCCGCGAGCCCTCCAGTGTGATCGCCGTCGAGCTTCGCCCCCCGCGGGCGGAGCTCGAAGCGGCGGAAGGCATGGAAGCGTGGATCGATACCTACCACGCCATCCGGTCGCTCACCCGCCTCGACGTCAGCGTGATGGTCACCGACAGCGCCGTCGGCGCGCAGGAGGAAAACAACCTGCGGCACCTGGTGGCCAACCTCGGTGACAAGGTCGATCGCCACCGCATCATCCCGTTCCTGACGACCAAGCACTCGCTGGAGTACTGCCTCGCCTACGCCGATCAAACCGCGCAGGGCGGCTTTCCGTCGCTGGTCGTGCTCGGCGGCGACAAGCACGTCGGCCGCCCGCGCTGCCTCGCGCATGCGTGGCAGCTCCGGCAGCTGATCCGCGGGCGGCATCCCGAGCTCGAGCTCGGCGGATGGGCCAACCCGGCGGCGGATCCGAAGCGACAGGTCGAGTGGCTGTTGCAGCCGGACGTCAGCGCGGACTTCTTCCTCACCCAGATCGTGTCGCACCATCAGGTGGATCGCATCGAGGCCTTTCTCGAAGAGGGCCGCAGAAACGGCCTCGCCATGCCCGGCGTGTTCGGCGTCTTCTACTACCGCAGCGCCAACGCGAAGACGCTCGCCGTGCTCAGCCAGTTCCTGCCGGTGCCGGTCGACGCGCTCACGCAGGAGTTCGCGGCAGGCGCCACACCGATCGACGTGTGCGCACGGACGATCCGTGCCCTCACCGACCTCGGCGCCCGCCACTTCTACGTCAGCAACCTGCCGCTGAAGAAGACGGCCGCGACACTGAATGCGATACTAGACAAAGCCTCCTTAACTCTTAACTCTAAACTCTAAACTCTAAACTCCAAACTCCAAACTCTAAACTCTAAACTCTTATGGGTAAGTTCTACGACACCGTTCCAGTTTCCGCCATCGTCCGCATCCGCGACATGATGTACACCGTCAAGGATCCGTTCCGCCTTGATCAGGGCGACGTGTCGTTCGACGCGCCCGACACCTTCAAGCAGGCCGTGGCGAAAGCCATGGTCGACAACCGCACCCATTACCTGCCGACGCCGGGCATTCCCAGGCTGCGCGAGCTCGTCGCCGAAAAACTGCGGGTGAAGAACCGGTTGCCCATCGACAAAGACGATGAGATCGTGATTACCAACGGCGGCACGCACGGCATCTACGCCGTGCTGCACGCGCTGCTCGAGCCCGGCGACGAGGTGATCGTGCCCGAGCCGGAATGGCCGCCGACGATGGCGATTGCGCAGGCGGCCGGTGGCGTGCCGGTGCAGGTCCGGCTGCACGAGCACCTGGGCTGGCGATGGGACCTCGACGAAGTCGAGCGGGCAATCACGCCGAAAACGCGGGTGCTGTACCTCAACTCGCCGAACAACCCGTCGGGCGGCATCCTGACGCGGCCGGACCTCGAGCGCCTGGCCGCAATCGCGCGCGAGCGTGACCTGTGGGTGCTCTCGGACGAAGCCTACGAGGACATCATCTTCACGGGCGAGCACGTGAGCATCGCGTCGCTGCCGGGCATGTACGAGCGCACGATCCCGGTCTACACGATGAGCAAGTCGTACGCGCTCACGGGCGTGCGCGTCGGCTACTTCGCCATCCGCGACAAGGCGCTGCGCGACCGCGCCACCAAGATCGTGCTCTACACGACGAGCAACGTCTGCTCGATCGCGCAGTACGGCGCCGTCGGCGCCCTCGAAGGGCCCCAGGACTGCATCATCGACTTCCGCAACGAGCTGAAGGACCGCCGCGACTTCTTCTACAACGGACTGGCGGAAGCGGCGCCCGGCGTCTTCTCCGGCGATCCGCCGGATGGCGCGTTCTACGCGTTCGTGAAGATCAACGCCGACTGGGCGAGAGACGCCGGCCTGTCCCCCGTAGCCTCGGCGAAGGGGGGCGACTCGCTGTCGTGGGCGATGGCCGAGCACCTGATCAAGCACGCGCGCATCGGCTGCGTGCCGGGCGTGGACTTCGGCCCGAACTGCGAAGGCTACATGCGCTTCTGTACGGGCCGCGGGCGGCCGGAGCTGGCCGGGGCCCTGGCGTCGATGAAGGAGACCTTCGCGCGCGTGGCCTCGCGCTGATCTGTCAGCGGGGCAGCTCGATCGTGACGATGGTGCCGCCGCCCGGCGGGCATTCAACGTATATCCCGCCGTGGTGAGCCTCGATCAGTCGCTTCGCCGTTGACAAGCCGAGGCCGGTGCCGCGCGATTTCGTCGTGAAGAAGGGCGTGAACATCCGCTCACGCACGTCGGGCGGGATACCTGGTCCCATGTCGGCAACCGCAATCCGGCAGGTGTGATCGTCGGCGCTGACAGAGATGTGAATCGTCCCCTGCTGCTGCATCGCGTGCACCGCGTTGAGCAGCAGATTCAGCAACACGATGTTCAGCAGCTTGGCATCGGCCATCACCGCCGGCGCCGAGCCCTCCACCTCAACGCGAATGTCTCGTGCGGTCGGATCCTTGCTCATGAGCGCCACCGTGGCCTTCGCCATCGCCACGACATCGACGGGCGCGGGACGCGCCTGCGGCGGCCGCGCAAAGAGGAGCAGGTCCTTCATGAGCTCGTCCAGGGCGTCGATCCGGGCGATGATCTCGTCGATGGCGGCGGCGTCCCGACCCCCGGGTGGCAGCCGTCCGCCGATGACCTGGATCGCCCCGCGCACGCCCGCCAGTGGGTTCTTGACCTCGTGTGCGACGACGGCCGCCATCTCGCCCAGCCTGGCGAGCGCCGCCTGCTCGTGCAACTGCGTGACGTCCCGAAAGATGCAGTGCAGCACAGGCTGGCCGGACGGCTCTATTTTCTGCACGGTCACGAGCACGGTCCTGATGGCGCCGTGCTTGGTGCGATGCCGGGTCTCGAAGCTGCCGCGCCCTTTGTCCAGCAGCGCGCTGATGTGCGCCGCGGTTTCCTCCGCGGTTTCGACGGCTTCGTAGTCGGAAATGCGGAGGCGGGCAAATTCGTCGCGGCTGTAACCGAGCTGTCCGGCGGCCCTGTCGTTGAACTCGATGGGCAGCGCCGTGTCAGGATCAATGAGGAGAATCCCGTCGGGCGACTGCTCGAAGAGCGT
>MELE01000027.1:31282-49739 GCA_001768615.1 Acidobacteria bacterium RIFCSPLOWO2_12_FULL_67_14b | reverse complement strand
CTTGCCTCCGCTTCCTCATGCTCCGCAAGCAAGCTGTGAAGGCCTGTCATGGTCCCGGAGTACTCGCGAAACGCGAACACCAGCGCAAACCCGTAGGCGGTCGCGCGTAACAGGTGCCACAGCCACCACGTCTGGTCCCATAACGCGGAGTACGTGAACAGGAGACCCGCGAGTCCGAACATCGTCGCCATGCAGGCCAGCAGATAGGCCTCGAACCTCCCGGATCGGTGGAAGTCGATGAGCAGACGAGCCGCGCCACCAATGAAGAGCATGCCAGCCAGAAGGTTGAGCCCGACACCAGTGGCCGTGAACTCATCTCCCCGCATCATCACGGGCAAGCTCTGACGAGCCGCGAGCGTCCAGGCCCCGAATGAGATGGCGCCGATCGCGACCGCGCCGGACACCCATCCTTGGTGAATTGTCTGAGTACGGATCCACCGGTCGGGCAGCCATACCAGCGCAAAGCAAATGCCGCCTGCGAGACTGGCCACGGTATGCAGTAACACAAACCCGTGGCCGGGCGTGGTCATCGCATGGAACGTATCCAGCAGCCCCATGGCGAGAAAGCCCATCGCGAGCGGAAACCCTTTCGCGCCGAACGCGTCGTCCTGCCGCCGACGCAGAAACAGGGCAATGACGACAGCCGAGAGCCCTCCCAGGGCTTCGATCGCGGCGTGCAGCGGCAGATTGACGAGCCGCCACCCATTCCATGGGGACCCCGGCAGGGCGGACGTCGCGATCGACACGATCACGAACGCCGCCAACAGCAGATACAGCACGGGACGGCGGACATGAGCCTGCATCATCGACGACCCGTCAAGCTTAAGCTGAGAGACTCTTCGAGCGCGAGGCGTGTCCCGGCATCGAGGTGCAGGAGCCGGGAGACTGCTAATGCGGCTTTTCGTCTGAGCTCAATGACGTGAGCACCGTCACCCGGCCCGCAGAACCGTCGACCCGAACGCGCTGTCCGTCGCGGAGCCGGGTCGTTGCGTCGTGCACGCCGGCGACGGCGGGGATGCCGTACTCGCGGGCGACAACGGACCCGTGGGTGAGGAGGCCGCCCACCTCCATCACCAGGCCCCCGGCTGTGAGAAACAGCGGCGTCCACGCCGGGTCCGTGCCCGGGCAGACGAGGATCTCTCCTGGCGCCAGCTGGGTCGCGTGCGGGTCGAACACGACCCGGACCAGCCCCTCGGCCACACCGGGTGACACGCCGCTGCCGGTCAAGACTCCCACTTCACCTTGCAGCAACATCGCTTGGTGGCCGTAGAACGCCTCGCCGTCGCTCAGCAGCAGCCGCGGAATCCGCCGGCGCCGCTTTTCGCGGTCATAGGCGTCGCGGCGCGCCGCGATCGCGGTGCTTAAGTCACGCTCCGGATCAGATGCGCACGCCCGCAGTTCGTCGAGGCGCAGGAAGAACACGTCCTGGCCGCCGGTTGCGAGCAGGGCCTCCCGCGCGATGCCCATCATCCGGATGATGAAAAACTTCGGAGCTTCACGAAGACCCGCCAGCGCCCGCATGCGCCGTCCCGCAAAGCGGGCGACCGGCGCCCGCCACCAACCGCCGGGTCGCGTGCGCAGCTCACAAGCGAGCCGCTCGAGTGATGCCTCAGCGGCGACCGCACCCCGGGCAAACACGATATCGGGCGCGTGATCGGGCGACAGCTGGAGGTAGCTTTGGATCACCTGGCGGACCGCCGCCGGATCTTCGCGCCATCTCGGGCGACCGATGTCGATCTCGCCGACGCCCCGCATCCCGTAGCGCGCGAGAAACTCGGCGAGTGAGTGCTCAGAGCCCGCGCGCGCGGCGCGCCATAGTGCGAGATCCATCTCGGTGGTGACGTTGTGGGGCAATCCGCGCGTCGCTTCGAGCGCAAGGCGCTCTCCGCCGGGCACGTCCCTCGCCAGCACCTGGAGCAGGCGCAACATCCCGATGCCCGCGCCGACGCCCGACGCGAGATACGGCATCAGCACGCACGGCACGAGTTCGAGCGCGCGGTCGAGCAGCGTGACCGCGTCAGCGAGCGTGTGGACGTCACGGCGCTCGGCGTCGAGCGCCGCGACGGCGTCATCTGCGCGCGCGAGAAGGCGGCCGCGCCGCGTCTCGGGACGAAGGAGGTTCAGCGAAACATTGAACGGCACCCGGACGGCAACGCGCGCGACCCGCCACACATCCGCGTATGGAAGGCGAGGGGCCGCGGGTGCAAGCCGCGGGTCGCGAAACAGCCGACGCAACACGTCCAGCGCAGCCGGGTCCAGCAGCGCGAGCCCTTCTGCCATCACCCGGCGGGCCACGTTGTGCCGCACGAGCGGGGTGATGTTCATGAAGAGCCGTTCACCGGCCACGACCACCGGTCCCGCAGGTCCCGGCTCGATGCGAACTCCAAACCGGCGTCCTATTGCCGATGCCAGCCCGACGCGAAGCAGGTCCTGCCCAAGTGGCGTGAACGGCTCGAGCATGCCCTGCACGGCGCCGATCGAGAAGAACACCTGCGTCGGCTCCGGCGGCACATCGTCGGGCAGCGGGTAGAGCGACGTGATCGGACGCGATTGCAGCAGCCAGAGCCTTGCGTCGGCGAACGCCCACTCGACGTCCTGGGGTCCTCGAAGCAGCGTCGCGGCGCGCTGGCCGAGTCGCGCCAGCTCCACAATCTGCTCGTCGGGAAGCGCCTGCACCATGCCGGCGTCCTCGTCGCACTGCGCGATCCCTCCTTCGCGCACCGGCCGCAGCGACAGACGCTTGGAGCCCAGCGTTCTGTTGACGATGCGCTCGCCGGGCATCGCGACGGTATGGCGATCCGGCTCCACCCGCCCCGACACCAACGCCTCGCCCAGGCCAGGAGCGGCTTCGACGATCGTCTCGGTCCGCTTTCCCGTGATGGGGTTGGCTGTGAACAAGACGCCGGAGGACTCGCTCGGCACCAACCGTTGGACGATGACGGCGAGGGCGACGCCACGGTGCGCAACGCTGTTGTGTGAACGGTAGCCGATGGCACGGGCCGTCCAAAGGCTGCTCCAGCAACGGGCGATCGCGTCGAGGAGCGCCGGCTCGGAAACGATGTTCAGGAACGTCTCGTGCTGGCCGGCAAACGAGAGGCCTGGCAGGTCTTCCGCCGTCGCGGAGGATCGAACCGCCACTGCCGGCCTGCCCAGCCGTTCATAGGCTAGACCAACGGCGCGTGCGATGTCGGTGGGAACGGAGGCTGCTGCAAAGCGCGCGCGGATCGCCTTGGAAACGCTCTCGAGCGCCGCGGGATCATCGGAGCCAGCGGCTTCCACCGTCCTGACAGTCCACTCGCTCAGGCCCGCGGCGCCGACAAAGCGGCGGTACGCGTCCGTCGTGATGACGAACGCATCGGGAACGGGAAATCCGGCGCGGCGCAACGCGGAGAGGTTCGCGCCCTTCCCTCCCGCGCGCGACAGCGTACAGCCTGCCGAAATGAGCGGCTCGATGAACACGCGTATCCGAGCCGAAGTGTAGCGCCGACCCGTCCCAGATGGTCACTTGACGTGCCGTCCCCCGTCGACGCGGATGGTTTCGCCGGTGACGAAATCGCTGCCGACCAGGAACAGCACGGCTTTGGCGATCTCGGCCTCCCCGCCCCACCGTCCGAGCGGCGTCTTGCTGACCACCAGCTCGCGTTCCTTCGCCTGCATGTCGGGCGGCGGCAGGATGGGCCCGGGCGCGATCGCGTTCACGAGAATCTGATCGGCAGCCAGTTCGAGCGCGAGCCCCTCGGTCAGCGCCTTCACGCCGGCCTTGGCGACGTAGTAAGGCAGGTAGCCCGGATAGCGCGGGCGTGAGCTGGCCGCGATCCAGTCGGCGAAGTTGATGATGCGGCCGCCGCCCGACTGCCTCATGGGGCCGGCTGCGGCGTGGGCAAAGATGAACGACGCGCGGAGGTCGACGGCGAGCTGCCGGTCCCAGTCGGCCGGGGTCAGATCGGCGAACGGTTTGGCGACGTACACCGACGCCATGTTGATCAGGATGTCGAGCCGCCCCAGGTCGTCGACCGTCGCGCGCACGCAGCGGCGGCAATCCGCCTCGCTCGTGACGTCGGCTTGCACCGCGAGGGCGCGGCGCCCGAGCAGGCGCACCGCCTCGGCGGTGTTGTCCGCTTCCGCGCGCGAGCGGTTGTAGACCAGCGCCACGTCGGCACCGGCCCCCGCCAGGACGGTGGCGACCACCGCGCCGATCCGTTTGCCGCCGGTGATGAGCGCGACCTTGCCGGTTAACTCCATATCGAAATGCTGTACACAGAATCACAGAAGCACGGAAACACCGAAGCAGAATCTATCCGGGGATTAATTTAACGCTCCGGAATCGTGAAGGGTCGCGGCATGCGCGCGATGGTACGGCCGCCTGCCATGACCTCCGCGACCGCCACATAACGGCCCGGCGGCAGCCCCCTCGTCGGCACCACGGCGCGCGCGATCGCCCAGCCGCCGTCCCGTTCGGTGACGGCGGCCGCGACCGTGACCAGCGCATTCCCGGCGTCCCCGCCCGTAATCACGATGCGCGTCGCGTCAGGCAGCCGTCCGCGCGCCTCGGCGTGCATCTCCAGGTACGCCACCACCTGGTCGCCGCTGACGCGATCGATCACGGGCTCCAGCGGATCGCCGGCCCGGTCCGGCAAGGGCGCGAGAATCAGGTCGCTGACGCGCACACCCTGGACCAGCGCAATCCGCGCGTCGAAGGGACGCTCGACGCTCCCCTGCCGCCCCAGCGGATCGATCGCGCCGACGCGCAGCGTGTACGGTCCGGGCGGCACGACCGCGCTGAAGGCGTATCGTCCGGTCTCGATCTCGCGGGCCGCCGTGGCCGCAATGACCCCGCGCGCGTCGATCAGCACGAACCCCAGCAGCACGTGGCCCTCGGCCTCCGCGCTGACGACGACGCGCACCAGCGACGAGGCGGGCTCGGCGTAGGCATACGTCGCCACCCGCACGGGAAGCTCCGTCGAGACCGCCAACGTCCGGAGCAGCGTGACGAGGCGCGCGTCGCGGGCCTGAATCGACGACGATGCGGCCGGCAGCGCGAATCCGTTCCGCGCCCGCAGCTCGCCGCCGCCGCGCGCGAGCTCGACCCGGATGCGATGCGGACGGCCGTCGCGCTCGGCGTCGATCGGTTCGAAGGCGAGCAGGTAGTACCCGGACAGCTCGCGCGCAATCCGCTCGAAGGGCCGCGGGTCGTTGCCGGCCAGACGGAACACCGCGCCGCGGGCGGCGCCGGCCACGCGTGCCAGTCCGTCGCCTCGGACCTGCAGATCGCGGGGGAGCGTCGGAGAGATCCGGTCCTGCGCCGCTTCAAAGATCGGCACTTCCAGGTGCAGGGCATAGATCGATACGCGCGCCGCCTGCGCTTCGGCAGACAACCGCGCAAGGTCGACGCGCCGCGGGTCTGTCACCATCCCTTCCGACAACAGCACCACCGTCTTCGGACCCGGAATGTCCTTCAGGCTGGCCACCAGCGCTTCGAGGCCGCCGAGCGAAATGCGCGCCTGCGTGTGCGCGTGCTGGGCGATGCCGCGAGACTCCTGTTCGACCTGCTCGGGACACGCGTCACGCCCTCCGCCGGCATCGTCGGCCGCGCGCGCCAGGTTGACGTAGTCGGTGAGGGCGCGGCCGCATTCACGCAGCACGGCGTCCGCCAGCCGCGCGCGGCTGCCTTCGGCGATCTCGAGCGCTTCGCTCAACCCCAGGTTGAACTGCAGGAAGACCGGGTCGGTCTGCCCGATGAGCGTGCCGAGGCGCCGCTTGAGCGCGACGCGGTCGCGGGTGAGCTCGAGCGCGCCGATGCGCGTGAGGCCGATCACGCCGATGCGGTCGGACGGATCGAGGGTGTCGATGAACGTTTCCGCGGCGCGCAATGCCTGGCGGCCTTCGAGCCGGCGGATGTGCGCCTCGTCCACGGCCACGACCACCAGCCGTCCGGCGTCCGCCGCTTCGTTGGAGGTGAAATGCGTCGCTGCGAGGGGGGCCGGCCGCGTATTCCGGGCGGCCTGCGAGACAAACTGTGCAGACACGACCCGGCGAGGGCGGCCATCCACCTCCAGCCGGAAGTCGTCCGGGCCGAGGTGGGCGATCGGGGTGCCGTCGCGGCCGATCACGGTGACATCGGCGGTGACCAGCTCCACGCTCGAGCGAAACGTCGGTGCCTGCGCGGCGATGGGGACGGCGATCGCCGCCAGCACCGCCGCGGCGCACAAGTCCATGGTACCCCTTGACATCATCCTTCTGGCGGTCCATTTTAGGCTGTATTGACGGGATGAAATGCCGGTCTTTGGATGCGAACACGCTGCGGCCAAGGACGAACGGTTCATGAACGGTTGTTCTGTCTTTCTGGAGGTGGTCGTGAAATTGTCCCGCGCGTCGTGTCGCACAAGACTGAACGTGTTGGCCCTCGTCGTCCTGATTCAACTTGGTGGAAGCCTGGCTGCCTGGGCGCAAACGGGCACGGCGGCGCTGGTCGGCGACGTCACCGACTCGCAGAAGCAAGTGCTTCCGGGCGTCACGGTCACCGTCACCCACATCGCCACGGGTGCCTCGCAGGTCTCGGTCACCGACGAGCGTGGCGGCTTCAGGTTCGGCAACGTGCAGCCCGGCCTCTACACCATCAAGGCCGAGCTCACTGGATTCAAGACCTCGGTCACCGAACGCGTCGAGCTGCAGGTGGATTCGGTCAGGAGGGAGAGCATCACCCTCGAAATTGGCGGCATTTCCGAGACGATCAGCGTCGTCTCCGAAGTCTCGCACCTGAACACGACCGACGCGAGCGTGGGCAACGTGATGTCGCGCGAGCAGATTCGAAGCCTGCCCGTCGAGGCGCAGAATGTCGTCCATCTGCTGAGCCTGCAGCCCGGGGCGATCTTCGTTCCCACGTCCAACCCGGCGACCGTGGATCCGCGCTACGGGTCGGTGGCCGGCGCGCGCGCCGACCAGCAGAGCGTGACGCTCGACGGCATCGACGTCAACGATCCGCAGAATTCGACGGCCTACACCTCGGCGATCCGCATGACCCAGGAGGCGCTCCAGGAGTTCCGCGTCAGCACCTCGAACTACAACGCCGAGATGGGACGGTCGAGCGGCCCCCAGGTGTCGCTCATCACCCGCGGCGGTACCAACCAGTACAACGGCTCCGGCTATTGGACGCTGCGCCGAACGGCGACGTCGAGCAACGAGTACTTCCTGAAGCTGTCGCAGTTGGCGTCCGGCAAGCCCAGCGCGGCACCGAAGCTGGACAAGGACATCTTCGGCGGGTCATTTGGCGGCCCGATTCGGCGCAACCGGCTGTTCTTCTTCGGCAACATCGAGGCGCTGAAAGAGGAGAGTGAAGCGCCCGTCACCCGTAGCGTGCCCTCCAACTCGATGCGCGACGGTGTGCTGATGTATCGATGCGCGGTCGCCGCGCAGTGCCCGGGAGGCACGGTGCGTGGACTCACGAGCAGCCACTCGGTAGAGGCGGGATTCTACGGCATGACCCCGGCGGAGATCGCCGCGATCGATCCGCTGGGGATTGGCCCGAGCCTCGCCGCCATGGAGTACTTTCGGAAATACCCGGCGCCGAACGACCCCGGCCGTGACGGCCGCAACCTGATGAACTACCGCTTCGCCGCGCCGATCGAGAACCAGTTCCTGAACCTGCTCAGCCGGGTGGACTACAAGGCGGCCGACAACCACAGCTTCTTCGGACGTTTCGGCAAGCAGGACGACACCATCAACACCGCGCCGCAGTTCGAGGGCCTGGCGCCCAAGCGCCAGCGGCTCTTCAACAACCTCGGCGGCGCCCTCGGCTACGACGCCGTGCTCTCGCCGACATTGACCAACAGTTTCCGGTACGGGTTCACGAAGATCGACGAGAACAACGCGGGCGTGACCAACAGCAATTACGTCATCTTCCGGTTCATCTCGCCGTACGAGGGCATCGGCGACGGCTCGTTCACCGACACGCGGCAGACACCCACGCAGAACATCGTCAACGACCTGTCGTGGTTCAAGGGCCTGCACACGATGAAGGTCGGCACGAACATCCGCTTCACGCGCGTGCCGAAGAACCGGTTCCAGTCGTCGTACCTGAGCGCGACGGTCAACCCGTCGTGGGTCGCCGGCATCGGGCGGCGCAACATGCCGGGAAGTTCCTTCTGCACCGTGCCGGGCTGCAACCTGCCGGCGGTCGCCACGGCCTTCCAGGCGGGCTACGCCGACAGCTGGCTCAACATCCTGGGCGTGCTCTCGCAGGCGACGCAGCGCGCCAACTACAACAAGGATGGCACGCCGCAAGCCCCCGGCAGCGCCGTCGCGCGCGAGATCGGGTCGGACGAGTTCGAGTTTTACATGCAGGACGCCTGGCAGCTCCGGCCGAACCTCACGCTCACGGCGGGCCTGCGTTACAGCGTCTATTCACCGCCATACGAGGTGAATGGCTTGCAGGTGGCGCCGACCGTCAGCATGGGCGAGTGGTTCGACCAGCGCGCGCAGAATGCGCTCAAAGGCATTCCGTCCAACGCCAGTCCGATCGTGACCTTCGACCTGGCGGGCCCGAAGAACGGCAAGAAGGGTTTCTACGACTGGGACAAGAACAACATCGCGCCGCGCGTCGCGCTGGCCTGGACACCCACCGCACGAATCGTCGTCCGCGGCGGCTACTCGAAAGTGTTTGACCGGGTCGGCGTCGGCCTGGCGACCAACTTCGACGAGGGGTTTGCGTTCGGCATGTCCACGCAGATCAGCAGCCCGTTCGGCGCGGCCTACGAGACCAACCCCAACGCGCGCTTCCGCGGCCTCGACCAGATGCCGTCGACGATGCCGGCCGCGCCGGCCGGCGGTTTTCCGCAAACGCCGCCGATCCGCGCCGGCATCATCACCACGAGCATCGACGACACGCTCGTGACGCCGTCCGCCCACATGGGCAGCGCCGTCATCGGGATCGACTTCGGCAGGAACTACACGTTCGAAGCGGGCTACGTCGGCCGTTTCGGCCGGGACCTGCTGATTCGCCGGGACCTCGCCATGCCGCTCAACCTCGTGGATCCGGCGTCGGGCACCGACTATTTCACCGCCGCCCAGGCGATGATCCGCGCCGCACAGGCCGCCGGCCTCACCGGCAACTCGCCTGCCGCCGCGTATGCGGGCCTGCCGGCGATCGCGTACTGGCAGAACATCTTCCCGGCCGCGGCGGGCGGCGGCCTCACCGCCACGCAGGCCATCACCCGCGCGTACATGCAGAACGGGCCCGACTGGATCACCGCGCTCTACGACATGGACACCTCCTGCTCGCCGGCCTGCAGCAAGTTCGGGCCGTATGCCTACTTCGCGGAGCAGTACGACTCGCTGGCCGGCATCAGCTCGATCGGCCGCTCGAACTACAACGGGCTGAACCTGACCCTGCGGCGGCGGTTCGCGGACGGCGTGCAGTTCGATTTCAACTACACGCTGGCCAAATCCGAAGACATGGGCTCGCAGGTGGAGCGCGGCAGCGCGTTCGGCAACTCCGGCAACGGCGGGTACTCGGGGTTCCTGATCAACTCATTCGAACCCGAGTTGAACTACGGCACGTCGGACTTCGACGTGCGGCATCAGATCAATGCGAACTGGCTCGTCGAGCTGCCGTTCGGGCAGGGCAAGAGGTTCGGCTCCGGCGTCGGTGGCGCCGTCAACCAGTTCATCGGTGACTGGTCGATCGCGGGGCTGATGCGCTGGAACAGCGGCTTCCCGTTCAACGTGCAGAACTGCCGATCCTGCTGGGCGACGAACTGGAACCTGCAGGGCAACGCGATGCTGGTGGACCCGAACAACCTGCCAGAGACCGGAACGACCAGGAACATCGTGGACAACCGTCCCAGCCCGTTCGTGGATCCCGTCGACGCGCTGACGCACTTCCGGCGCCAGTTGCCGGGCGAAGCGGGCGTTCGCAACATCTTCAGGGGCGACGGCTACTACACACTCGACCTCAGCCTGAGCAAGTCATGGTCGCTCGGCATCGCCGACCATCGGCTGCGCTTCCGATGGGATGTCTTCAACGCCACCAATACGCCGAAGTTCGATGTGAACAATCTGACGGTCACCCCGGACACACCCGGCTTCGGCCGCTACAACGGCACGCTCGCAACCTGCGACGGGCAGGCCGGACGCTGCATGCAGTTCGCGTTCAGATACGAGTTCTAGTTTTTTCGGCTTTCGGCTTTCGGCTTTCAGCTTTCAGCTGAGAGCCGATCGCTGAAGGCCGAAGGCTGAGAGCTGAGAGAGCTACGGCAGCACGCGGCCCGGCCGGTTGCCCGCCGGCCGGTCGCCCGCCCAGACCGGCGAGCCGTTCACGAATACCGTGTGAATGCCGCGGGCGGGGAGCAGCGGGCTTTCGAACGTCGACGTGTCCATTACCGTCGCGGCGTCGAAGAGCACGAGGTCCGCTTTCATCCCGACGCGGATCACTCCGCGGTCCTTGAGGCCGAGCCGCGCGGCCGGCATCGACGTCATCTTGCGAATCGCCTCGGGCAGCGTCAGCCACTGCTCCTCGCGAACGAAGCGGCCGAGCACGCGGGGAAACGTGCCGGCGCCGCGCGGGTGGCTGGCGCCGATGCCGCCGTCGCTGGCGACCATCGTCCAGGGCTGGCGGTAGAAGGTCCGCAGGTCGGCGTCGATCATGGTGTGGCCGATCACGCCGGCATCGCCATCCTGTACGATCTTGATGTAGAGGTCGACCTCGCTCACGCCCTCGGCTTTCGCAATCTCGTCCAGCCGCCGCCCGACGTAGTGCGGATACATCGGCAGCCGCGTGATCTGGACGTTTTGTCCGCCGCCGACGTCGTCCAACGCTTCCTTGACGCTGGCGGGGTCGGTCCACTGCCTGTTCGGCACCAGCACCTTGAGGTTCGAGCTCCACGCCAGGTACGGGTAGGCGTCGGCGGTCACGTCGACGCCGCGCTTGCGCGCCGCTTCGATCAGGGCCACGACCTCGGCCGCCTTGCCCCACACGCTCACGGTGCCCAGCTTGATGTGCGTGATCTGCACCGGCAGCCGGGCCTTCTCGCCGATCGCGATCGCCTCGCGGACAGCCTCGAGCGAGCGATCGGCTTCATCGCGGATATGTGAGATGTAGAAGCCGCGATGGCGCGCCGCGACGCGGGCCAGCGCGACCACTTCTTCGGTCGACGCGTAGCTGCCGACCTCGTACTCGAGGCCCGACGACAGGCCGATGGCGCCGCCGCGCATTTCCTGGTCGACCAGCGCTTCCATTCGGGCCACCTCGGCGGCGGTGGCCGGGCGCTTGAAGTCGTCGCCCATGACCTGCCGGCGCACCGTGGCGTGGCCGACCAGCACGGCGACGTTGAGCGTGGCCGGCGCGGCGCGACGGCGCTCCAGGTATTCGCGCACCGGGAACGGCGAGCTTCCGTCCTGGCCCACCAGCACCGTCGTGATCCCCTGGGACACCTGCGTGATCGCTTCGGGATCGCCTTGGAGGCCCTCGGTGGAGTGGTTGTGCGCGTCGATGAACCCCGGCGCCAGCACCAACCCCGTGGCGTCGACCACGCGATCGTCCGGGCGCGGTGTGATCGAGCCGACGTCGATGATGGTGTCCCCTTCGGTGCGGACGTCGACGCGTTGCAGGGGCCCACCGCTGCCGTCGGCGACCTGCGCACCTAGAATCGTCCACGCCGCGGTTTCACGCAGCTTGGGAATGAAATGCTCGGCGACCGCGTTGACGATGCGCTCGGGCTGCGCCTGGCGGAGATTGGCGAGCGCGATCACGGTGAGGTCGTCGCCGAGGTAACGGGCGAGATAGGTCTTGAAGCCCTGCCAGGCGCCGCCGTGGCGGTGCACCTCCTGCCCGCCGAAACGCTCGACGTCCCAGCCGAATCCGTAGGGATGCCGGCGTCCGCTGTTCAGGCGCACCGGCTCGAACACGGTGCGCCAGCTTTCGGGCTTCAGGATCGCCCCGTCGCGCAGCCCGCGGTCCCAGGCCACGAGATCGCGCAACGACAGATAGAGCGATCCATCGGCGGTGGTGTTCAACTGCGGCGCCACCCATTCCTGGTTCAGCAACACACCGCCGCCCAGCCGGTAACCCGCCGCCCGGTGCGGCACCAGGTCGGCTTCGCTGATCACGCGCGCGGTCGTCATGCCCAGCGGGCGAAACAAGCGGTCCCGCAAGAGGTCGCCGTAAAACGCTCCGGCGGCTTTGCGGACGATGGCGCCGAGCAGTACGTACCCGGTGTTGCTGTACTTCCACTGATCGCCGGGCGTGAAATCGAGCGGCATCTCGTAGGCCAGCCGCGCGAGGTCGTCTTCCGAGTAGTCACGCCGGTAATCGACTCGCCCGCCGGTGTAGTCCGGGATGCCGGAGGTGTGCGTCAGCAGGTGGCGTACCGTGATGGATCGCCACGACGCGGGCCCGTCCGGGTAGAAGCCGGCGAGCGTGTCGGAGAGCGCGAGCTTGCCGTCTTCGATGAGAAGCATCACGGCGGCGGCGGTGAACTGCTTGCCGAGCGACCCGGACTGGAAAATGGTTTCGTCGGTGACCGGCACGTTGTGCTCGATGTTGGCGAGGCCGTAGCCTTGCGCCTTGATCACCTCACCGCGCCTGATGACGGCGACCGCCACGCCGGGAATGCGTTGCGCCGCCATTTCTTTCGTCACGATGGCGTCGATGGGATCGTCCTGGCGGGCCTGCAGGACCGCGACAGCAAGAACCACGAGCAGCAGCGCCGGTATTAGTCGTTTCACACTAGTTGTCTCAGTGAACGATCAGCCCAACGAGGATCAACCCGAATCGTATCGTCGCGGCGCCTTTGCCGGTTTGTTTGACTTCGAACACGACGCCGGCGTGGCCCGAGTCGTTCTTGTAGGCCGATAGCACCGCGCCCGGCGCATCTTCCGGCGGATCCAGGCTGAGCGACGCCGGGTGTGACGTGCCGATGGTCTGCTTCGCCAGCGCCACGGCGCCGTCGAAACCGGGGATCTCCGGATCGCGATCGACGGCGGCGGGGCTGAGCAGAAGGAACTCGCGGAACGGCGAGATGCCGAGGTGATCGCCGTTCTGTGGCTGCTGGCCGTAGCGCAGCGTGTAGACGCCCGGCTTCACCACCTTGCCGCGGATCTCCTTGAACGCGCCGGTGACGCGCATGCCGCCCACGAGCGTGCCGCTCTCGACGTTGCTCCAGCCGGGCCCCTCGGCGGTCACGGCCACACCCGTCGCCCACCAGATTTCCATGATCGTGCCGCCAAGAGTCACCTTGGCGGCTTGGGTCTGGAGTTGAGACCTGATGTCCGCCGCCAACTCGTCTGGCGGCGGGATGACGGAGTTGAGAGTTGAGAGTTGAGAGTTAAGAACAAGAACGGCGACCGCGGCAAGTAGATGCAATGTTCTAAACTCTGCACTCTAAACTCTAAACTCTAAACTCTAAACTCTAAACTCTAAACTCTGCACTCTAAACTCTGCACTCTTAACTCAGTAGGAAAAGGTCCCCCAGAATGCGGACCTTTTGTCCGGCGCGCTCCACTTTGTGCCCAGGCCGCTGCCCGAGAACGAATGGGTCTCGGCCACGCCCATCGACGACTGCGCCATCTGCGTGAACGGCGTGAACCACTGCATGGCGCCGCAGCTCGGGTCGTGCTTCATGTCCTTGTTCACGGTCAGCAGCAGCGTGTCGGACGCGCTCACCTCGACGTACGTGGGCGAGGTCGCAAACCGCACGGGCGCGGTGTCGACGCGGACCACCTGCGTGATCAACCCGCCCGACAGCTCGCGGACCAGCGCGACCAGCGCGTCACGCTGCGCCGCGGTCGCGCGAGGGTCGACGGTGATGATGGCCTTGACCGCCGTCGGCGCTTCGCCGCCCATCTCGCGCATGCCGAGGTTGCGGTCGCCGGCGACCGCCGCAATCACGGTCAGGCCGTCGATCGCCACGCCCTTGAAGGAGCCGGTCGTGATTCGCCACGCCATCACCGCCTGGCGGCCCATGGTTTCGGCCTCGCTGTTCATGATGCAGCCGCCCGCAAACACCTCGGCCGTGCGCGCCTCGACGTACTCGCCGGTCAGGCGGGCCGGGTCGTCGGCCGACACCACGGCCGCCAGCAGGGTCGATGCCGCCACGATGCTGAATGCGAGTTTCATAGAGCGACCTCGCGCGCAGGATAGCACACGGGCCGTCCCACGGCCGGACGCCGGCGGCGCTGGCCCTCTCAGCCGCCGTGATGCTCACGGTCGCCGCCCTCGCCGCGGTGTGCGAGGCGCCCTGATGCGAGGCGAACATTACGCAACGAGGGGGTGATTTCAGAGAAAGCGGGGAGCTTACGGTGCGCTTCATGAGCGCATCCCAACGCTTTGCTCTGAAATCACCCCCCTCGTTGCGTGTGAGCCGAACCGAAACCGAGCCTACTCGCAACACCCTCGCTGGCCACCGGGCTTGCACGTCGTCGGGTGAACGGATAGGCCGTCCGGGCCCAGGGCCTTTTGCGTGCAGGTGCACCAGTACGCCGTGGCGTCGTAACGATCGTAGAACTTGAACTCATCGGGATCGGGCACGCTCATCACGTACATGCCCTTGTGCCGAAGGTTGTTGCAGTGATGCTCGTTCACGAGTGGCGACGAGGGTTTCGGTGTGTCCATGGTTACGCTCCCGCCGCCTTGAGAATCGCGCGCTTCACCGCGGTCTTCGCAATCTGAATCTTGTACGCGTTTCCGCTCATCGGCTTCGCGCCCGCGAGCGCGGCGGTGGCCGCCTCGACCGCGACAGCCTCGGTAATGGTCTTGCCCGCGAGCACGCGCTCGGCCGCGGGCACGCGCCACGGCACCGGCGCCACCGCGCCCATCACGATGCGGGCGGATTTCACCGTCGGCCCGCTCATCACGAGATTGACCGACGCCATCGCCAGCGGCCAGTCGTGCGACTGCTTGAAGCGCACTTCGTAGCCTGCGCTGCGCTGGCCCGGTGCCGGCAGGATCACGTGCGTGATGATCTCGTTCGGCTGCAGCACGCTCTCGCCATACAGGTTCGTGTTCGGCATCTGGAAGAACTCGCCGGCGTCGATGTCGCGCGACCCGTTGGGGCCCGCCACGCGGAACCTGCCGCCGTACGCGATCACCGGCACCGCCAGGCTTGACGGGTGCACGATGTGGCAGGGGCCGTCGCCGAAAATCGCGTGGAACTGGTTCTCCCCTTCCACCGCGAAGCAGCGCGAGCCGCCCTTCTTGAGGCAGTTGAACTCTTCGTTGCGGAAATACCAGCAGCGCGGGCGCTGCATGATGTTGCCGCCGACCGTGCCCATGTTGCGAATCTGCGGCGTGCCGACGCTGTCGGCCGCTGTGGCCAGCGCCGGATACAGCTTCCGCACTTGCGCGTGCTCGGCCAGGTCCGCCAGCTTGGCGGCCGCGCCGACACGCAGTCCGCCATCGGCGCCCGCGATCGACTGGTCGAGGCCCTTGATGCTCACGACCCGATCGGGCGAGACGATGTAGTCCTTCATCAACCCGAGGAGGTCCATACCCCCGGAAATCGGGACCGACGAGGGTTGCCCTGAGCGAGCGGCGGTCAGCGCGTCGCGCTGACCGGCGCGAGCCGAAGGGCTCAAAGCGGCAATCGCTTCCTTCTCGTTCGCGGCGTTGACGTAGGCAAAGGCCTTCAATTCGTGCCTCCCGCTCGTTGCAGCTCCGCCAGCAGTTTGTCCGGCGTAATCGGGATCGAGCGGAGCGTTACGCCCGTCGCGTTGCGAATCGCGTTCGCCACCGCCGCCGCCGTGGCGACGGCCGGCGGCTCACCGATGCCGATGACGCCGCGCTCCGGCTGATCCACCAGCACGACGTCGATCTCGGGAATGTCCGACGGCCCCGCCATGTGGTACCACTCCATGTTCGGGTTCACCATGTTCGCGGTGTTGCGATCGAGGATGCGCTCTTCGAACACGGCGTAGTTCAGGCCGCTGATGATGCCGCCGTAACACTGCGTCTCGGCGGTCTTGAGATCGACAATCAGCCCGCAGTCCTGCACGCACACGATCTTCTTCACCTTGGTGATGCCGGTCTCGATGTCGACCTCGACCTCGGCAAACTGCACCCCGCTCGTGCCGCCGGCCGACAGCCCGCGCTCCCACTGACCATCCACCGACACCGGAACGGTGCCGAGCAGCCGGCACGCATCCCGCCAAGAGATGCTGCGGGATGCAGGCGGCTGCCCTGAGCGAGCGGCAGCCGGCCCATCGGGCAGGCTGTCGCGAGTCGAAGGGCTCACGACAACGGTTCCCACGCCGATGCTGATCTGTTCGATCGGCACGCCGAGCTGCGGCGCCATCCGCTCGAACAACGCGTCCCGCGCCTTGCCCGCCGTGACCCTCATCGCCGGCATCACCGCCGCCGCCGTCGTCGAGCCGCCGGAGCCGGGCGCGAACGGGTGATTGCTGTCGCCGATCTCGATGGTGACCTGGCTGACCTCGAGGCCCAGCGTTTCGGCGACCACCATCGCCATGATCGTGCGGTTGCCGGTGCCGATGTCCTGCGTGCCGCATCGCATCACCACGCTGCCGTCGGCCGTGATCTCGCAATGCGCGCGCGCCCCCTGGCCGGCGCCGCCCCAGCGGTTGGCCGAGCAGCCGAGGCCGCGCTTGATCGGCCCGGGCGCCGGGTCGCCCGTCACATGACGGCTCTTCCAGTTGATCCGCTCCGCGCCCATGGGAAAATACTTCGCCCACATCGCATTGGGCCCCGGCGCCGGCAGGTTCCGAATCCGGAACTCCATCGGATCCATCCGGATCCGATCCGCGAGCTCGTCCATCAGCACTTCGGTCACGAAGCATCCCTGCGGATGCCCCGGCGCGCGCATTGCCCGCTGCTGGCCGGCGTTGATGTAGACGTCGGTGTGCGTGCGCCTGCGGTTCGGGAACGTGTAGATGTAGGGCAGCGGATAGTCGGACCCGGCGCCCGCGCCGCCGGTGCCCCACGTTTGCGCGTCGAACGCCGTCAGCTTGCCGTCCGCCGCCACGCCGGCGCGCACGCGCGCGAATGCCGACGGGCGGTTGCCGGTGACCAGGTGCTCTTCCTTCCGATCGAGCATCATCTTCACCGGCGCGTTCGCCGCTTTCGCCACGCGCGCGCAGAGCAGGCCCTGGATGTCCGGGCCGAACTTGCTGCCGAACCCGCCACCCATGAACTCGGTAATCACGCGCACGTTCGCCTGCGGGATCTTGAGCCCCGCGGCGAACCCTTCCCGCGTGCCGTGCACGGCCTGCGTCGACACCCACGCCGTCAGGTTGTCGCCGTTCCATTCGCAGACTGAGCCGTGCGTCTCGAGCGACGTGTGCGTTTGCACCTGCGTCGAGTAGGTGCCTTCGACGATGTGGGCGGCGGCCGTGAAGCCGGCGGCGAGATCGCCGTCCTCCTGCGCGGTGCCCCGGCGCGTGTTGGCCGGCGTGAACACCTGCGGCGCCTCCGGCCGCATCGCCTGTTCGACGGTGGCCAGCGCCGGCAGCACGTCCCATTCCAGCTTGATCAGGCGGAGCGCGTCGGCGGCCTGCTGTTCGGTGGCGGCCGCGAGCGCGCCGATTTCCTCGCCGGGATAGAGGATCTTGTCGCCGGGCTTGATCGTGATGAGCAGCGCCTTCACTCCCGGCGCCTTTTCCGCGGCGGCCGCATCGATGCTCTTCAGCCGCGCATGGGCATGCGGCGATCGCAGAATGCGCCCGTAGAGCATGCCCGGCCGTGCGATGTCGTACGAGTACTTCGCGCGGCCCGACACCTTCAGCGGGCCGTCGAGGCGCGAGATGCGCGTGCCGATCAGCCGCGGCTTCTCGGGCCACGGGTACTTCGGGTGTTGCGGAGGTCTGGCTGGCGCCTGAACCTCCGCAACCTGCGGGCTCCGGGATCCGGGATCCGGGATCCGATCGTGCGCATTCTCCGGCGCCCGGCGCCCGGCGCCCGGACCCGGAGCCCGGCTATCCACGGACAACTCCCTTCGCTGACAAGGCCGCTTTGAGAACGCCGATATTGGTGCCGCATCGACAGAGATTCCCGTCGAGCGCTCTCTTCGCCTGTTCGGCGGTCGGATTCGGGTTCTTCTCGAGCAGCGCCACCGTCGACATCACGAAGCCCGGCGTGCAGAACCCGCACATCAGCCCGTCGTGGTCGCAGAACGCCTGCTGCACCGGGTGCAGCTTGCCCTGAGCGACGCCGCCGGCGCGGCTTGTGGCGCCGGTGGCGGAGTCGATGGGCGTCAGCCCCTCCACCGTGCGGATGTTCCGGCCCTGCGCTTCCACGGCGAGCATCGAGCACGAATAGTAGGTGCGGCCATCGATGATGACGGTGCAGGCCCCGCAGGCGCCGCGGTCGCACACGCGCTTGGGGCCGGTGATGTCGAGCCGGGTCCGCATGGCATCGAGCAGCGTCACGCGCGGCTCGACGCGCAGCTGGTGCCGCTGCCCGTTGATTGTCAGCGTGACGGGCACATCGCCCGGGCCAATCGCGGCCGGCCCT
>MELE01000027.1:30903-31268 GCA_001768615.1 Acidobacteria bacterium RIFCSPLOWO2_12_FULL_67_14b | reverse complement strand
CCTTGCGCGTCACCTTCCCGGACGCCGGCCACAACGGCGGCCGCAACCGACCCCACGCCGACGGTCTTGAAGAAATCTCTTCGTTCCATCAGCAAAGAATACTCCTGGATGGAACGTGACGGGAGGCACCGCTTGTCGGGAGGAACTTCCGGTCGGGAGGGAACCGCTTGTCGGGAGGGCACTCCTTGTCGTCAAATTCAAATGCCCGCAACCGGAGCCAGGACAAGCAGTATTTCGACGACAAGAAGTGCCCCCCGACAAGGAGTGCCCTCCCGACAAGCGGTGCCTCCCGTCAGGTTCTGTACGCGCCCCGTAACCCCTTTCAGGAAGCGTAAGCCGTTGTCGGTCTCGGCAGGCGCGATCCG
>MELE01000027.1:29550-30892 GCA_001768615.1 Acidobacteria bacterium RIFCSPLOWO2_12_FULL_67_14b | reverse complement strand
CGCCCCGTAACCCCTTTCAGGAAGCGTAAGCCGTTGTCGGTCTCGGCAGGCGCGATCCGTGGAAAAACGGGGCGCGGGGCTTGGCGTGCATCCTGCTTACCCTCGGCTTGCGCCATTGATGTTTGGGGCGACAAAGGAGTGACTGAGATGCGACGTGCACTTTCTCTGGCAATGGCTGGCTTGTTTGTTCTGCTCGTGTCCGCCGCGCAGGCGCAGGCCGAGATCATCAGCTTCACCGCAACACTGAACGGTGGGAACGAGGTCCCGCCCGTCGTGACCGGCGCGGCCGGAACGGCGACGATCACCTACGACACGGTCACCGGCATCCTCACCTATCGCGTCGAGGTGTACAACATGCCCACCGGCACCACGGCGGGACATTTTCACGTGGGCGCGGTGGGCGTTGCCGGCCCGACGGTGATCAATTTCACCGTGCAAGCCAACATCTCCAACGACTTCGCCATCGCCGGCACGGCGACCTCGACGAATCTGAACGTGCGCGCCGCGCAGGGCATCAACTCCTGGGACGACCTCATCCAGGCGCTCCTGCTGAACAACCTCTACATCAACGTGCACAGCACCGCGAATCCGGGCGGTGAACTGCGCGGCCAGGTCATTCGCGTCGTTCCGTAGCGTCGGCCCCGGCTTCATGGGGTACACTTCCCGTGCCCCATGAAGCTGTCGGTCGTCATGCCTGCCTACAACGAGCAGGCCACCATCCGCGCCATCGTCGCCCGCGTGCTGGCCGTCGATCTGGGCCCCGTCGAGAAGGAGCTCGTGATCGTGGACGACGGGTCGAAGGACGGGACGAGGGACATCCTCGAGGAGTTGGACGGGAAAGACGGCGTCCGCGTCCTGTTCCAGCCGCACAACCAGGGCAAGGGCGCGGCGGTGTGGCGCGGCATCCGCGAGTCTACCGGCGACATGGTGATCATCCAGGACGCCGACCTGGAATACGACCCCCGTGAGTACCCGCAGCTGATTCGCCCGATCCTCGAAGGCGAAGCCGACGTCGTCTACGGTTCGCGGTTCCTCGGATCGCCCCGCGGCCATCGCGTCCTCTACTTCTGGCACTCCATCGGCAACCAGCTGCTGACGACGCTGTCGAACATGTTCAGCGATCTGAACCTCACCGACATGGAGACCTGCTACAAGGTGATGGTCAGGACGGTGGCGGATCGACTGGACCTGCAGTCGCGCGACTTCGGCATCGAGCCCGAGATCACGCAGAAGGTCGCCGCCATGCGCGCGCGCATCTACGAGGTGCCCATCTCGTACCACGGCCGCACGTATGAAGAAGGCAAGAAGATCGGCCTCAAAGACGCCTTCAAGGCGGTCTACA
>MELE01000027.1:8875-29514 GCA_001768615.1 Acidobacteria bacterium RIFCSPLOWO2_12_FULL_67_14b | reverse complement strand
TGATTTCAGCAAAAAGCGTTGGGATGCGCTCATGAAGCGCACCGTAATCTTCCCGCTTTTTCTGAAATCACCCCCTCGTTGCGGTTCAAGGCACGCGGCATCGGGTTCAGTTGCGCAGAACTGTAGACCCGGGGTCAACGTCCGACCCCGGGCCCGTCTGGTCCTACGCCAACACCTTGATCACGACGCGGCGGTTCTGGGCGCGGCCGTCGCGGGTGTTGTTCGGAGCGACCGGCTTGGCCTCGCCGTAGCTGATCACGTTGATCTTGTGCAGCGGCACCTGGTGCTTCTCGTAGAGATACCGCTTCACGGCTTCCGCCCGCTTCAGGCCGAGCGACTCGTTGAACTGCGCGTCGCCGACGTTGTCGGTGTGGCCTTCGATCTCCACCCACACGGCCTTCGGATCCGCCTTGAGCTGCGCCACCATCTGGTCGATCGCGCCCATCGCGTCTTCCGGCAGGTCGGCCTTGCCGTTGGCGAACTTGCCGCGGTCCTCGCTCAGCACGGTCTCGAAGATCAGCTTGCGCGTGGCCGCTTCCACGGTGGCCGCGCGGGCCTCGGCCTTCTTGCCGATCTCGGCCGCTACGCTCGCCGCGCCGGTCGCCGTGTTCGCGGTCTGCTGCGCCGCGCCGGCCGCGGTGTTGGCCGCCGCCGCCTTGGCGTCGACCTCGACAATGCGGCCTTCGGCGGTCCGCACGCGCTCCTGGGTCTCTTCGAGCGACTTGCCCATCGTGCCCACCTTGTCGTTCACTTCGCCGACCGAGGTGCGGACGAACTTCTTCGTGGCGCACGCCGGCGCGACGCTCAGCGACACCGCAAAGACACCAACCAGGAACAGGGTGTTACGCATATACATCTCCTTCACTAATCAGCCAATCACCGAATGACAAGTCACCATGACTACCGGCTTCCCGGGCCCGCGACATACCCGCCGCGGGTTCGTACGAAAAAATCCTTGTCCGACGTCCGAATCTCGATCGGGTGCCATCCGGGCGCCGCCCCCGGTTCGAACGCGATGAGATACAGCTGGCGCAGCTCGTCGATCACCGAGCGGGCGGCCTTATGGGCCGACGCCGACGTGCTGCTGTAATAAAGCGCGCCGCCCGTCCAGCGCGCCAGGTCCTCGATCGTGCCGATCGAGCTCGGCGCCTGCCGCTTCGAGCCCGGGGTCGCGCGATCCGAGCCGGGATCGTCAATCGGCAGCACCAACGCGATAATGTAGACCGGCACGTCAATGGCCGCGGCATTCGCCGACACTTCGGCCGGCGACAGCCGGCTCGCTGTGTCGATGCCGTCGGTCAGCACGACCACCGCGCGCCGCGCCGCGGGCCGTGTCGCCACGCGCGCCGCCGCTTCCGAGATGGCATCGTGCAACGAAGTAGCCCCGAACGGGTCGACCTCCCCCAGCGCACCCTTTAGGGCACGCGTATCGACCGTGAACGGGGCCACCTCGCGCAACCGGCTGTCAAACGCGAACAGCCCGGCTTCGTCGCGGCCATCATCCAACCAGGAAAGCACGTGGTGGGCCGCAAACTTGGCGGCGGTCGAGCGGGCGGCCACGTCCATACTGCCGCTCACATCGAAGAGAATCGCCAGGCTGAGGGGCGCGCGTTCCGCGCGGAATTCGCTGATCGCCCGGCGCTCGCCGCGATCGATCACTTCGAAATCCTGTCTGGTAAGGTCCTTCACGAGTCGCCCCTTGTTGTCGCGCACCGTGGCGCTCACCGTGACGAGATCGACACCTGACCGGAACGTTGCCTGCGCGTTCTCCGGGGTCCCCTGCGCCAGCACGGTTGCCGGGAAGAGCGTCACCGCGATGGCGAGGAGGAACCGCCGCATGCCAGTCTCATATCCACGTTCCTTGCCAAACAGGTAAAGCATTGATGGATAAGAGTTTACATTATATGGACGAGCTTGGAAAGACCCCGAAAGCCGTGTAAGGGTGTAGCTATTACATGGCACCCCGGGACTAAAATCGGACGTTATGCAAGCCACCGCCGCTCCAATCCGAACCGCAAAACGCGTCGACCGCTTCACCTACGCCATCCGCAACATCGTCGTGGAAGCGAAGAAGGTCGAGCGAACCGGCATGAAGGTCCGCTACCTGAACATCGGCGATCCGAACCAGTTCGGGTTCCTGACGCCGCCGCACCTGATCGAGGCCGTGACGAAGGCGATGCGCGACGGGCACAACGGTTACACGCCGTCGCCAGGGATCGTCGAAGCGCGCGAAGCGGCCGCCGCGGATTTCGTGTCGCGCGGCGTGAACGTGTCGCCCGATCGCGTGCTGATCACCTCGGGCACTTCCGAAGGCATCGAGCTCGCCCTCACCGGTATCGTCGACGAGGGCGAAGAGGTGCTGGTGCCGTCACCGACCTATCCGCTCTACACCGCGGTGCTCGCCAAGATCGGCGCGCAGCCGGTGTACTACCGGACGGATCACACGCGCGAGTGGATGCCCGACCTGGATCACGTCCGCAGCGTGATCACGCCGAAGACGCGGGCGCTGGTCGTGATCGATCCGAACAACCCGACCGGCGCGGTCTACTCCGAGGCGACGCGGCGCGCGCTGATCGAGCTGGCCGACGCGCACGGCCTCGTGATCCTCGCCGACGAGGTGTACGGCGATCTGGCGTACGACGGCGCGGTGCCGCCGATGGCCGCGCTCGACAACCAGGCGCCGATCATTTCCTACTCGAGCCTGTCGAAGGCGTATCTGGCGCCCGGGTGGCGCGCCGGCTGGATGGCCGTGGGCGCGTCGCCCCGCCTCGACCCGGCGCTCTCGGCGATCAAGAAGCTGGCCGACGGCCGCCTTTGCAGCCCGGGACCGATGCAGTACGCCGTGACCGCGGCGCTCACCGGCGATCGCTCGCACCAGGTGGCGTTCCGCCGCGAGCTGCGCCAGCGGGCGGAGCTCACAACCGCGCGCATGAACGCGATTCCAGGGATCTCGTGCGTCGCGCCGCGCGGCGCGTTCTACGCGATGCCGAAGGTCGAGTTGCCCAGGGGCAAGACCGACGCCGATTTCGTGCTCGGCCTGTTGCGGTCGAAGGGCATCCTCTGCGTCTACGGCTCGGGATTCGGCACCGCGCCCGAAGACGGCTTCTTCCGCATTGTGTTCCTGGCAACGCCGAAGGAGCTCGGCGCGATCTACGACGAGGTTGCGCAGTTCAGCCGCGATTTCCTGTCGTGAGGCCGCAGATCCCAAACTGGTGACAAAGGGACCGGGTTCCTTGACGGCGGTTCTCGCCTACACGGCGCTCGCCGTCGTCCTGACCTGGCCGCTCGCGCTCGGCCTGGCCGGCGACGTGCCCGGCGACCTTGGCGACTCGCTCCTCAACATGTGGATCCTGGCCTGGGGCGCGGAGCATGTGCCGCGGCTGCTCGTCGGCGCCATGGACTGGCAGTCGTTCTGGAACGCCAACATCTTTCATCCCGAGCCGCTCGCGCTGACGTTCTCGGAGCACCTGTTCGGCCAGACGCTGCAGATCCTGCCCGTCTACTGGCTCACGGGCAACATCGTCCTCTGCTACAACCTGCTGTTCATTTCCACGTTCGCGCTGTCGGCGTTCGGCGCCTACCTGCTCGCTCTCGATCTCACCGGCGATCGCCGCGCGGCGTTCGTGGCCGGGCTGGTCTACGGCTTCCTGCCGTATCGCATTGCCTCGGTGCCGCACCTGCAAGTGATGAGCTCGCAGTGGATGCCGTTTGCGCTCTGGGGGCTCAACCGCTTCGTCGTTGGCGGCTTGCCCCGCCGTAGCTCCGAAGCATTGGGCGGAGCGAAGGCGGGATCGAAGACAGCACTCGCGGCGGGCACCGCGGCGCTCGTGATGCAGAACTGGTCGTGCGGCTACTACCTGCTCTACTTCGCGCCGTTCGTGCCGCTCTTCGTCATCCACCGGATGTGGACGTCGGGGAAGTTGCAGGACGCGCGGACATGGCTCTTGCTGTCGGGCGCCGCCGTGGTGACCGTGCTGCTGGCGCTGCCTTTCCTGCTGCCATACATGGAAGCGCAAGCGCGGTTCGGGCTCGAGCGGACGCCGGGCGAGGTCGTGCGCTTCTCGGCGAACGTGTGGTCGTACGTAACGGCCGCGGAGCACGTGCGGCTCTGGGGCACGGCGCTGCGTTTCTATCCGCGCAGCGAGGGCGAGACGTTCCTCGGGTTCGTGCCGTGGATCCTCGCGCTCCTGGCGCTGTGGCGTCTGACCCCGAGTGGGAATGCCGCGAGGGGTCTGACCCCGACTGAGAGCATGACCCGTCGCGTCCTCATCGTCCTCCTCACCATCGCCGTCATCACGCAATTGCTCGCCTTGGCCAGCGCCGTCGTCTTCGGCGGCTTCGACCTCAGCTTCCTCGGCATCCCGATCCGGGCGCGGACGACCGAGCGCCTCCTGATTCAATTCGCCATCGCCAGCGTGTTGTTGCTGGCGGCATCGCCGCGCGCGCGCGACACGGCCGTGCGGGTGGCGCGGACCCCGGTGTTCTTCTTCGCCATCGCCACGGTGCTTGCCATGTGGCTCTCGCTCGGGCCCGAGCCACGGGCCGGCGACACCCATGCGGCGGGGTTCGGCCTCTACAACGTGCTCTACGACTACGTCCCCGGCTTCCGCGGCGTTCGCGTGCCGGCGCGCTACGCGATGATCGCGGGCCTGTTTCTCTCGGTGCTCGCGGGGTATGGAATGCTTGCCCTGCGCAGGGGCCAGCTCGTGCTTGCGATGATCGGCATCCTCATTCTTGCCGAGGGCGCGGCCGCTCCCATGGAGCTGAACCTCGCTTGGGCCCAGAACGAAACCACCCCGCCGGCTCGTGTCTTTCCCGCGGCCTCAGCTCCGCCGGTCTACGCCCGCGTGGCCTCGTTGCCCGATGGCAGCGCCATCACCGAGTTTCCGTTCGGCGATGCAGCGTGGGAGATCCGCTACGTCTACTACTCGCACGCGCACTGGAAACCCATCACCAACGGCTACAGCGGCGGCTTCCCGCCCAACTACAAGGTCAGGATGGCGCGCTTCCAGAGGGTCGGGCTCGATCCCGAGGCGTCGTGGCGCGCGCTCGTCGACTCGGGCACCACCCACGTGGTCGTTCACCCGGCCGCTTTCAGGGATCCGGCCGCGGCCGCCGCGGTCGAGGCATGGCTGCAGTCCCACGGGGCCCGCCTGGTCGAGGCCTTCGAAGACAGGGACGCGCTCTACGCGATACGCTAGGGTCCATGCGTGCCGATCCGCTTTCATTCCTCAACAACGAAATCGCGTCGCTGAAGGAGCAGGGCCTCTATCGCAAGCTCCGCATCCTCGAGGGCGAACCCGCGGCCCACGCGACCTTCGACCACAAGTCGGTCGTCAACCTCTCGTCGAACAACTACCTCGGGCTCGCCACCCATCCGAAGTTGAAGCAGGCCGCCCTCGACGCCGTCCGCACCTACGGCGTCGGCTCGGGCGCCGTGCGCAGCATCTCCGGCACGATGGAGATGCACATGGAGCTCGAGCGCCGGCTCGCCGCGTTCAAGCATGTCGAGGCGGTGGTCGTCTTTCAGAGCGGGTTTGCCGCCAACGCCGGCACCGTGGCCGCCGTTCTCACCAAGGAGGACGTGGTCGTCTCAGACGAACTCAATCACGCGAGCATCATCGACGGCTGCCGCCTGAGCCGGGCCGCCATCAAGGTGTTTCCGCACAAGGACATGGCCGCGGCGCGCAAGATCCTCGCGGAGCTGCCCCCGGCCCAGCGCAAGCTGCTCATCACCGACGGCGTGTTCTCGATGGAAGGCGACCTCGGCCCGGTCCCCGACCTCTGCGCGCTCGCTGAAGAGTTCGGCGCCATCATGATGGTGGACGATGCGCATGCGAGCGGCGTGTTCGGGAAGAACGGCAGCGGCACCGTGGATCATTTCCAGTGTCACGGGCGCGTCGACATCCAGGTCGGCACGCTGTCGAAGGCCGTCGGCGTGCTCGGCGGCTACGTCGCCGGATCGCGGACGCTCATCGACTTCCTCTACCACCGCGCGCGGCCGTTCCTGTTCTCCACGTCGCATCCGCCGGCCGTGACCGCCGCGTGCCTCGCCGCCCTCGACGTGCTCGAAACCGAGCCGCAGTGGATCGAACGGCTCTGGGAGAACACGCGCTTCTTCAAGTCGGGGCTCGAGGCGCTCGGCTTCAACACCGGCCTCAGCGAAAGCCCCATCACGCCGGTGATCGTGGGGCAGGCGGCGACGGCCGCGAAGATGTCGGACGCGCTGTTCGAGCGCGGGGTGTTTGCCCAGAGCATCGGCTTCCCGACCGTGGCCCGCGACAAGGCGCGGCTGCGCACCATCGTGGCCGCCACCCATACCCGGGAAGATCTGCAGTACGCCCTGGACATGTTTGCCAAGGTCGGCCGGGAACTCGGGGTGATTCAATAACGTCCGAGTTAAGAGTGCAGAGTTAAGAGTGCAGAGTGCAGAGTTAAGAGTTAAGAGTTAATGCCATCCCCGCGGGACTTTCTGTCGCGCTACACGGCGGACCTCACCTCCGACGAGTTGGGGAAGCTGTTTACGCGCGAGACGCCGGAGGCCTACCGGTTCTTCGCCCGGGGCATCAATACCGCGGAGCTCGACGGCCTGCCGTGGTACCAGCGCATCATCAAGTACGCGCAGGGCTTCTTCCTCGCCTTCACGATGCGCCTGTCGCCGGCGCGGCGGCTGATGTACGGCGTCGCGCTTGCGACCTCGGTGATCGGCCTGCTGCAGTTGTTCAGGGGCTTCGGCCTGCTGCGCGTGCCGATTCCGGTCGCGTTGTTCTTCGTGCACGTCCGCGTGCCCGGTCCGGTGTTCGCCGACGGCACCGTGTGGCTGCTGTTCGCGTTCCTGTTGATGAACCTGCTGGTGTTGCTCGAGGTGGCGGATCGCCTGTCGCTCAAGCGCGATCTGGAGGTCGCGCGCGAGATCCAGCAGGCGATGTTGCCCAACGGCACGTGGTCGGGCCCCGGCGTGGAAGCGTTCGGCCTCACCAAGCCGGCCAACACCGTGGGCGGCGACTTCTACGACATCCTGCCGCAGCCCGACGGCACCGTGATGGTCGCGCTCGGCGACGTCGCCGGCAAGGCCAGCCCGGCGGCGCTGCTGATGGCGTTGCTGCTCGCCATTCTCCGCACGCTCGTCGACGAAGGCATGCCGCTTCCGGATCTGGTGAAGCGCCTGAACCTGCAGGTGTCGCGGCACGCGCCGCCGTCGCGGTTCATCACGTTGTTCCTCGCCTCGTTCAATCCCGCGACCGGCCGCCTCGACTTCGTCAACGCCGGCCAGACACCTCCGCTGCTGCGCCGGCAAAATGGATCGATCGAGCGGTTGATGAGCGGCGGCGTCGCGCTCGGGATGTTCGAGGGCAGCACGTACGAGGCGGGCGAAGTCCAGCTCGACGCCGGCGACGCGCTGCTGATGTACAGCGACGGCATTACCGAAGCCGAAAGCCCTGACGGCCAACCCTTCGACGAGGCGGGCCTCGAGCGGACGCTCGCGCTGCACGCCGGCGCCTACCAGGCGTCGGCGGCGGCCACTTTGGGTAGGGCCATTTTTGACGCGGTCGAGCGTCATCGCAGGGACCAACGGCTGGCCGACGACCTCACCGTGCTGGTGCTCAGCAGGCCTGCCCTGAGCGAGCGGAGCGAGTCGAACGGGTTGACGAATCCGATAGCCTGATTCGTCCCTCCGGGGTCTAATGACATTTGTCGGGTTCCGGGCTCCGGGCTCCGGGATCCGCATTCTCTCCGGTCGCCGGAGCCCGGATCCCGGAGCCCGGCAAGCAATAGACATGTTTGTAAGACATCTCCTTGTCTTGCTCGCCTTCACGTCTTCGCCCGCTTTCGCGGGGCAGGTGCCCGTGCGGGCGCAAGACGAGGAAGAGCTCTCCGTCCAGGCGTTTCTGCAGGCCGTCGAAACCGCCATCTCGACCATGGATCGGAACCGGTGGGTGGCGCTGCTCTCGCCCTCCGCCGATCGCGATCAGGCCCTCGACTTCTTCGACGCCATGGTCCCCCAGGGCATCACCCGCGTCGTCGTCAAGGAGCGCGATCGCGCGCCGCTGCCGGGCGCGCTGCCCGGTGAAGGCTTCCGGCTCGTCATCGAGGTGTTCGAAGAGACCGGGCCCCGCGGCCGCATTGCCACGTGGCGGCTCGACATCCGCCGCCCGCGCGGCGACGACATCGGGCCGCAGCCGTGGCGCATCCTCGCCGAAGATCGCCTCGCCTCGATCGACGGACTGCACCGGCTCTCGCTGCACGCCGAGAAGCAGTTCGTCGCGCACAACCTCGTGCTCACGTCGGTGGACTTCGAGCTGCGCGTGCCGGCCGGCGACGTGTTCGTGGCCGAAACGCCGGAAGGCGTCACCGCCATGGCGATTGTCGGCGACGGCACCATGCTGTTCCAGCCGGCGCCGAAGGAAGAGCGCGGGCAGTTGCGGCTCTTCGCCGGAACCGAATCGCTCGAAACCCCCTTCACCGCCGCGTTCGTCCGCATCAACCCCTTCGAGTTCGAGCAGCACGTCGCCGGCCACATGCTCGAGCCGGTCGCCATGGACCCGCGCGCGTTCCGCCGCGGCCTGTCGGTGTTCGAGGAAGGCGTCCCCAAGTCGTTCAACCTCGATCTGAGCGACCTGAGCCGCGATGTCTGGTCGCTGCTGCCGCAGCCCGGCGACTTCGTCGCCGAGGTCCGCACCCGCCGGTTCGATCAGCTCACCTTCGCGCGGTCGAGCGGCGAGGCGGAAGACGTCGCGCTGTTCCAGCGATCGCGCAAGCGCAACATCTCCGCCTACGCGTCCGAGCAGAAGCTGGTCAGCCGCGGGCGCTTCTACGACGAAGACGACCTGGTCGACTACGACGTGCTCGACTACGACGTCGATGCCGCGTTCTATCCGGAGCGCGACTGGATGGAAGGCCGCACGCGCCTGAAGGTGCGCGTGACCGCGCACGCGCTGGGCGTGCTGACCCTGCGCATCGCCGAGAGCCTCAACGTCACCTCGGTGATGAGCGACGAGTTCGGCCGGTTGCTGTTCCTTCGCGTGCGCAACCAGAACAGCGTGCTGGTGAACCTGCCGACCCCGGTGGCGCGCGACTTCCCCCTGACGCTGACCATCGCCTACGCCGGACGCCTGGTGCGCCAGCGCATCCAGGACGAGTCGGTCTCGATAGGTGGCGACACACCTCTAGGTGGCGACAAACCTTCGGGTTTGTCGGCGGCAGAACAGCGGACCTCGCAGCCCGACGAGACGCTCTTCATGCCGTCGGAGCCGAAGTGGCTGTTCAGCAACCGGAACTACTGGTACCCGCAGGCGCAGGTCACCGACTACGCCACCGCGCGCATGCGCGTGACCGTGCCGTCCGAGTACGCCGTCGTCGGATCCGGCGTGCCCGACGCCGATTCCCCGTCACTCGCCCCGGTATCGACTACGGACGCGAAGGCCGGCCCCCGCCTGACCTACACGTTCAACGCGCCGCAGCCGATCCGCTACCTCGGGATCGTGGTGTCGAAGATGATCCGGGTCGACGCCGCCACGGTCGCGCTCGACATCGTGCCTCCGCCGGTGCCGAAGATGGACCTGCGTGGCGCCGCCACGCTCGCGCAGCAGATCAGCAAGGCGGCGGCGCTGGCGGCGGCCATTCCCGGCGTCGGCGCGCGCAACACCGTCCGGCTGATCGTCGATGCCAACCGGCGGCAGGAATCCAGGGCGCGCGACTCGGTCGGGATCGCCGCGGACATCATCCGCCTCTACTCGGGACTGATCGGCGACGTCCCCTACGACGCCATCACCGTCGCGATGGTGGAAGACGAAGTGCCGGGCGGCCACGCGCCGGGGTATTTCGCGATGATCAACAACCCGCCGCCGGTGACGGCGTTCAACTGGCGCAACGATCCGGCGGCGTTCCAGGGCTTCCCCGAGTTCTTCATGGCGCACGAGCTGGCGCACCAGTGGTTCGGCCAGGCGGTGGGGTGGAAGAACTACCACGAGCAGTGGCTGAGCGAGGGCTTCGCGCAGTACTTCGCGGCGCTCTTCGCGCGCGATCGCCGCGGCGAAGGGGTCTTCCGCGACATCCTCAGGCAGTTCCGGCGCTGGTCGATCGAAGACTCCGATCAGGGCCCCGTGCACCTGGGCTACCGCCTCGGACACATCAAGGGTGAGACACGCGTGTTCCGCGCGCTGGTCTACAACAAGGGTGCGGCGGTGCTGCACATGCTCCGCGGCCTGGTCGGCGACGAGGCGTTCTTCAAGGGCCTGCGCCGGTTCTACGCCGAGAACCGCTTCAAGAAGGCCGGCACCGACGACCTGCGCAGGGCCATGGAGGCCGAAAGCGGGCGCAAGCTCGAGCGCTTCTTCGAGCAATGGATTTACGACTCGATGATTCCCCGGATGCGGTTCGCCTCGTCGGTCGAGGGCCAGGAATTGATCGTGCGCTTCGAGCAGATCGGCGAGGTCTTCGACGTGCCGGTCCTGGTGACGGTGACCTACGCCGACGGCAGGACCGCCGAGCACCTCGTGCCGGTCACCGAAGCCTCGGTCGAGCGGCGCTTCCCGCTGGCCGGCGCCGTTCGATCGGTCGAGCCCAACCAGGACGGCGGCGCCGTTGCGATTATCGAGAAACGGTAGGAACCGGGCTCCGGGAACCGGGCTCCGGGAACCGTAGTGTTTCTTCCGGAGCCCGGAGCCCGGAGCCCGGTGAGATATCATTCCAAGGTCATGGAAAACGTCACGCTGACCATTGATGGCCGCCAGTTGTCCGTACCCAAGGGCACCTCGGTCCTCAAGGCCGCCATTGAGGCCGGCATCCAGGTCCCGTATTACTGCTTCCACCCCGGCCTCGGCATCGACGCGTCGTGCCGCGTCTGCCTGGTCAAGATCGACAAGATGCCCAAGCTGCAGACGTCGTGTTCGACGCCGGTGGCCGAAGGCATGGTCGTGCACACGCGCCACCCCGAGGCCGTCGAAGGCCGCAAGGGCGTGTTCGAGTTCCTGCTGATCAACCACCCGCTCGACTGCCCGGTGTGCGACAAGGGCGGTGAATGCCCGCTGCAGGATTTCTCCTATGCGTTCGGCAACGACGCCAGCCGCATGGACTTCACGCGGCGCACGTTCGACGGCGAGGGCGTGAAGGCCGACGTCGACTTCGGGCCGACGCTGATGCTCAACCGCAACCGCTGCATCCTGTGCACGCGGTGCATCCGCTTCATGTCGGAGGTGGACGGCGACGCGCAGATCGGCACCATCAATCGCGGCAACGGCAGCGAGGTCGCGACCTTCAACGAGCAAGGCGTCCACTCGCTGCTCTCGGGCAACCTGATGGACGTCTGCCCGGTCGGCGCCATCACCACCAAGCAGTACCGCTTCCGCTCGCGCCCGTGGGACAACCCCCACGCCGTCGACACCACGTGCACGCTCTGCTCGAAGGGCTGCAGCACCACGGCGTGGCTCAAGGCCAAGCCGGAATGGGCGAAGGGCTCGCGGCTGGCGCGCGTCACGCCGCGCTACAACCCGGCCGTGAACGACTTCTGGATGTGCGACATCGGCCGCTTCCAGTACCTGTGGGTCGAAGGCGACGATCGGCTGAAGAAGCCCGCCATCCTGACCAAGGACGGCGTGCAGCAGGTGGGCACGTGGAAGGACGCGCTGATGCGCGCGCGCGACCTGCTGAACGCGGCCGGCCGCAAGGATCCCGCGTCGGTGCGGATGCTCGCCTCCGCCCACGCCGCCCTCGAGGAGATGTTCCTGCTCAAGCGCCTGGCCGAGGACCTGAAGGGCGAGGGCGGCGCGGCGCACGTGCACGTCGCCTGGCGGCGCACCGAGAAACAGCAGCCGAAGCAGACGAAGTTCCGCGTGCCGGCCACCGATGCGCCGAACGTGAACGGCGCGCGCGACCTCGGCCTCGCCGTGAACGGCAGCCTCGACGCCGAGCCGGACCTGTCGAGCCTGCGAAGCGCCATCGATCAGGACCGCGTCGCCGTCCTCTACGTCGTCGACCCGGGGCCCGATGGATCGATGGGCGACTTGGGCTGGCTGATCGACGCGAAGAAGAGCGGCCGCCTGCCCGTGCTGATTTACCAGGGCGTGCTGCAGACCGATCTGTCGAAGATCGCCGATGTCGTGCTTCCGGGCGCGGCGTGGGTCGAGAAGGACGCGATCTACACCAACGACCAGGGCCACGTGCAGGCGGCGTCGAAGGCCGTCAACGCGCCGGGCGAAGCCGTGGAAGACTGGCAGATCCTGACGAGCGTGGCGGCGGCGCTGGGCCTGCCCTACACCTACACCACGGCGGATCAGGTCCGCGCCGACGTGGCCGCCTCGCTCCGCCCTGCCCTGAGCGAGCCCGGAGGGCGAGTCGAAGGGAGCCGGCCCGAGTACGCGACCATCACCGCGCAGGTGTTCAACCGGCCCGTCAGCGCCGAGCACTGGCTGAAGGCCAGCAACCCGATGGAGCGGTGGAAGTGGGACACGATGTTCCAGGACCTCCCGCCCGTGAAGGGCCACAACGTGCAAATGGAGCAGCAGGCGATTTCGACCGTGATTCCGCTGCGGCTCGTAACGGAAGAGATTTCGCGCGCATCGGAGTAACAGCTTTCGGCTTTCAGCTTTCAGCTTTCGGCTCGGAGCCAGGAGCCAGGAGCCAGGAGCCCGGAGCCCGGAGCCCGTCTGTAACTATGGAAAACGTTTCGCTGCTCGGCGCGTTCGTGGCGGGGGTGTTGAGCTTCATCTCGCCCTGCGTGCTCCCCCTCATCCCCGGCTATCTGTCGTTCATCTCCGGCGTCTCGCTGGAAGAGATGCGCGGCGCCGGCGCGGTGGCCGGCGGCGGCGCCGTGGCCGGCGACCTCGGCATGAGCGCGGCGGCGAAGCGCCAGGTCCTCATCACGTCCCTGTTCTTCATCCTTGGCTTCTCGCTCGTCTTCGTCTCGCTCGGCGCCTCGGCCACGTTCCTCGGCCAGTTCCTGATGGAACGCCTCACCCTCTTCGGCAAGATCGCCGGCGTGCTGCTGATTATCTTCGGCCTGCACACCATGGGGGTCTTCAAGATCGGCTTCCTGCTGCAGGAAAAGCGCGTGCAGACCAACGCCAAGCCCGCGGGCATGCTGGGCGCCATGGTGGTCGGCATCTCGTTCGCGTTCGGCTGGACACCGTGCATCGGCCCGATCCTCTCGGCCATCCTGCTGGTCGCGGCCCAGCAGGACTCGGTCGGCCAGGGCATCCTGCTCCTGTCGGTCTACTCGCTCGGCCTCGCCATCCCGTTCCTGCTCACGGCGCTGGCCATCAACCAGTTCTTCGTCGCCTTCAAGAAGATCCGCCGCTACTACCACGCCATCGAGATCGTGTCGGGCCTCCTGATGATCGTCATCGGCGTCCTGATCTTCACCAACCGCTTCACGATCATCGCCCAGTGGCTCACGCCCTACCTGCCGACTTTCTAGCCTGTCAGTTCTGCTATTCTGTCCTCGTCCATGAGGAAGTCCGTCCGCATCGGATTGGTCGTGTTCGGGTTGCTGGTCACGGCCGGGCTCGGCTATCGCGCGCTGCAGGACGAGCAGGCCCTCGAGAGCGCGCAACTGAACCGCGCGGCCGCCGATCGCTTTGCCGAAGAAGCCTTGTCGGCCCTCGCGGATCTCAAGGCCACCCTTCACGCCTACGTCGCGCCGGGCCAGGGACTGCCTTTCTGGGCGGCGCGCTCAGCGACCCTGCTCGATGCCATCCGCGTGCGCCTGCTCGCCCTCGACGCCGCGCTGGCCGCCATCGGCGGCTCAGTGGCCGACTCGCTCGACGGCATCGATCAGCTGACCGCCGCCGAGAAGCGCGCGCGGACTTACGCCGATCGCGGCGAGCCGCTGCTCGCCGGCGACGTGATCTTCACCGAGGTGCGCGATCTGCTGATCGCAGCGGCCGGCCAGGTCACCGGCGCCCGGAACACCGTGAGGCGCGATCACGACCAGCGCGCCGCGGGTCTCCGCCGCGAGCAGGCGGGCCTGGCCCTCGGCGCAATCGCCCTGTGGCTGATCATCGCGCTGGCGATGGTGCCCGGCGCCGCGCCGGCCGCCGCCGTCGATCCGACCCAGTGGCGCCATGAGCTGGCGGGCCGCCTCAAGAAATCGGAAGACCTTCCGCTCAAGGACGAACCCGCGGCACCCGTTGCACATGCTGCACCTGTTGCACCTGTTGCACCCGCCGTGCCCGTGACCGCCCTCAGAGACGTCGGCGAGATCTGCGCCGACCTCTCGGCCCTCTCCGATTTCGGCGCGCTCACCGGCACGCTCGCCCGCGTTGCGGATGTGCTCGGGGCGTCCGGGGTCATCGTCTGGGTGGCCTCGAACGACGGCTCAAAGCTCTCGCCCGTGGCCACCTACGGATTCGATCCCCGCATGGTCGCGCGCATCGGCACCATCGCCCGTGAAAGCGCAAACCTCACGGCCGCCGCGTTTCGAGAGAACTCGGCGCGCGTGAGCCCGGCCGGCGGTTCCACGCCCTCGGCCCTGGCGATTTCCATGTGCGGGCCCACGGGGCCGCTCGGCGTTCTGTCGGCCGAGTTGCGGGCGGGCCAGAACGCCGACGAGGCCTGCGTGGCGCTGGCCACGATCTTCGCGGCCCAACTGGCCACGCTGGCCTTCCCGGTGTCGGTGGCCCCCGCCGCCGATGCGCCAATCGAAGGGGATGCCAGGAGGGCGGCATTGTAGTGCCGCCCGGGCCGTGTTGGGTAATGCGCGAATGAGCCTCACCGTCGTCCTCGCGGAAGACGACCCCGACATTCAGCTCGTGGCGCGTCTCGCGCTCAAGCGGGCCGGCTTCACCGTGCGTGTCGTCAGTAACGGCCGGGAAGCCCTCGCGGCCATCCGGGAGGCGCCACCGCAAGTGGTCCTCCTCGACTGGATGATGCCCGAGCTCGACGGTCCCGAAACCTGCCGCCAGCTCAAGTCCGACCCCGTCACGGCCTACATTCCCGTGATCTTTCTCACCGCAAAATCGCAGGAAGCTGAAATCCAGCGCGGCCTCAGCCTGGGCGCCGCTGGATACGTCACCAAGCCGTTCGATGCGCTCCAGCTCGGACAGCAGGTGTTGGACATCGTCGCGGCCGCCACAACTCCGTGACCATACGCGCGAAGGTGTTTGGCGCGCTCTGGCTGCTGATCATCCTGTCGGTCGTGCGCATTGCCGTCGTTCTCTATTCCTACGAGGAGGGGACGCGGCTGGATCTGACCCAGCAGCGCGTGACGGACGAGCTCAACCTGCACGGGATCATGTGGCGTGCGCTCGTCGAAATGAAGGACCATCAGCTGGCGTTTGAGTTGACGGGCGCGGCCCAGATGGCATCGCAGCGCGAGGAAGATCGCCGGATCTACACCGGATCGATGGGCCGGCTCAATTCGCTGGTCACCAATCCCGAACAACTGGATCGGCTGGCGAAGATCCGCTCCATCGTCGCGTCGTGGACCGGCGTCTGGGACGCGGCGCCGGCGCCGACCGGGTTCCCGTCGGTGGCCCAGGGCGAGCTGCTGCTGCGCGACAGCGAGGCGAAGTTCGCCGCCATCAGAGAGCTGCTCGTGGTGTTCGACGCCAACGAGCGCAGCCTGGTGCGACAGGCCATGGACGACACGGCGGACCAGCGGACGGCTTTCTCGACCGGGATCGCAGCCGTGGCAGCGCTGAACATCCTCGTGGTCGTCCTGTTGCTGCTCGGGTCCAAGCGATGGTTGCTCGATCCGCTGAGGCAGCTGACCGACTCGGCCGAACGGATCGGCAAGGGCGACTTCGCCGCCGCCCATCAGACGCTGCGCCAGGATGAGATCGGCGTGCTCTTCAATTCCTTCGCGAAGATGGCGCAGGGCGTGCAGAGCCGCGAGCGCGAGCTGGCGACCGCGCTCGGCGAATCGCGCGAGATGGCGCGGGTCACGTCCGAATCACGCCGGCGGGTCGAGGCCGCGCACGCCGACTTGCTGGCCACGCTCGAAACCGCGCCGGCGGCGCTGATGATCTTCAACGTCGACGGCAGCGTGCGCCTGCGCAACAAGGCGGCCACGGATGTCTTCGGCATCGAGCCGAAGACCAAGGAGCTGCGCAAGAACTACTGGAGCCGTTTCAAGCACGTCGCCAAGGACGGCAGCCTGATTCCTCCCGAGAAATGGATTGCGGCGTGCGCGCTCAGGGGCGAGACCGTCCAGAACGACGAGCTCGAGATCCATCATCCCGACGGCCGGGTGTTCCCCATCCTCGCCAGCGGCGCGCCACTGCGCAACGAGCTGGGCCACATCGCCGGCGCGGTGGTGGCGTTCCAGGACATCGCGCGGCTGCGCGAAGTCGATCGAATGAAGAACGAGTTCGTCTCGATTGTCAGCCACGAGCTGCGGACGCCGCTCACGTCGATCCGCGGGTCGGTCCAGCTCGTGCTCGACGTGCCGGAGTCGGTGCCCGACGCCGAGCACCGGCAGCTGTTGCAGGTGGCGTTGAACAACTGCGAGCGGCTGGTCCGGATCATCAACGACATTCTCGATGTCGCCAAGATCGAGTCGGGCAACATCACGCTGCAACGGAAGCCGTGCCAGGTCGCCGAGATCGTGCGGCAGTCGGTGCAGGTCGTCGAGGGCCCGGCGCGCGCCGTCGGCGTGTCGCTGGACGTCAGGCTGCCGGCCAGCCTCAAGCCGGTGATGGTCGACCCGGACCGCATTGTCCAGGCGCTCGTCAACCTGCTGTCGAACGCCGTGAAGTTCGCGCCGGCCGGCTCGACGGTCAGCGTGTCCGCCACCGGCACCGACACCATGGTCATGCTTTCGGTGGCCGATCAGGGGGAAGGCATCGCGCCGGCCAACATCGGCCGCCTGTTCGGGAAATTCCAGCAGGTTGACAGCTCGTCCTCCCGGAAGAAGGGCGGCACCGGGCTGGGCCTGGCCATCACGAAGGCGCTGGTCGAACAGCACGGCGGCCGCATCACCGTGGACAGCGAGCTCAACAAGGGCACGCGGTTCTCGTTCACCCTGCCGGTGGCGTCGGCTGAAGCCGCCGCCACGGTGGCGCCGGTCGTCGCCAACAAGGACGGGTCCGCCAGGCTCGCGGTGCGCCGCGTCCTGATTGTCGACGACGACGACGACTTCCGCGGCGTGTTGCGCAAGCAGTTGGCGCATGCCGGGTACGTGGTGCTCGACGCCCGCGACGGCGCGTCGGCGCTGCACGTCGCCCGCACGTCGAAGCCCGACGTCATCACCGTCGACCTGTTGATGCCCGGGCTCGACGGCTGGACCTTCATCGAGAAGCTCCGCCAGGAAGACGCCCTCGCCCGCATCCCCGTGATCGTGATGACGGCGTTGGCCGAACCCGGCGAGGGTGGGCGCCTGCCGGCTGATGTGGCCGTGATCATGAAAGGCGAAGGGCCCGAACGCCTGTTGCGCGAGGTCGGCCTTGCGCTGGCCGGCCGTGGCGGCGCCACCGTGCTCGTGGCCGAAGACGATGCGGACCTGCGCGGCGTGCTGACGGCGTCGTTGACGCGCAGCGGCCACCGTGTGCTGCAGGCGAGAGACGGCGCCGAGGCGCTGGCGGCCATCGAGCGCGAGCAGGTGGACCTGCTCGTGCTCGACCTCTGGATGCCCAACGTCGACGGCTTCGAGGTGCTCGAACGCCTCAAGGGCGCCGATGGCGAATCGAAGATCCCCGTGGTCGTGGTGACGGGAGGCGATCAGTCCGCCACCGAACTGCGGGCGATGCACCTCGGGGCAAACGTCTACCTCACCAAGCCCATCGAGGCCACCGCCCTCACCGAACAGGTCACGCTGCTGCTGGGGCTAAAGCCGGACGCCGGGGCGTGAGCGTGGCGACATAGGTGGCGACAAACCTTTAGGTTTGTCGATCACCGCCTTCACCGTCGACGCTTTCTTGTCCCGCACGATCCCAATCGCCACCTCGGTGCCGCCGGCGTCGCCGAGCTCGCGGATCAGGTCGTCGGCGTCGCGAACGGCATCGCCGTTTACCGACGTGATCACGTCGCCGGCCTTGATGCCCGCCTTCTCCGCCGCCGACCCCTGCGTCACGCTCGACACCAGCGCGCCTTCCTTGACGCCGAAGAACTCCGCCAGCTGCGGCGACAGCGAATCCACGGTCACGCCGAGGCGTCCGCGCGACGGCAGCCGCATCACCCCGCCGGGATCCATCCGAAACTCGAACCGCCGCGGCAGGTCGCGCAGGCCGTCGCGCAGGCCGCGCTCGATGTCGCGGCGGATCCGATCGCCGTCGATGTTCATGTTCCAGGTGAACGACCGGGCTTCGGGCGTGGCGTCCAGCACCTGGCGCTGCCCGCTCCTCAGCACCGCGATCTTCACGGTACGACCTTCCGGCGTCTCCTGGACCAGCCGCGTGAACTGCCGCGCGCTGCGGACCCGTTCCCCGTCGAACTCGACCACCACGTCACCGGCCTTGAGCCCGGCCTTGTCCGCGGGGCTGTCGTCGTTGACCTCGTCCACCTTCACGCCGGCGCCGCCATTGGCGCCTGCCCCGAGTGAAGTCGAGGGGTCGATGTCGCTGACCTGGACGCCCAGCTGGCTGCCGCGGCCATCCAGCATCATCAGGTTCCCGCGGGTCTGACCCTCGGGCGTGCGGAATTCAAAGCGATCCTGGGCAGCCAGGCCCGAAACGGCGGCGGCGACCGCCACGGCCAGGGCGAGGCAAAACACGCCAAACTTCAGGTTCTTCATAGGGGAAATCTCCTCACAACAGGGTCTGACGATTGGGCAAACCTAAAGGTTTGCCCCCACAACCGATACAATCCCGGGGATGCCAAAAGCCGGGGGCGAAAAAGCGGCGATCCTCGAACGCGCCGAACGCGAGCGCGTCAGGTTCCTGCGCCTGCAGTTCACCGACATTCTCGGCGTGATCAAGAACGTCGAGGTCCCCGACCGCCAGTTCTCGGATGCCCTCGACGGCAACATCATGTTCGACGGATCCTCCATCGAAGGCTTCGTCCGCATCGAAGAGTCGGACATGTACCTGCGTCCCGACCTGGCGACCTTCCAGGTGTTCCCCTGGACCGACGCCAGCGGCGCCCGCGTCGGCCGCCTGATCTGCGACATCGCCAACCCGGACGGCAGCCCCTTTGCCGGCTGCCCGCGGACCACGCTCAAGAACGTGATCGCGCTTGCCGCCGACCGCGGGTTCCGGATGATGGCCGGCCCCGAAACCGAGTTCTTCCTCTTCCTCCGCCGCGACGGCCGCGCCACCACCGAGACCCACGATCGCGCCAGCTACTTCGACCTCGCCCCGATCGATCTCGGCGAGGACGTCCGCCGCGAAATCGTCGTCGCCCTCGAACAGATGGGCATTCACGTCGAGGCCGCGCACCACGAGGTCGCGCCGGGCCAGCACGAAGTCGACTTCCACTACGACGATGTGCTGACGACGGCGGATAACGTGAGCACGTGCCGGTTCATCGTCAAGAACGTGGCGCTGCGCAACAACCTGCACGCCACGTTCATGCCGAAGCCGATCTTCGGCGTCAACGGATCGGGCATGCACACGCACCAGTCCCTCTATGCCGGCGGCAAGAACGCCTTCTTCGACGCCGACAACGAGATCCAACTGAGCCAGACGTGCATGCACTACGTTGGAGGGTTGCTGCAGCACGCAAAGGGGTTCTGTGCGATCACGAACCCGCTCGTGAATTCCTACAAGCGCCTGGTCCCCGGGTTCGAGGCGCCGACGGCGATCGCGTGGTCAGAGAAGAACCGCAGCCCGCTCGTGCGCGTGCCCGCGGCGCGCGGCACCGCCACGCGCATCGAGCTGCGCATGCCCGATCCGTCGTGCAATCCGTACCTGGCGCTGGCGGTGATGCTGCGCGCGGGCCTCGACGGTATCGAGCACGCCGTCGACCCCGGCCCGCCGGTCAACAAGAACATCTACAAGATGAGCCACCGCGAGCGCCGGCACCTGCGAATCGACGACCTGCCGGCCAACCTCAGCGAGGCGCTGGATGAGTTCGAGAAGGATGCGCTCGTGAGGGAGACGCTGGGCGAGCACATCTTCAATCACTTCCTCGAAGCCAAGCGCGAAGAGTGGGCCGACTACATCCGCCACGTGTCCCCTTGGGAGATGGATCGCTACCTCGGGGTGTATTGATCGGGTGACAAACCCGCCAAATTCCACGGAAAATTGACTGGCACGACCCTTGATATGTCAAGGGTAGGTCGCGACGGGTCACCCGGGGGGCGAATATTCAGGCAGGCGCTGGCATCGCCGCTTCCCGGCCGCAATCTTCACGAGCCGTTCGCGACCTACTTTTCCGAGCCCTCGTGAGGAACCCCCGTAAGGAACCTTCGGGAGGAACGATCGTGAGGAACGCCATGAAGAAGTTCGTCTTGGGATTGATGATCGCGGCGGTGGCCATGAGTGGCGCCTGCGCGTCGATGGGCTCGCGGTCGATTTCCGAGGTGCAGACCAACCCTGGAAAGTTCGCCGACAAGACGGTCACCGTTGAAGGCGTCGTGACCACCTCGTGGGGCATCCCGATGGTGCCGTTCAAGGTCTACCGCGTCAGCGACGGGTCGGGCGAGATGCTGGTGATTTCCGACAACAGCCGGCTGCCCGGCAAGAACGCCCGGGTCCGCGTGCGCGGCGAGGTCGAAGAGGTGGCGCTCATCGGCGGCCGGTCGTTCGGGCTGCACATCCGCGAGA
>MELE01000027.1:0-8856 GCA_001768615.1 Acidobacteria bacterium RIFCSPLOWO2_12_FULL_67_14b | reverse complement strand
AGTCTCAAGCCTCAAGCCTCAAGCCTCAAGCCTCAAGCCTCAAGCCTCAAGCCTCAAGCCTCAAGCCTCAAGCCTCAAGCCTCAAGCCTCAAGCCTCAAGCCTCCCAGCCCTTGTGAAATCTAGTACAATGTCCGGGCTGTGGAAGCGATCGAACATCCATCCCCCCTCGTCGCGATCATCAACGCCCTGATCGCGAGCCTCGGGATTCACGCCGAGATCCCCGACCATATGGTCTATGTCGGGCTCATCACGCTCTTCATCCTCTTCATCGGCCTGGCCATCCGCTCGCGGCTGAGCGTCGACCGGCCGGGCACGCTCCAGATCGTCCTCGAGGACCTCGTTTCGTTCCTCGTCGGCGTGCTCGAAGACAACATGGGGCCGAAGGGCCGGCAGTTCCTGCCGCTGCTGGGCACGCTGTTCGTCTTCATCCTGATCGGCAACCTGATGGGGCAGATCCCGGGGCTGGGGTCGCCGACGAGCAACATCAACGTGCCGTTCGCGTGCGCGATCTCGCTGTGGCTCTACTATCACTACCAGGGCGTCCGCGCCCACGGCATCCTGTCGTACATCAAGCACTTCGCGGTGATGCCGGGCGTGCCGATCGCGCTGGCGCCGATGATCTTCATCATCGAGATCATCAGCCACGTCTCGCGCGTGCTCTCGCTCACGCTGCGCCTGTTCGGCAACATCTTCGGCGAGCACCTCGTGGTGCTGATCCTTGCCAGCATCGTGCCGTTCGTCGTGCCGGTGCCGATCCAGTTCCTGGGGTTGATCGTCGGACCGCTGCAGGCGTTCATCTTCCTCACGCTGGGCGCCATCTACCTGACCGCCGCGACGCACGTCGACGACCACGGCCACGAGCACGCGCATTAGTCCAGCCGCAAAGCCGCATCACGACACGCGCGGCGCCGGCGTAGCTTCCGCTCCATTTGTCTCTCGGCTCACGGGCTGCCTGCCACGCCTCGTTCGAGCGAACGCCGGGCGGGTGGGTATCTCTCCGCGCACCGCGACCTGACCTTATGGGTTGATCTTGACGACGACCACCGTCCGGTCGTCTGACTGCTCGGCGTCGCCGCAGAACAGCTGAACGGCGCCGAAGATCTCGCCGACGATCTCTTTCGCGGTCTTCTGGCAGTTGCGCTCGATCACGTCGATCACGCGCGGGGCGCCGAATTCCTGGCCGGCCTCGTCGAACGCCTCGAAGATGCCGTCCGAGCACAGCACGAACACGTCGCCGGGCGCGAGCGGCACCACCACCTCGTCGTAGGTGGAACTGCCGAACGAGCCGAGCGGCACGCCCGGCATGTCGATCTGCGCCGCCGTCCCGGCCGAGCAGCGCACCGGGTAGGGCAGGCCCGAGTTGGCGAACGTCACCGTCTGCTTCTTGAACTCGAACATCGCGTAGCAGAGCGTGCAGTAGTACTCCTCCAGGTTGCGCTCGTGGAGGATGCGGTTCATGCCCGCCAGCACCGTCGCCGGCGTGCTGCGCTCCTTCTCGAGCCGCCGGCGGAAGGTGCGGCCGCGGATCATCTCGCCGATCGCCGCCGAATAGAGCGCCGCGGGGACGCCCTTGCCGGACACGTCCCCGACCGCGACCACCAGCGTGTTCGGCTCGGGCGCGAGGAAGTCGCACAGGTCGCCGCCGAGCTCGCGCGCCGGATCGAAATGCCACGACACGTCGACGCCGCGCAGGCGCTTGGGCAGCTCCTGCGGCAGCAGCGCCATCTGCACCCGCTGCGCGAACCGCAGCTCCTTTTCGAACCGCGCTTCGTTGGCGCGGATCGACTCGTACAACCGCGCGTTCTCGATCGCCACCGCCGCCTGCGACGCCATCAGCGTCAGCAGCTCGGCGTGCTTCTTGGTGAACGCGCCCAGCTCGGGGCTTTCGAGGTCGAAGACGCCGATGCAGCGGTCCTTCAGCAGCAGCGGCACGACCAGCTCCGACCGCACGCCCTCGACGGCGCTGATGTAACGCGGGTCCTTGCGCACGTCGGCCACCAGCACCACTTCCTTGTGGAGCGCGGCGTAGCCGACGAGGCCCTCGCCGAGCTTCACCGGATCCATGGCCTTCGCGTCGTCGCCGTACTTGATCGCCACCTTCATCTCGAGCGTCTGCGACTCCTCGTCGAGCAGCGCGATGCCGAAAATGCGGTAGTCGATCACCCGCTTCAGCAGGTGGGCCAGGCGCGTCAGCAGCTCGTCGAGATCGAGAATGGCGCTCATTTCGTGCCCGATCTCGGCCATCATCTCGAGCATGTCGGCGTACTCGCGCTCCGACTCGAAGAGCCGGGCGGTGACGATGGCCTGCGCCACGTGCGCGCCGAACTGGCGGAGGATCCACTCGTCGCGTTCGGTGAAGGCGGCCAGCCGGTCGCTCAGCAGGTTCAGCGCGCCGATCACCTTGCCCTGATGGCGGAGCGGCACCGCCAGCTGCGACTTGGCGCCCGGCACCACGGCGAGATACCGCGGATCGGCATCCACGTCGTTCAGGACGATCGGCCGTTGCTCGGCGATGGCGGTCCCGACCACGCCCTGGCCGACCTGGAGCGTGAAGTGCTTGACGATTTCGTCGGGGTAGCCCACCGCGTAGGCGATGCTCAGCTCCTCGCGCTCCTCGTGCAGGAGATACACGGAGAAAACCGTGAACGACGTCAGCCGCGAGATGAGGTTGGGGATCTTCCGCAGCAGCTCGTCGAGGTCGAGCACCGAGGTGACCTCCCGGCCGAGCTCCGCCAGAATGGCCAGCAGCTCGGCATCCGAAACCAAACTGCTGGCGGCGCCATGCGGCGCGGGTTCAGTCATGGTGAAGGGATCATTCTAACAAGATGGCGTTCGCGGCGGCGTTCCGCGCCGCCTCACCGTGCGCATTGGGCCTCACGCGGAGCGGTATCGCCGGCGTTCGCCGCGATCGGCGTGTGGGGTGGGGTTACGCGGAGAGGTGCCTCCCGGCGTTCGCTCTCGTCTCGCCGGTCAAATGTCGCTCGGCACATTGAACTCTTGGCCTATGGACGTCTACACCCGCAACTCGGCGCGTGTGGCCTCCGCTCCATTTGACGGTGCTGCCGGCCTCGGCTCGCTCGAACGCTCACGCCGGGAGGCACCTCTCCGCGCTTCGCCTCCGGGCGTGCCGGTTGTCGTGCGAGGCGAACCGTACGCAACGAGGGGGTGATTTCAGAAAAAGCGGGAAGATTACGGTGCGCTTCATGAGCGCATCCCAACGCTTTTTGCTGAAATCAGCCCCCTCGTTGCGTGTGAGCCGATACCGACACCGAGCTCGAGCAAGCTGATAGATTTGCAGCCAGATGTTCGTCGTCCTCAGTGGGCCTTGTTCCATCGCGGCGTGTGGTGTGGGGTTACGCGGAGAGGTGCCTCCCGGCGTGAGCTCTCGTCTCGGCGCACTCAAATCTCCTTCGGCGCATTGTGCGTCTAGGCTATGGACGCCAAAACCGCAACTCGCCGCGTCTAGCCTCAGGTCGATTTGACGATGGGCCACTTGTCATCGGCTCAGTCGGACGCTCACGCCGGCGATGCCTCTCGGCGGGCGCACCTCCGTCGAACGCCGGGAGGACACCTCTCCGCGTGAGCCCTCACCTCGAGAATCACAAACAGCTATTGGGCCGTGGTCTTGGGTGCCGAACTGCCTAGCGTGTGTTTCGTCACCCAGTCGTAGATCCGCTGCAGGCGGTCCTTCTGATGGTAGAACTCGGAAATCCCGTGGCCCTCGCGCGGGTAGAACACCAGCTCGGTCGGCTTGCCCCGGTCCTTCAGCGCGCGATACAACTCCATCGCCTGCCCGATCGGCACCCGCTCGTCGTTGGCCCCGTGCAGGATCAGCGTCGGCGTCGTCACCTTGTCCACGTGCGTCATCGCCGATCGATCCAGGTAGAGCGGCAGCGTCTCCTTGTTCGGAATGCCGCCGAAGTACGCAATCAGCACGCTCGGGATGTCGTTGGTCCCGTACATGCTCCACATGTTCGTCAGGCCCGCGCCGACCATCGCCGCCTTGAAGCGGCTGGTCTGCGTGATCACCCACGCCGTCATGTAGCCGCCGTAGCTCCAGCCGATGTGCGCCAGCTTGTCGGGGTCGGCGATGCCGCGCGCCACCAGCGCGTCGACGCCGGACATGATGTCCTTGAAGTCGCCGCCACCCCAGTCGTTGACGTTGGCCTTGAGCGCCTTCTCGCCGTAGTTCGTGCTGCCGCGCGGGTTGGGATAGAACACCGCCCAGCCCTTGCCGGCCCAGACCTGACCGCCCTCGAGCCCGCCCAGCCGGTTGCCGTTCACGTACGCGCCCGCCGGGCCGCCGTGCGCTACGACCAGCGTCGGATACCTCTTGCCCGCCTCGAACCCCACCGGCTTGAGCAGCACGCCCTCCACCTCCGCGCCGTCGGTGCTCTTCCACGCCACCACTTCGGTGGCGCCCAGCGAGAGTTGCGCGAACTGGGGGTTGGTGTTCGTCAGCCTGCGGAAGCTGGCGAACGCCGGATCGGTGACGAACACCTCCGCCGCCGCATCCGGCGCGTCCATCGTCACCGCGATGGTGCGGCCGTCCTTGCTCGCCGTCGGGCCCTGCAGCGTGCGCTTCGCGCTCAACTGCGTGTAGCGGCCCGACGTCAGGTCGTAGGCAAAGGCCTCGGTGTAGGCGCGCTTGCCGGCCACGAACATCACGCGGTTGCCTTCCGCCGTCCACACCGGATTGCCGGCATCGGTGTCGAACGCGGGTGACGACACGTCCTTGATCGTCTTCGCCGCCACGTCGTAGAGCACCAGGCGCGACTGCAGCACCACGCTCGGCGCCGTGCCATCGGGAATCGGCGCGCCGTTGTAGGGCTCGAGCGTCCACGCGATCGACTTGCCGTCCGGCGACCACTTCGGCGACGCGTCGTTGCCGAAGTTCGTGCTGATCTTCTCCACGCGCGTCGCGGCCACGTCCGCCAAATAGATGTCGCGGCGGTTGTCGCGCAGCATCGGCGTCACGCCGCCGCCGAACACGAAGCGGGAGCTGTCGGGCGACCACGAGGGCGCGCCGCCGACCGTGTAGTCCTTGCCCTGGGTGATGCGCGTGGACTGCTTCGTCCCCACCTCCACCACCCACACGTGCGCGTAGCGGAAGTCTCCCTCGAACACCCGCTCGTCGTCGCGCTTCTTGATGTCGGCCTCGTCCTCGGGGCTGCGCGGGTCGGTGGCCACGTACGCGATGCGCGCGCCATCCGGCGCCCACGAGTAGGCCGAGACGTTTTCCTTCGCGTCGGTCAGCTTCCAGGCCTCGCCGCCGTCGGCCTGCATCACGTAGATCTGCGCCTTGACGTCTTCGCCGGCGCCGCGGTTCGAGATGAAGCTGATGAACTTGCCGTCGGGCGACCATTGCGGCTGGCTGTCGCCCTTCTCGCCGAAGGTGATCTGCCGCGCCGGCGACTTGCCGTCGGTGGCGACCTTCCAGATGCGCGTCCGCGCCTCCATCCGGTCCTTCTCGGCCTCCCACTGGCGCACCGTGTACAGCACCTGGCTCCCGTCCGGCGAAATCGTGGCCGCCCCCACCGCCTTCACGTTCAGCGCATCGTCGAACGTCGCCGCTCTGTTCTGTGCGAGGGCCGTGCCGGCGGAGCCGAAGGGTGCAAGGACGAGCAGTGCCACGACCAGGGTCTTGCGCATGAGGGCCTCCAAGGGGCGAAGTATAATTCTGATCTTCATGGAGTTTGCTGTTCCGTTTGATTACGCGGCGATCGAGCGCATTTTGCCGCACCGCTACCCGTTTCTTCTCGTGGATCGCATCACCGAGTTCGATGTCGACAAGCGGATTGTCGGGATCAAGAACGTGACCCGGAGCGAGCGCCTGCTGTCGGCCCCGGGCCCCGACGGACGCCCGGCCCTTCCGCCCACGGTGCTGATCGAGGCCATCGCGCAGGTGGGCGCCATCCTCATTCTCGCGAAGCCCGAGAACAAGGACCGGTTGATCTTCTTCATGGGCATCGAGCGGGTCCGCCTGCGCGGCTCGGTGCATCCGGGCGATGTGGTCGAGGTGGAAGCCAGGGTCAAGCGGCTGCGCAGCCGCATGGGGGTGCTGAACGGCTACGCCCGGGTCGGCAGCCGCATCATCGCCGCCGGAACCATGACCTTCGCGCTCGGCGACGCGGAATGACCCGCCTGCCCCGCCTCGCCGGGCTCGCGGTCGATGATGCGGGCTGGGGATTCTTTCTCTGCACGTACAAGGAACTGCGGGCGGGCCGCAGCGGCAGCGAGTTCATCATCCTCAACCTGCAGGATTCGACGGGCCAGGCCACGGCGAAGATCATGACCGACGCCGAACGGTTCAAGACCGAGTTCGAGTCCGGGGAGTTCGTGCGCGCCGAGGGCAAGGCCAGCCTCTACAACGGGCAGGTCCAGCTCGTGCTCTCGACGATTCGCCGCGTCAATCCCGATCAGGATCGGCTGCAGGGGTTTCGCGAAGACGAGTGCATCCTGAGCGCGCCGCGGCCGGTCGACGAGATGTGGGCGGAGCTGCAGGCCCACTTGGCCGCGGTGAAGAACGATCACCTCCGCGTGCTGCTCAATCGCGTCGTCGCCGACAACGAAGCGCAATTGCGCGTCTGGCCCGCGGCCCAGCAGATTCATCACGCCTACCGTAGCGGGTTTCTCGAGCACATCACGAAGATGGCCGAGGTGGGCCGCCTGGTGGCCCGCGCCTACGGCGCCGATGAGGACCTGGTGCTCGCCGGCGTCGTGCTGCACGACATCGGCAAGCTCCAGGAACTGGCCTACGAAGGCGGCACGGGCAGCTACACACGCGACGGCAACCTCGTGGGCCACATCGCCCTCGGCCTGATGCTGGTCCGCGAGACCGTGAACGGCATCTCGGGGTTCCCGTCGGACCTGCGCGCGCAGGTCGAGCACCTCGTCGCCTCGCACCACGGCACCCGCGAGTACGGCTCACCGGTCGAACCGAAGACGATCGAGGCCTTCATCCTCGCCTCGGTCGACGAGCTCGACGCGAAAATCAACCAGGTCCGCCGCGCGATCAACGCAGACCCCTCGCCCGACGACTTCACCGCATGGAACAAACGCCTGGGCAGGGTTCTCTACAAAGGGCGGGGGTGAGGGTGGCATTGACGATTGACGATTGACTGATTGCCGATTGTTTCGTGATTGGTGATTGGCTGATTGGCGATTCTATGGACGATTTGCAATTGTCGATTGCCGAATTCGTCAATCCATTCACGCAATCGCGCATTCGACAATCACCAAACAGTCGCTAAATCGATCGTTTGACGATCGGCAATGCGCCCGCTGCTACCTGCGCCCAACAATCCAAGTACCGGCGAGCACCAGCCCCGCCGCGAGCGCGATGCGCGTGGAGAGCGGCTCGCCCAGCAGCGCCGTGCCGAGCGCCACGGCGATGATCGGGTTGATGTAGGCGTAAAGCGACACCGTCGACAGCGGCAAGTGTTGAATCGCGTAGATGTAGGCCGAGTACGCCACGAACGAGCCGGCCAGGCTGAGGTATACGATCGCCGCGAGCGACCTCGGCGTGAACGACAGCGCCGCCCAGTCGCCCTGGGCGGTCGCCAGCGCCAGCAGCATGATGCCGCTGAACACCATCTGCAGCGCCGCCGATGGAAACGGGTCGTCGCCCAGCTCGTGGCGCTTGGCGTACGACGTGCCGATCACCCAGCCGATGCAGGCGATCTGGATGGCAACCACACCCAGGAGAAACGCGGCGCCGCCGGCGCCGCCACGCGTCATCTCGGGCCACACCAGGACGACGATCCCGGCAAAACCGATGGTGAGGCCGGTCAACGCCTGCTTCGAAAAGCGCTCGCCGTTGGGCAGCAGCCGCTCGATCAGCGCCGACCAGAACGGCGTGATCGCGATCAGTACGGCGGTCAGGCCGCTCGGCACGTACTGTTGCGCGTACACCACGAAGCCGTTGCCGATGATGTTCATCAGGAAGCCGAGGAGGATGAGCGGGCCCCACAGGCGGCGCGCGGGCAGACGCCGGCCGCTCGCCAGCACGACGCCGCACAGCATCAGGCCCGCCGCCATCCAGCGCAGGCCGGCCACGAGCAGCACCGGCACCGATTCGAGCGCGACGCGAATCGCGAGATAGGTGGTGCCCCACACCACGCACACCGTCACGAACGCCACCCACGCGAGCGTCACGGAGCGCCCACGACGTCTTCCCGCAACGTCTTCTCTTTCGGAATCGCGATGCGCGGATCCTCCTTGACCGTCTCGAGCACGATCGTCGTCTTCGTCGAGATCACGCTCGGCGTCGACGCAATCTGCTGGCGCAACAACTGGCCCAGATGCTCCGCATCCCGGGCGCGGACCTTCAGCAGGTAGCAGTCGTCGCCGGCCACGTGATGCACTTCGAGCACTTCGGGAATCCGGCTGAGCTCGAACGCCGAGGGCATGTCCGGCCCATGCTCCGACGTCCGCACCGAGACAAACGCCAGCAGGCCCCGATCGACCACGTGGGGGTCGATTAACGCCACGTAGTCCCGGATAATGCCCTTCGATTCGAGTTTCCTCATCCGCTCCAGGACGGCGGAAGGGGCCAGGCCGACGGCTTTCGCAAGTTCGGCCTGGCTGGTACGAGCGTTGTACTGAAGAATCGCCAGAATTGAGCCATCAATTTCGTCGATCATTCTGAAATATTAGCTTCATACAGAATTAAATTCAATATGTTTACCTTCTGGCATGATGCCTCTCCAGCCGCCCGCAAGGCCCTCATTGCCGCTGCGGCCTCGCCGCCGTCGTCGTCGCCCTGATCCTGCCGCGCTACGGCTGGCGCGCGGTGTTCTTCGTCGGCATTCTGCCGGCGCTGTTCACGCTGTGGATCCGCAGAAGTGTCGAAG
>MELE01000026.1 GCA_001768615.1 Acidobacteria bacterium RIFCSPLOWO2_12_FULL_67_14b | reverse complement strand
TTCAAGGTGCCGCACGGATTCACGCCGATCAAGGAGCTGCCGAAGACGGCGACGGGGAAGATTCAGAAGTACGTGCTGCGCGCCGGCCGGCCGAACCTGTCAGCGCAATGAGGGTTCTTCCGCGTGGAACGCGGTATCGCGCTGGTAGGCATCCGCCGTGCGCAGCAAGGTCGCCTCGTCGAACATCCGCCCGGTCAACTGGAACCCGATCGGCAGGCGCCCGGGTGAAAAGCCGCACGGCACGCTGATCGCCGGCAGGCCCGTCAGGTTGGCGCTGACGGTGAAGATGTCGTTCAAGTACATCTGGATCGGATCGCTCGTCTTCTCCCCGAGCGTGAACGCCGGCGTCGGCGTGGTCGGCGTCGCCACCAGGTCCACCGTGCCGAACGCGCGCTCGTAGTCCTGCCGCAGCAGCGTGCGCACCTGCTGCGCCTTCAGGTAGTACGCGTCGTAGTAACCGGCGCTGAGGACGTAGGTGCCCAGCATGATGCGCCGCTTGACCTCCGCGCCGAACCCTTCATCACGCGTCCGCTCGTACATCTCCAGCAGCCCATCGTCCTTGCCGAGCGTGGCGCGATGGCCGTAGCGGACGCCGTCGTAGCGCGCGAGGTTGGACGAGGCTTCGGCCGTGGCGATCAGGTAATACACCGGGATGCCGTAGCCGGCGTGCGGCAGGTCGATGTCGACGAGCCGGGCGCCGCGCGCGGCCAGCACCTGCAGCGCCGCGTCGAAGGCCGACGAGACGACGGCATCGACGCCCTCGCCGAGAAACGCCCTCGGCACGCCGATGCGAAGACCCGTCACGTCCCCGGTGAGCGCGTCGCGCAGGTCCGGCATCGGCTCGGACGATGAGGTGGCGTCGCGCGGGTCCTGGCCGCCGATCGCGCTGAACACCACGGCGGCCTCTTCCGCGGTCTGCGCGAAGGGGCCAATCTGATCCAGCGAGGACGCAAAGGCCATCAGCCCGTAGCGGGAGACGCGGCCGTAGGTGGGCTTGAGGCCGACCACGCCGCACAGCGCCGCCGGCTGGCGGATCGATCCGCCGGTATCGGATCCCAGGGCGAGCGGCACCATGCGGGAGGCGACCGCCGCGGCCGAGCCGCCGCTCGACCCGCCCGGTGTGCGCGTCGTGTCCCACGGGTTCTTCGACGGGCCGAGCGCGGAATTCTCCGTCGACGATCCCATGGCGAACTCGTCGAGATTGGTCTTGCCGATCAGCACGGCGCCGGCGGCGTCGAGACGCTCCACGACGGTCGCGTCATAGGGCGGGATGAACCCGCGCAGGATTCTCGACGAGGCGGTGGTCGGCACCCCCGCCGTGCACATGTTGTCTTTGAGCGCCACCGGCACGCCGTGCAGCGGGCCCAGCGGTTCGCCCTTCGCGCGCGCCTGGTCGAGCAACCGCGCGCGATCGAGCGCGCGCTCGGCGACGACGATGTTGAAGGCGCCGATGGCGGGCTCGACGGCCCTGATGCGATCGAGCGACGCCTGGCAGGCCGCGACGGCCGTCGTCGCCCCCTCGGCGAGCTGTCTGATCAGCGACCGGCCCTGCCCACCGTAGCCTTGGCGAAGGTGGGTCATCCGATCACTCGGGGGACCTTGAACAGGCCGGCTTCGGGCGCCGCATCCGGCGCGTTGCGCAGCAGGTCGGCGCGCGACAGCGACGGCTGCGGCTCATCGCTCCGATCGACCGGACGATTGAGCACGTGCGAGGTCGGCGGCACGCCGGTGGTGTCGAGCGTGCGAATCTGTTCGACGTAGGTGAGGATGTCGCCGAGCTGCCGCGTGAACAGGTCGAGCTCGTCCGGCGTCAGCTCGAGGCGCGCGAGCGCCGCGATGCGTTTCACGTCCTGCTGATTCAAGGGGGGCACGATCTGAAAATTCTCTCACGGAATCGCGCCACCTCGAAAGGTGCCTTGGTGCGTACGGGTGCCTGGGGTGCCTAAGGGGCGGTGCCGAAGGGTGCCGGGTGCTTAGCCGCTTCCACCCAGTCAAACGCTTCATGTCTTCTTGGTCTTGCGTCGCACCGTAGGCACCAACCCCTTAGGCACCCCAGGCACCGTACGCACCTTAGGCACCGTTCAAGTGAATAAGCTCGCTCTCGTCAAGCAGCCAGCAGGCGCCGGTGAACCCGCTGTGCGCGAGCTGCGCGCGCAGCGCCGGCAGGGCGGTGGCGCGGTCGTAGCGGATCGACAGATGATACAGCACGAGGGTCTTGACGCCCGCGGCCCGCGCCACGTCGAGGGCCTCCTCCGTGGTCGCGTGGATCGGTTCGCGGCGATCGGGCTCGCTCAGGAACGTGGCGTCGTGCACCAGCAGGTCGGCGCCCATGACGAGCGCGGGGTCGATCGGCATGGCATCGCCCGAGTGGGCGAAGGTGATGTGCGCGACGTCTTCGAGCAGGTCGTCGCGGCGGCCGTCGCGCGCGCGGGATTCGATCTCCGCCTGGGGCAGCGCCGCAAACTCCGGCTTGAGCCGGCGCCGGGTCTCGATCACCTTGTAGCCCAGCGCCGGTTCGGTCGCGGAATGCCGCACTTCGAAGGCGTGCAGCGTGCGCGTTTTGCCGAGCGGCAGCGTGGCGCCGGGCGCCACGGCCGTCCAGGTGAGAGGGAAGACGACGCCCTCGAAGGCGATTCCGAGCAGCTCGCGCACCGCCCGCACGCCGCGCGAGTGTTCCGGGTAGTAGATCGTGAGCGGCTTGTCGACGGCGCCCTTGCCGAAGCGTCTCGAGGCGATCAGGCCGGGCAGGCCCATCACGTGGTCGGAGTGACCGTGCGTGATGGCGACCACCGACGGGGAGAACACCTTGGTCCCCAGCGCCAGCTGCAACCCCTCGCCGGCATCGACCAGCAGCTGGAGCGGCCGGTGCCAGAGCCAGTTGCTGTACATCGCCCGGCTGAAACCCCTCAGGACGTCCTGCATCTCAAATCTATTGTGGCCTGCCCAGGCGATTGCCAGCTTCTGTGACTTGGGCGTATAGTAGAGGTTCGCTTTTTCTACGTGTCCCTGGATTCCCATCACGCCATGAGTCTGCACATGTCGACCGCTTCTCACCTCGAACGCGTGGCCGTTACATTCGCTTTACTTTCGTCCATGGCGCTCGCGGGCTGTGGCGGCGGCGGGCCGGAGGGCGGCCGGCCGGGCGGTCCACCGGGAGGCGGCATGCCGCCGATGCCGGTGGAGATGATCACGCTGGCCAACGCGCCGGTCGAACAAACGAGCGAGTTCGTGGCCTCGCTCAAGTCTCGGCGATCGAGCACGATCCAGCCGCAGGCCGAGGGACACCTCACCCGCATCGCGGTGCGATCGGGTGAGCGTGTCTCCCAAGGCGCGCTGCTGTTCGAGATCGACTCGGCGCCCGATCAGGCGGCGCTCGCCTCGCTGCAGTCGATGCGGCCGATGCGCGAGGCCGAGCTGGCCTTCGCGCAGCAGCAGGTGCAGCGCAACCGGACGCTGCTCAAGGCCGGCGCCGTGAGCGAACGCGAGGTCGAGCAGTACGAAACGCAGGTCCGCACCACCGAGGCGCAGATCAAGGCGCTCGACGAGCAGATCAAGCAGCAGCGCAGCATGCTCGCGTACTACCGCGTGACCGCACCCAGCGCCGGCGTCGTCGGCGACATCCAGGTGCGCGTCGGCGACCGCGTGACCAAGAGCACGGTGCTGACGACGATCGACGAGAACGACGTGCTCGAGATCTACATCAACGTGCCGGTGCAGCAGGCGCCGGGCCTCCGGGTGGGGCTGCCGGTCCGGCTGATCGACGATCGCGGGCAGGTCATCGCCACCAACCGGATCTCGTTCATCTCGCCCAACGTCGACGAGACGCAGACCGTGCTGGCCAAGGCGCCGCTGGTCGAGGGCCGGGGCCAGTTCCGCGCCGATCAGTTCGTGCGCGCGCGGGTCGTGTGGTCGGACACGCCGGGCCTCACCATCCCGGTGACCGGCGTGGTGCGGATCAACGGCCAGTACTTCGCGTTCGTCGCGGAGAAGGGCGGTCCGGGCCTGGTCGCCAAGCAGAAGCCGGTGGAGCTGGGCGAGATCATCGGCAACAACTACGTGGTGAAGAGCGGACTGGCGCCCGGCGAGCAGCTGATCGTGTCGGGCCTGCAGAAGATCGGCGACGGCGCGCCCGTGCAGCCGGCGCCGCCGGCGCCGGCACCCAAGAAGGCGTCATAGTCATGATGGCAGACGTCTTCATTCGGCGGCCCGTCCTCTCGACGGTCTGCTCGCTGTTGATCATCCTCGCGGGGGCGGTGTCGATTCCGACGCTGCCGATCGCGCGCTATCCGAGCCTGGCGCCGCCGGCGGTGACCGTGTCGGCGTTCTACACCGGCGCCAACGCGCAGACGGTGGAGAGCGCCGTCACGACGCCGCTCGAGCAGGCCATCAACGGCGTCGAGGGCATGACCTACATCACCTCGTCCAGCACCAACAGCGGGTTTGCCACCATCACGGTGACCTTCGACATCGATCGCGACCAGGACCTGGCGGCCGTCGACGTGCAGAACCGCGTGAACTCCGCGCTTGGCCGCATGCCGGCAGAGGTCCGTACCAATGGCATCACGGTGACCAAGGTCACCACCGGCTTCATGGGCGGCATCGGGTTCTTCTCGAAAGACAACCGCTATACGAGCCAGTTCATCAGCAACTACATCGACCTCTACCTCCGGGACGCGATCAAGCGGGTGAAGGGCGTCGGCGACGTGATCGTCTTCGGCGAGCGCAAGTTCGCCATGCGGCTGTGGCTGGATCCGGGCAAGCTCGCCGGCCGCAACCTCACGGCGGCCGACGTGCTCGGCGCGCTGCGCGAGCAGAACGTGCAGGTGGCCGCCGGCGCGCTCGGCGATGCGCCCTCGTCCAGTGCCCAGATGTACACGCTGAGCGTGCGCGCCATGGGCCGCCTGTCGGAGGCGGCGCAGTTCGAGGATGTCGTGGTCAAGGCGGGGAAGGACGGCGCGCTGGTGCGGGTCAAGGACGTGGGCCGCGTCGAGCTGGGCGCCGAAACTTATTCGTCGAACCTGCGGTTCCTCGGACTGGAAGCGCAGGGCGTCGGCATCACGCTGCTGCCGTCGGCCAACGCCATCGACGTGTTCCAGGGCGTCACCGCGGAGCTGACGCGCCTGCAGAAGAGTTTTCCGCCCGGCCTCGAATGGCAGGTGGCCTTCGACAACGTCGTGGTCGTCCGCGAGTCGATCGTCGAAGTGCTCAAGACGCTCGCCGAAGCGATCGGCCTCGTGATCCTCGTGATGTTCCTGTTCCTGCAGAACTGGCGCAGCACGATCATCCCGGCGGTCACCATCCCGGTGTCGCTCGTCGGCACGTTCGCGTTCATCAAGCTGTTTGGCTTTTCGATCAACACGCTGACCCTCTTCGGCATCGTGCTCGCCACCGGCATCGTCGTCGACGATGCGATCGTGGTGATCGAGAACATCGAGCGGCACATGCGCGAGTTCAAGAAGCCGGCGCGGCGCGCCGCCGTGGATGCCATGCGCGAGGTGTTCGGCGCGGTCGTCGTGATCGGCATCGTGCTGGTCGCCGTGTTCGTGCCGGTCGCGTTCTTCCCCGGCGTGACCGGCCGGCTCTATCAGCAGTTCTCGCTGACAATCGCGTTCGCCGTGGTGCTGTCGGTGTTCAACGCCGTGACGCTGACCCCGGCGTTGTCGGCGCTGCTGCTCGACAAGGAGAGCCACACCCACGGCGTGTTCTTCTCGATCTTCAACCGCGGGGTGGACGCGACCACGAACCTGTATGTCCGCACGGTGCGCGGCGCGCTGCGGCTGCGCTACGCGGTGATCCTGCTGTTCGCGGGCGGGCTGTGGGCGACGTGGACCATTTTCACCCTGGTGCCGTCGTCGTTCGTGCCGGTGGAAGACGAGGGCTACTTCATGTGCATCGTGCAGGCCCCGGCCGGCGCGTCGCTGGAGTATTCGACCAACATCGCCAAGCAGGCCGAGCAGATCATCTATGCCGACAAGGACGTGGCCGCGGCGTTCGCGGTCATGGGCTTCAGCTTCGCGGGCGCGGCGCCCAACAACGGGATGATCTTCGTGCGGCTGAAGGGCTACGACGAGCGGCAGGGCGCCGACCAGTCGCTCGACGCGGTGATCAACCGGCTGCGCGGTCCGCTGTTCGGCATCCCCGGCGCCATCGTCGTGGCCTTCCCGCCGCCGGCGATCCAGGGGTTGTCCACGTTCGGCGGCTTCCAGTTCGAGCTGCTCGATCAGACGGGCGCGGCCGACGTCAGCGGCCTGGCCGCCGCGACGTTCGGGTTGATCGGGCAGGGCAACCAGGGCGGCAGGGTGCAGGGGCTGTTCAGCAGCTTCCGCGCCGACGATCCGCAGCTGATCGTCGACATCGACCGCGACAAGGCGCGCAGCCTGGGGCTGCCGCTCCGTGAAGTGACCGACGCGCTGCAGGTGTTCCTCGGGTCGCAGTACGTGAACGATTTCGACTTCAACAACCGCGCCTATCGCGTCTACGTGCAGGCGGACGAGCGGTTCCGGTCGAGCCCGACCAGCCTGAAGCAGCTCTACGCCCGCGCGGCCAGCGGCGACATGATCCCGCTCGACAGCGTCGTGCGGCTGCGCGAGACCACGGCGCCGCAGGTGATCAGCCACTTCAACCTGTTCCGGTCGGCCGAAATCACCGGCAACCCGGCGCCGGGCCAGAGCTCGGGCCAGGCGCTGCAGGCGATGGAAGAGCTGGCGGGCTCGTCGCTGCCGCCGGGCTTCGCCTTCGCCTGGGCGGGGCAGTCGCTCGAGGAACAGCGGTCGGGCACGCAGGCCGGCTACATCTTCGCGTTGAGCGTGATCCTGGTCTACCTGGTGCTGGCGGCGCAGTACGAATCGTGGGTGCTGCCGTTCATCATCCTGCTGGGCGTGCCGCTCGCGGTGTTCGGCGCGCTGTCGGCGCAGCTGGTGCGCGGGTTCAGCAACGACGTGTTCTGCCAGGTGGGCCTGGTCCTGCTGGTCGGCCTGGCCGCGAAGAACTCGATCCTGATCGTCGAGTTTGCCGAACAGCTGCGCGGGCGCGGGCTGTCGATCGTCGAGGCGGCCCTCGAGTCGGCGCGCATCCGCCTGCGGCCGATCCTGATGACCTCGTTCGCGTTCATCCTGGGCGTGTTGCCGCTGGCGCTGGCGACCGGTGCCGGCGCGGCCGCGCGCAACTCCGTCGGCACGGCGGTGGCGGGCGGCATGCTGGCGTCGACGTTCCTGTCGATCATCTTCATCCCGGTGCTGTACGTGGTGATTCGGTCGATCGCGCCGGGCAAGGGCCGTCATGCCCACGACGATCCGGATGGCGACGTTCGGAGAACGGGGGCTTCAGCCCCCGCTGCAGGTGCCGTCGTGCTCGCACTCTTTCTGGCGACGCCGGTGTCTGCTCAGACACCACCCCGCATGGCGGGGGCTGAAGCCCCCGCCCTCCGAACGATCGAGACCGTGACCTTCGACGAAGCCATCGCCCGGGCGCTGGAGAAGAACCCGACCATCGCGCTGGCCTCGACCAACATCCTGCGGTCGGAGGCGATCCTGCAGCAGGTGCGGGCCGCGGCGCTGCCTCGCGTCGGCGCGGCGGTGACCAACGTGACACGCGATACCGGCATCTCGTTCGGCGGCCAGACCGTGCAGCCGCGGAACCAGTCGCTGATTGCCATCTCGGCGTCGGCGCCGGTGCTTGCCGCCGCGCAGTGGGCGGCGCGCACGCAGGCCATGGACCAGGTCGAGGTCGCGCGGCTGTCGGAAGCCGACACCCGCCGCCAGATCGCCGTGGCGACGGCGTTCGCCTATCTCGAAGTGATTGCGCAGAAGCGGCAGGTCGAGGTCGCTACGACCGCGCTCGAAACGGCGCGCGGGCAGTTCGACTACAACCGGCGTCGGCGCGAGGGCGGCGTCGGCAGCCGGCTGAACGAGTTGCGCTCGGCGCAGGTGCTGGAAGGGACGCAGGCCCGGATCGACGCGCTCCTGCTCAGCGTTCGCCGCGCGCAGGAGTCGCTCGGCGTGCTGCTGGCCGCGAACGGGCCGGTGGACGTCACCGGCGAGCCCGCCTTCGAGGTGCCGCCGGAGAGCGGCGAGGCGCAGTGGCTGCCGGGCCGGCCCGACGTGCGGCTCTTCACGGCCGCGCGCGACGCCAACCAGCGCGTCGTCGACGACAGCAGCAAGGACTGGTGGCCGACTGCCGGCGTCTCGTTCGATCCGCAGCTCGTCACGCCCGCCGGCGTCTTCGCGCCGTCGCGGACCTGGCGCTTCACGATCAACCTGAGCCAGCCGATCTACGACGCCGGCGAGCGCCGCGCGGTGCGTCGGCTGCGCGAGTCAGCGCTACAGTCCTCGGCCCTGTCGCTCGATCAGCTGCAGATTCAGGCGCGATCGGAAGTGCGCACGGCCCGCGAGGCGGTGGCCTACCTGGAGCGGGCGCTGGCCAGCGCGCGGCAATCGGCGCAGACCGCGAATGAAGTGCTGAAGATCACGATCATCGCGTTCGACGCCGGCTCGACGACCAACATCGAGGTGATCGACGCGCAGCGCGCGGCGCGCGACCAGGAAGCCGTGGCCGCGCTCGCCGAAGACGCCGTGCGCCAGGCGCGGCTGGAACTGCTCGTCGCGTTGGGGCGATTCCCGCGTTAGGGTTTCGCGGAACTAAAGTTCCGCGCTACGGCGACAGGTAGAGCGGATCTTTAGATCCGCTGTGGATCCCCAGGACCGCTGTGGATCCCCGGCGCGATTCTATTGAACACCCAGCAACTCGATTTCGAACACCAGTGTCGCATTCGGCGGAATGCCGCTGCCCGCCGGCGGGTTCGATCCGTAGGCGAGGTTTGGCGGAATGATCGCTCGTCTCAGCCCACCGACGCGCATCCCCTGGGTTGCCTGGCTGAATCCGGGA
>MELE01000025.1 GCA_001768615.1 Acidobacteria bacterium RIFCSPLOWO2_12_FULL_67_14b | reverse complement strand
CCACCCTCGGACATGATCTGATGACCTTGCGAAGCCCTCGGTTCGTCAAGGTGGCCGGCGCTGCGGCCGCAATCGTCGTGGTCGCCGCGATCGGGCTCCTGCCGTCTTCGGCGATTCAGAACGGCACGTTGTCGCACCCGGGCGGCGACGACGTCGCCCGCGGCGCCTTTCACATTCACTCGAAGCGTTCCGACGGCAGCGGCACGGTCGACGCCATCGCGGCCGCCGCCGCGCGGGCGGGGCTGCAGTTCATCATCCTGACCGATCATGGTGACGGCACCAGGCCGCCCGATCCGCCCGCGTACCTGCACGGCGTCCTGACGATCGATGCCGTGGAGCTGAGCACGACCAGCGGTCACTACCTGGCGCTCGGATTGCCGGCTGCACCCTATCCGCTCGCGGGCACGCCGGAGGACGTGATCGAAGATGTCCATCGCCTGGGCGGCTTCGGCGTGGCCGCGCACCCGGGCTCACCGCGGCCGTCCCTGCGCTGGCAGGCCTGGGCGTCGGACTTCGACGGCCTCGAGTGGATCAACGCCGACAGCGAGTGGCGCGACGAAGCCTGGACGACGCTGCTGCGATCGCTGCTGACCCTGCCGATCCGCCCGCCCGAGACGATCGCGGCACTGCTCGACCGGCCCGACGCGGTGCTGGCGCGCTGGGACGAGGCCACGCGCACCAGGCGCGTGATCGCGCTGGCCGGCGCCGACGCACACGCGCGGCTCGGACTCCGCTCGGACGCCGACCCCGATCAGTCGGCGATCCACGTGCCGCTACCCAGCTACGAATCGACGTTCCGCACGTTCTCAAACCATGTCGTGCTCGAGGGGCCGCTGACGGGCAACGCCGCGATCGATGCGCCACACCTGCTCGATGCGATCAGACAGGGCCGCGTCTACACCGTGATCGACGGGCAGGGCACCCCGGGCGGACTGGACTTCGTGGGCTGGAGCGGGACGCGTGTCGTGCGAATGGGAGGGGAGCTGTCCGCCGGCGACTCGTCGGTGCGGGCGCGAGTCAGCGGGCCGCCGGGCGGAAGGCTCGTCCTGTTCCACGACGGTACCGCGATGCCGGTGACCGCGCGCGATCTCGACATCGGCGTCCGCGTCGAGCCCGGCACCTACCGCCTCGAGTTCTACATGCCGGCGACGCCCGGGACGCCGCCGGTGCCGTGGATCGTGTCGAATCCGATTTACGTCGGCCTCGAGACGCCGACCGCGGCGGCCGACCAACTGCCGCGGTCGCGCATCCCGGCGCGCGCCTCGGACGCCGCGGCCGAGGCGGGACGCGGGGATCTCAGTACGGTGGTCGCCCGCGACCCGCAGTCGCGAGCGCTGGCGGGCGATCCCCCCGTGTTGTGGACGTTTGCCCTGTCGCCGGGCGCCGCGCACGGCCAGTTTGCCGCCATGCGGATCCCGATTACCGCGGGGCTCGCCGCCTTCGATCGCGTGCGGTTCACGGCGGCGTCGGAGCGGCCGATCCGCGTCCGCTGCCAGCTGCGCGCGGGCTCGGGGACCGAGCGATGGGGGAGGACGTTCTACGCCGACACGGAACCGCGAACGATCGATCTGCGGCTGCAGGACTTTCAGCCGATCGGCGTCCCCTCGTCCCCGGCGCCGCCGCTCGACAAGGTCGACTCGCTGCTCTTCGTCGTCGACACGCTGAACAGCCTCCCGGGCGCGACGGGGACGATCACGATCTCAAACGTCGGATTCGTACGGTGATGCTCGAGATCAGCTCAGTGCCTGATGTCGTAGCGCACGCTCAACTCCCAGATGAGCAGCGCGATGCCCATGCCGAGCAGGCCGCCGCCGGCGCCGAGCCACCACAGCGCGAAGGTGACGCCGCCGGTGGCGTAGCCGCCGGCTTCGAGCGCGCGCACCATCTGGATGAACCCGGCCGGCAGGACGACCAGCGACGAGATCAGGCACACCCCGGCCGCGACGGAGCGGATGGCGGAGCCCTGGTGCAGCGGCGGCGAGATCACGTGCGCACCGTCAACAACAGGAACGCGGCGGCGGCGCCGAAGACGAGATTGGGCGCCCACGCCGCCAGCATCGGGTCGATCGACCCCGCCGCCCCGAACGCCGCGAACACGCTGATCATCGTCCAGTAGACAAGCGCGAGGGCGATGCCGATGCCGATGCCGTACATGGCGCCGCGGCGGCCGGTGCTGACGGCGAACGGCACCGCGATCAGCGTCATGACCAGCGTCACGAACGGGAACGCCACCTTACGATACAGCCCGACCTCGTTCTCGAGCACGTCGTAGCCGCTGGCGCGGAGCTCGTCGATGTAGTGCCGCAACTGGCCGTACGTCATCCGATCGGGCGCCGGCGCTTCGGTCACGAAGGAGTCGGCGGACTCGAGCGCCGCGGTCCGCGACGCGAACCGTTCGAACGCGGTCACGCCGGCCTGGTCGCCGAACTTGCGCGCCCATCCCTGTTCGAGCCGCCAGGTCCCCGAGGCCGCGGCCGGGTCCGGCACGTAGATGGCCCGCTGCGCGTACAACCGGTCGGTCACCGTGTGCGCGTTGGCGTCGTAGGTGAAGACGGACAAGCCGTTCAGCTCGCGCGCGCGCTGATCGTAGAACTGGTAGTGATAGACCTCGCCACCGCGCCCGACCAGCCACTTGCGGTTGATCAGGTCGAAGGTCTGCGGCGATCCCGTGCGGATGATGTGGCGGAGGCGCTGGGCCTGGCGGTTCGACGCCGCCAGCACGCGCTCTTCCATGCCGAACAGCAGGGCGCTGGCCGCCGCGGCAATCGCCACCAGCGGCAGCGCCGTGCGATACAGGCTGATGCCGCAGGCGCGCATCACGATGAGCTCGCTGTTCTTCGTCAGCAGGCCAATCGTCACGAGCGCGGCGAGCAGGACGGCCAGCGCGATCACGTAGGCGAGGAACTGCGGCGTCGACCACGCGAGGTACTCGAGCAGCTGGGCGAGCGTGGTCTGGCCCTTGAACCACTTGTCCGACAAGTCGATGAAGGTCGAGATGTAGAACAGCCCCAGCATGCCGACGATCGTCATGCCGAGGATGCGGAGGTACTGCTTCATCACATACAGGTCGAGCAGGTTCGGGCGGGGCAGCTCGAATTGCGGCACGCGGATCACGATCGCGGGACGGCCGCCCGGCCGTCCCGGCGACAGCCGCGGCGCCGGCCCGGACGCGCCGGCGGGCGCGGCGCCGGACGCGGGCGCCCGCGAGAACCACGCCGGCAGCCAGATCCGGATCGGCTGATCCGCCGACCGTGAGCGCGAGACGAGCAGGGCGATGCCGGCGGCGCCCAGGAAGATGTTCGGCAGCCACATCGAGAGCCAGGCCGCCACCCAGCCGCCCTTGGTGAGCGCCTGGGCCGTGAACATGATCACGTAGTAGATGAAGATCACGGCGATGCCCAGCACGAAGCTCGCCAGCTTGCCGTCTTTCCGGTGGCTGGCGCCGAGCGCGAAGCCGAGGACGGCGAACACGAAGCAGGCCACCGGGATCGAGAACTTCTTGTGCAGCTCCATGATTGCGTTGTGCGGCGAGAGGCCCGCCGCGCGCTGCTCCGCGATCCGCGCGTTCAGCTCCTCGATGCCCAGCTCGCGCTCGCCGCGCGCCGGACCGACGGCGGGGAACACCGTCTCCGGGTTGAGCGCCACGATCGTGCTGTCGAAGCGCAGCACCTCGTAGGCCGTCGGATCGTCGAGCCGGGTGGTGTGCCGGGTGCCGTCCTCGAGCACCATCCGGATGGTCTTCGCCTCGCGATCGACCACCATGCGGCCGCGGCGCGCCAGGAAGATGATCGGCTGCGCGGGGTTCGAGGTGTCGGCGGCCAGCACGTCTTCCCAGCCGCCGCTGCCCGGCGGCACGTCGCGCACGTAGAGCACGATGTTGGGGAAGTCCTCGAAGAAGACCCGCGGCCGGACCTCGCCTTCGGCGCGGTCCATCACGATCTCGTTCATGATCTCGCGCGACGCCTGGTTCGCGTCGGGCAGCGCCTTGAGCAGGACCCATGAACTGAGGCCCCAGCCGATCACCGCGAGCACCAGCACCGGCTGCAGCAGGCGGTAGGGGCTGACGCCGCAGGCCAGCATCACCACCACTTCACGGTCGCCCGAGAGGCGGCCGAACGCCACCAGGATCCCGATCAGCAGCGCCATCGGGATGGTCAGCGCGAGGGCCGACGGCAATAAGTACCCCGTCAGCCTGAGGATGGTCACCCACGGCACGCCCTTCGCGATCATCTGTTCGGCCAGGTCGATGATGAAGGGGATAATCAGGATGAAGGTGAACACGACCAGCGCGATCACGAACGGCGGGAGGATCTCCCGGATGATGTACCGGTCGAGGGTGCGCATGTGGCGCCTCCATTATCGCCCATGGTGAAGCTCGCGCTGCTCTGGCACATGCACCAGCCCTTTTACGTGGATCGGGCCACCGGCGAGCACATCCTGCCGTGGGTGCGCCTGCACGCCATCAAGGACTACTGGGGCATGGTGGCGATGCTCGAGGCGTTTCCGCGGGTCCGCGCCACCTTCAACATGGTGCCGTCGCTCGTCGTCCAGGTGCAGGCGTTTGCCGACGGCCGCGCGCGCGACCGCCACCTCGAGCTGGGGCTCAAGCCGGCCGCGGCCCTGACCGGAGACGAGGCGCGGTGGGTCGTGGCCAACGGGTTCCATGCGCCGTACGGCCGGATGATCGGGCCCTATCCCCGCTATGGGGAGCTGCACGCCCTGCGCGAGCGGCGCGAGCCGTTTGCGGTGGACGAGCTTCGCGACCTGCAGGTCTGGCACAAGCTCACGTGGATGGATCCCGATCGGCTCGCAGGCGACGCTCGACTGCGGGCCCTGGTCGAGAAGGGACGCGACTTCACCGAGGCCGACAAGGCGGCGCTGCGGGAGGTCGAGCTCGAGTTGCTCCGCCAGGTCGTTCCCGCCTACAAGGCGGCGAGCGATCGCGGGCAGGTGGAGTTGTCGACCTCGCCCTTTTACCATCCGATCCTGCCGCTGCTGTGCGACTCGGACGTGCACCTGCGGGCCCACCCGGGCGCGGCGACGCCGGCGCGGCGGTTCGTCCGCCCCGAAGACGCGCGGGCGCAGATCGATCGCGCCGTCGCGTTTCACGAGGCGGTGTTCGGCCGCCGGCCGCAGGGCCTCTGGCCCTCGGAAGGATCCGTGTCGGACGAGGCCGTGGCGCTGATGGGTGAGGCCGGCCTGCGCTGGCTGGCGACCGACGAGGACATCCTGTCGCGTTCGCTCGACGTGCCGCTGACGCGGGACGGCTACGGGCACGCCGAACGTCCCGAACTGCTGTATCGCCCGTACCGCATGGGCGCGGATGGCCCGGTCGCGTTCTTCCGCGATCACGCGCTGTCGGATCGCGTCGGGTTTCAATACCAGTCCTGGGATCCCGAGGCGGCCGCCACCGACTTCGTCGAGCGCGTGCGCGAGGCGGGCCGGCGCTTCACCGCGGCGACCGGCGGGGAAGTGGGCACCGTCGCCGTGATCCTGGACGGCGAGAACGCCTGGGAGCATTACCACGGGGGCGGGCGGCCCTTCCTGCGCGCGCTCTATGGCCGGCTCGAAGCGGACCCGGAGATCCAGACGGTCACCATGACCGAGGCGGCCTCCGGGGCCGCCGCGACATTGCCGTCAGTGTTTCCCGGGTCGTGGATCCACGCCGACTTCTACATCTGGATCGGCCATCGCGACGACCACCGGGCGTGGACCCAACTGGGCGATCTGCGGTCGGTGTTCGACGAACGCGGATCCCAGGTGGCGCCCGAGGACCGGGCCCGCGCCTTCGAAGAGATTCTGATCGCCGAAGGCAGCGACTGGTTCTGGTGGTACGGCGACGATCACTCATCGGACCACGACCGCGAATTCGACGACCTGTTCCGCCGGCACCTCCGCAACGCCTACGCCGCCCTCGGGGTGCCGGCGCCCGACGAGCTCCACCTGTCGAACATCTCGACCGGCCCGCCTCCGGAGCGGATTGAGCTTTCGGGCGCGACCCTGGTCAGCGCGCCCTTGACCCGGCCCTCAGGCGCCATGCACGAGGTCACGGCCCCGTCGGTGGTGTCGGAGGTCCGGGTGGGGCTTGGCCCGTCGGCCCTGAATCTCCGTCTTGCCGGACGGGTGGCCTGGCTGGTGTCCACCCGGGCAATCACCCTCGCCGTGATCGTCTCGGTCCCGGCGCCACGGCGGCTGGTCGTCGACACGAGTTGGGACCCGGAAGCTCCGGCGGAGACCGCGGTCGACTTGTCGATTCCGTTCGAGAGCCTCGGCGCGATACCGGGGTCGGACCTCAGCTTTGGGATCCAGCTGCTGGATGAGTCGGGCCGTGTCCTGGAATCGATTCCGGTGGGCCGATGGTGGACGGTGGCGGTCCCGGCTGGAACCCATTAGGGCAGTCGCCCTCGATTCACATCGGATCCATCCACAAAGCGTCAACAGCCGTGTTTTGCTAGTGATTTATCTTGAGTCTGATAATACATCTTATGTTAACTAACTCGAACGATCGTGAGGAACCCCCGTGAGGAACCTACCGTGAGTGTTTCAGCTCGTGGAGAATGTTCTCGAGCGCGGCGATCACTTCGTCCTTGCTCGCGTTCTTCTTGTTGAAGCTGAGACGCAGGTTGAACGCCTTGCTCGGCGGCCGGAACGCAAACACGAACGACTTGGGCCGGCCGGCCTTGGGCTTCTGGGTGTCCTTGCGGAGCTGTTCGCGCGTGGCGCCCTGGCTGGCGATCCTCTCCACCAGCGCCAGCATCTTCTGGGTGTCGCCCTGGCGGACGACCTGGAGCAGGATCGACCGGTTCGAGATCCCCGCCAGCCGGCAGACCTTCCGGACCTCCGGCGGGATCCCGTTGATCGACAACACCTCGGTCACCGAGGTGCGTGACTTCCCCAGGCGCTTGGCCAGGTCCTCGTGGGTGTAGCCGCAGCGATGCGCCAGCGCCTGCATGGCATCGGCTTCTTCGAACGGGGTCAAGTCCTTGCGCTGGATGTTCTCGACCAGCGCCAGCTCCAGCATCTCGCGGTCGTCGACGTCGCGGATGACGACCGGGAGCTCGGTGAGGCCGGCCTGCACCGACGCGTGGTAGCGGCGCTCGCCGGCGATGATCTGATAGCGCGGTCCGCGCTGCCGGACCACCAGCGGCTCGATGATCCCTTTCTCGGTGACCGAGGCAATCAGCTCGGCGAGGTCGCCCATGGCCTGCCGGGGCTGGTCGGGATTGGGGTCGATCTGGTCGATGGGCACCATGCGGCCGACCGGAGCCCCGGCCGAGGCGGCCAGGGTCTCCACGTAATGGGCGTCGTGTCGCATGCGCAGGTTCTGGGGTAATCCGCGGGGCTTAGGCACGGTCGATCACCTCTTCACACAGGCTGTAGTACTCGGCGGCGCCGGAGGATTCGGGCGCGAAGGTAAAGATGGATTCGCGGTACGCCGGGCTCTCCTCGAGGCGCACGCTCTTGCTGATCACGGTGCGGAAGACCTTGTCGCCGAAGACCTTGCGGATCTGGTCCTGGATGTCGCGCGCGAGCGCGGTCCGCTTGTCGTGCATGGTGATGACCACGCCGAGGATCTGCAGCTCGGGGTTCGGGCGCTGCCGGACCTTCTCGATCGTTTCCAGCAGGTCGTCGGTGCCCTCGAGCGCGAAGTAGGACGACTGGATCGGGATCAGGAGGTGGCTCGAGGCGACCAGCGCGTTGATGGTCAGCAGGCCGAGGGCCGGCGGGCAGTCGATGACGATGTGGGAGTAGCGGCCGTTGAGCGTGGCGAGCTCGTCCTTCAACCGGAACGGCGCGTCGAGCTCGCCGACCATCCGCTGCTCGAGCTTGGCGAGGGCGATACGGGCCGGCGCGATCGACAGGTTCGGCGGCGAGGTCGCCGGCACGATGACGTCGGCGAGGTGGATGGCGTTGTCGACGAAGACGTCGTACATGCTCTTCTCCGCGTTGCGGATGTCGATGTACGACATGCTGCTGTTGCTCTGCGGGTCCAGATCGATCAGCAACGTCGGCTTGCCCCGCATGGCCAGCGCGGCCGCGAGGTTGATGGCGGTGGTCGTCTTGCCGACGCCGCCCTTCTGATTGGCAATCGCGAGAATCATCGTGCAGGAATGTGCGGCTCCCCCGCATTCTAGGGGTGCCGGGGCGGGGAGTCAAATTCCGGGAGTGTCGGCGGACGGAACCTTATGGAAATCCTGTGGGCTAAACAACGAAGACGCAGGCACTTACGGGCATTGTCGGCCAGCCGACCATGAATACGGTGCCTGGGGTGCGTACGGTGCCTATGGTGCCTACGATCCGAACTCTGAACCTCTGAACCTCTGAACCTCTGAACCTCTGAACCTCTGAACCTCTGAACTGACAAAGTTACATCTTGTACTTGCCCATATCGTCCGGGTCGAGCTGCTCGAGCCATTGCTGCAACCGCTCGCTGTCCTGCTTCTCGTTCGACAGGTCGACGGTCTTGGCGTTGTCGATCACCTTCTCGTCGACCAGGATCGGCGCCCGCGTGCGCAGCGCCAGCGCGATCGCGTCGCTCGGCCGCGCGTCGATCGCCACGGGGCCGGCCGGAGTCAGCAGGTGGATCATCGCGTAGAAGGTGTTCTCCTTCAGGTCGCACACGACGATCTTGTCGACCGTCGCCTGCAGGTCCTCGATGATGTTCCGCAGCAGGTCGTGCGTCATCGGCCGCGGCGTCTGGATGTTCTCGATCTGCAACGCGATGGCGTTGGCCTCGAACACACCGACCCAGATCGGCAGCACCTTCTGCCCGTCCGAATCGCGCAGGATGATGATGGGCATGTTCGTGATGGGGTCGACCATCAGGCCCTTGATGTTCATTTCGATCATTTGACGTTCGCCTCCGCCTACGCTCGGGTGCAATCACGCGAGCTGCGGCGAGACCTCGCCGAAGCGGCCTTCGGCCGCGAAGGCGGGCCGTCTGCCTCGTTCAGCGTGGATCCCCTACCGCCTGACCCCAGACCGAATTTGGTCCGGTTCTTTCAATTCGCACGTCCACCAGGCGCCCCAGCCATGCCGGCGGTCCTGGGAAGTTGACCACCGTATTGCCGCTGGTGCGGCCCGTCAGTTCCCACTCGCGGCGCCGGCTCGTCTCCTCGACCAGCACTTGTGGTGTCTCGCCAATCGACCGCTGGAAGAGGTTCGATTGGATCGACCGCTGGAGCGACTGCAACGCCACGATCCGCCGCGTCTTCACCTCCTCAGGCACATCGTCCGGCATCCGTCTGGACGCCAGCGTGTTGGGCCGCTCCGAGTACTTGAACGAGAACATGCTGTGATACCCCACCGCCTCGGTGAGCGACAGCGTGTCCGCGAAATCGGCCTCGGTCTCCCCTGGGAAGCCAACGATCATATCGGTCGATAGCTGCACGTTCGGGATAGCCGCGCGAATGCGTGCAACGAGGTCCAGATACGCCTCGCGGGTATGCCGCCGCCGCATCAGTCCGAGCACGCGCGACGACCCGGACTGCACGGGAAGGTGCAGATGTTTACAGACCTTCGGCAGGTCGCGGACCGCGGCGATCACGCGGTCGCTGGCGTGCCGCGGATGCGGGCTCGCAAACCGGATCCGATCGATGCCGGGCATTTCGTGGACCGCTTCGAGCAACGCCGGGAAATCGCACGCCGGATCGTCCGGCGCCTGGTAGTGGTTGACGATTTGGCCGAGCAGCTGGACTTCCCGGCGCCCGCTCGCCGCGGCCTCGCGCACCTCGGCCAGGATCTCGGCCTTCGCTCGCATCCGCTCGTGGCCGCGGGTGTACGGCACCACGCAGAACGCACAGAAGTCGTTGCAGCCTTCGATGATGGTCACGTAGGCGCGGACCGAATCGCCGCGCCGGACAATGCCGAGCGGGAACGAGGGGTCTTCGTACGGATTGTCGATCGCGATCCGGGGTGCCCGCTGTCCGGCGGCGGCCTGCACCAACATGGGCAACAGCTTGACCTGCTGCGTCCCGACGACCAGGTCGACAATGCCGGGCGAGCGCTTGAGCAGCTTCGCGCCTTCCTGTTGCGCCACGCATCCGGTGACCGCCACGATCGGAGCGCGGCCGTGCTCGCGTCCCATTTCCTTGATCTCGCCGAGCCGCGTGTACAGCTTGTCTTCGGCGCGCTCGCGCACGCTGCACGTGTTGATCACGACCAGGTCGGCGTCGAGATCCGAGTCCGCCGGATCGTAGCCGGACTGCTCGAGCAGCCCCGCCATCCGCTCGGAGTCGTGGACGTTCATCTGGCAGCCGTAGGTTTCGATGAAATACTTCACGGCTTCAGTTTCGCTTTCACCCTGCGAGGACTTTCGCCTTTCGCTTTCGCCTCGGCTTCCCCTTTCGCCTGGGCCGCGTCGAGCAGCTCCCGGGCGCTTTCGAGGGCCTTCACCCCGGCGGCCGCGCCGCCCATCATCCGGGCGAGCTCGGCGACCCGCGCCTCGGCCGACAGGCGCGTCACGCTCGTGACCGTCCGGCTGCCCTGCACGCCCTTCTCGATCAGGAAGTGCGTGCGCCCGTACGACGCGATCTGCGGCAAGTGCGTGATGCACAGCACCTGGAACCGATCGCCGAGCGCCGCGAGCTTCTGCCCCACCACGCTCGCGACCCGCCCGCCGATGCCGGCGTCGACCTCGTCGAAGATCAGGGTCTTCGGGCTCCGGGATCCGGGCTCCGGGATCCCTTCGACTCCGCTCAGGGCAGGCCGGGCTCCGAGGGTCTTGAGCGCGAGCATCACGCGTGACAGCTCGCCGCCCGACACGATCCGGGCGAGCGGCCGCAGGTCCTCGCCGACATTCGGCGAGAGGAAGAACTCGCCGGCGTCGATGCCGGCTTCGGTCCAGTGGTCGTCGGACTCGCCGGTCGACAGGCGGACCTCGAACTTCGTCCGGGCCATGGCGAGCTCGGCCAGCTCGGACTCAATCATCTTCGAAAAGCGTCCGGACTGGGCGCGCCGGCCCGCAGACAGCGTCCGGGCCGCATCCAGGAACCGCGCCCCCGCGTCCTGGAGCCGCTCCTCGATCTCGGCGACGGTAGACTGACCGCCGGTCAGCGCATCGTGTTCGGCCTTGAGCCGATCGCGCCGGGCGATCGCCGCTTCGAGGCTGCCGCCGTGTTTGCGCTTCAGCCGCTCAAGCAGGGCCAGGCGATCCTCGACCTGCTGCAGGCGTCCCGGCGAGGCATCGATGCCGTCCGAGAAATCCCTGAGCGTGAACGCGAGGTCTTCGAGCTGCGCCTTGATCCCGTCGCGCGCGTCGAGGTACGGCGCAAAGCGCGGATCGATGGCGGCCAGCTCCCCCACCCGCTTCCAGACCCGTGCCAGCGTGGCAAGCGCGGCGGACTCGGTGTCGTACAGATCCGCGAAGCTCTCGGCGCACAACCGCTGGATCGTGTCGGCGCTGCGCAGCAGCTGGCGATCGGCGGCCAGCGTCTCGTCCTCGCCGGGTTGCAGGCTGGCCTTGTCAAGCTCGCCGAGCTGGAACTCGACGAGGTCCAGCCGCGCGGCGCGCTCGCGGTCGTCCATGCGCAGGCGATCGAGTTGCTCGCGAAGACCGCGCACCGCCGCGAATGCCGACGCCACCCGGGCGCGCGTGTCGTCGAGTCCCGCCCAGGCGTCGAGCAGCGCCAGGTGCTGCGTGGGGTCGAGCAACTGCTGATGCTCGTGCTGGCCGTGCATCTCCACGAGCCGGTTCGACAGGTCCTTCAACGCCGCCGCAGTCGCCAGCGCGCCGTTGATGAACGCGCGGCTGCGGCCCTGCGACGTAATCTCACGCCGCACGATCAGCTCGCCGCCCTCGGGCGATTCGAAAATGGCTTCGACGGTGGCGATGTCCTCGCCCGTCCGGATCAGATCGCTCGTGGCGCGGCCGCCCAGCAGGAGGCCGACGGCTTCGACGAGGATGGATTTGCCCGCGCCGGTTTCGCCGGTAAGGATATTGAACGATTGTTCAAAATCAACAGCCACCGACTCGATCACCGCGAGGTTGCGGATGGCCAGGTAGCGGATCATGGGGAGTTACCTCGGCGAGCGGAACATCAATCGTATCATGGGTTTGACAGAATTTCGCATGGCGTGCTACCGTTGCACGAAACGGCGCTCTCCCAGCAGCGCATTTCCCCATGGAACGGATTCGGAGGCTTTGTTGCCGACGCCTGGATCGTTTGTCCTGGCACTGCAACTCGAGGGCGGTATTCCGCCCGCTCGAGCGGCTGCCGGGGATTTTGCTGCCCTAGTCTATTCAGCAAGCCCCATCGTCAAGTTCGTGATGGTGGTCCTGCTGCTGTTCTCCGTCATCTCCTGGGGGATCATCCTCTATAAGTTCTGGACGTATCGTGGCATCGAGAAACAGTCCGCGACGTTCCTCGAGGTCTTCCGCAAGAGCACGAAGTTCTCCGAAGTGCAGGCGGTCTGCCCGTCGCTGGGATCGAGCCCGCTCGTCGGGATGTTCCAGGCCGGTTATGCGGAGCTCACGGCCCAGCTTCGGCATGCCCAACCCGCCGCGGCCAGTCCCGGCGTGCCCGCGCCGCGTCCAACCTTGAAGAGCATTACGGCCGTGGACCGCGCGTTGTTACGGGCCTCGTCCATCGAAGTCGGCAAGCTCGAGAAGCGGGTGACGTTCCTGGCGACCACCGCCAGCATCACGCCGTTCATCGGGTTGTTCGGCACCGTGTGGGGGATCATGACGGCATTCATGAACATCGGGGCGCAAGGCTCCACCGATCTCGCGGTGGTCAGCGGGCCGATCGCCGAGGCGCTGATCGCGACCGCGCTGGGCCTCTTCGCCGCGATTCCCGCCGTCTACTTCTATAACCACTTCACCGCGAAGGTAAAGACCTACGCGTCGGAGATGGACGACTTCGCGCTGGAGTTCCTCAACATCTCGGAGAGGAACTTCACCTAGTGCCGAAGATCATGGCCCAGCCCGACGCCAACGTCGGGCGCCGGCGCGGGCGCCGGGTGTCGACGTCGCTGTCCGAGATCAACGTGATCCCGCTCGTGGACGTGATGCTGGTGCTGCTCATCATCTTCATGGTGGCGGCGCCGATGATGCAGAAGGGCATCGAGGTGAACCTGCCGACCGCGCGGCGTGCCGACAAGATGACCAAAGCCCTGCTCTACGTGACGGTCCCGGCCTCGTACGAAAAGGACCAACGCGTCTTCATCGACGACGAGTCGGTCGCCGTGGACGTCTTGAGCGAGCGCATGCGACAGGTGATGGCCGCGCGCGACGAGAAGGAAGTGTTCCTGCGCGGCGACGGCAGCGTGCGGCTTCAACACCTGATGGACGTCTTCGGCCGGTTGAAAGAAGGCGGCATCGAAAAGGTCGGCATCGTGGCGCTGGAGCGGCGCGAACAATAGCGATGGACGCGGTCTCTGAAGTCCTGACGGCGCGGGCCGCGAAGAGCGACGGCCTCAACGGCATGGTCGGCGCCTCGGCCGTGGCGCACCTCGTGCTCGTGGTGCTCGTCGCCTTCGTGCCCTCCGCGTGGTTTGCGACCCCGCGCGAGCCGGACGTGGTGATGCAGATCAGTCTCGGCGGCCCCGTCGGCCCCCGCGATGGCGGGCTGGCCACGCTTGGCGGACGGCCGATCCAGCAGCTCTCTGAAGCCAAGAAGGCGATCGAGCCGGTGCGGCCGCCGGCGGCGAAGACGCCGGAGATGATCGAGCCGACGAAGGCGCCGCCGAAGAAGACAGCGGCCAACAAGGTGGACGCGAAGGACCCGAGGAGCCGCACGCCGACCAAGGGCGCCGAGATCGAAAAGGGCTCCACGGTCGCAGACACCGGCGGCAAGGGCCAGGGGTTCGGCTTGTCGTCTGGCGGCGGCGGCACGGGCGGCTACCTCGACGTCGCCAGCTTTTGCTGCCCTGATTACCTGGCGACCATGAGCGACCTGATCTTCCGGAACTGGAGCTCGAAACAGGGCACGGCCGGTCTCACGCAGTTGCGCTTCGTGATCCAGAAGGACGGCCGGATCGTCGACATCTCGGTTGAGAGAACCAGCGGGAGCCCGTCGCTCGACTTCATGGCATCGCGCGCGCTTCAGCTGACGAAGCTGCCGCCGCTGCCGGCCGCGTACGGCGAGCCGGCGCTGACCGTTCATTTGATCTTCGAGTACACCCGCTAGCGAGAACCGAGCATGAACAACCTTGATACGAGAATGACAGTCCTGTGCGCGGCGCTCATCGGCGGGACCGCGATCGTCGCGGCCTTCGGCCGCGAAGGCGGGCAGCAGCCGGCGCCCGCGCCGCCACCGCCACAGCAACCGACCAGCGTCGAGCTGCGGCTGACCGTCGACCCTGGCACGCCGCCCCGGCTGGCCGTGCCCGACCTGCTCGCGCTCTCCAATGACCGCGAAACGCAGGACGCCGCGAAGACGATCGGCGCGGTGCTGTGGGACGACCTCAACTTCGAGCGCGAGTTCTACATGATCCCGCGCGATACCTACAAGTCCATTCCCGTGGCCGTTTCCATCGACGCGGTGCCGTTCGACCGCTGGCGCGAGCTCGGCGCCGACGGCGTATTGATCGGGACGGTGCAGAAGACGCCAACTGGCATTCGTGTCGAGATGCGGATGTACAACGTGCGCGCCCGGGCCTCGGCCTACGGCCGCGAATACAGCGGCTCGGCGGCGAACCCGCGGCTCTACGCGCACACCATGGCCGACGATCTGCACGACTCGCAGCGCAGCCTGCGCGGCGTGGCGCGGACGAAGCTGACCTTCTCGTCGGACCGCAACCGCGAGCCGGTAGCCAACACCATCGAGAAGCGCGACGTGAAGGAGATCTATGTCGCCGACTACGACGGCGCGAACCAGCGGCGCATCACCATCAACCGGGCGCTGAACATCACCCCGAACTGGTCGCCGGATGGCCGCTCGATCGTCTACACGTCGTACCGCTCCGGCGTACCCGACATCCTGATTTCCAACATCTTCGTCGGCACCATGGAATCGCCCTCGAAGGGTGTCGGCCAGAATTTCCTCCCGGTGTTCTCGCCCGACGGCACCCGCATCGCGTTCATGTCGACGCGCGACGGCAACCCGGAGATCTACATCATGAATCGCGACGGCTCCAACCTGCAGCGGCTGACCAACAGCCCCGCCATCGACGTCACGCCGACGTGGTCGCCCAACGGCACGCAGATCGCCTTCACATCGGAGCGCACGGGCAACCCGCAGATCTGGGTCGTCGGCATCGACGGCACCGGCATTCGCCGCATTTCGTACGAGTCGTTTGCCGACCGCCCGACCTGGTCACCGCCGCCGTACAACGAGATTGCGTTTGCGGCGAGGACGGGACCCGGCTTCGACATCAAGATCCTGAACATCGCCAGCGGCGAGACCCGGCAGATCACCTTTGGCGAAGGCTCGAACGAGAGCCCGGCATGGTCGCCCAACGGCCGCCACATGGCGTTCATGTCGACCCGCGCCGGCCGCAGCCAGATTTTCACGACCGATCGAGACGGTCGCAACATTCGTCAGCTCACCAGGGACGGCAACAACACCACTCCGAATTGGTCCCAGTAGGTTCCCCACGAGGGTTCCCCACGAGGGTTCTTCACGAAGGTTCTTCACGAGGGTTCTTATGACACGTAGAGCGAATGTTCCGGTACTTCTGGCCGTGCTGCTGACCGTCGGCATCGGCGCCTGTTCGAAGAAGACGCCGCCGGTGGCGCGGCCGATGCCTCCACCCTCGGCGACCACGAACACGCCGCCGCCGTCACCGCCGCCGCCGCCGAGCCCGGTGGCCGAGCCGGTGCCGGTGCCGCCCGAGCCGCTCGCCGAGGACACGATCGGCTCGAAGTCGCTCGACGACCTCAACCGCGACTCCCCGCTCAAGCCGCTGTTCTTCGACCTCGACAGCTCGGAGGTGAGCGCCGAAGGCCAGCAGTTGCTGCAGGCCAACGCCGCCGTGCTCAAGAAGTACCCGACGTGGCAGGTGACCATCGAGGGCCACTGCGACGAGCGCGGCACCGCCGAGTACAACCTGGCGCTGGGCGAGCGGCGCGCGCTCTCGGCCAAGACCTATCTCGTCTCGCTCGGCATTGCCGCCGACAAGGTGCGCATCGTCAGCTACGGGAAGGAATTCCCGTTCGACGCCGGCCACGACGATGCGGCGTGGGCGAACAACCGGCGCGCGCATTTCGTGATCACGGCAAAGTAAGATGGGGCGTATGAGCGCACGACTCCAAGCCGGCATCCTGGTCCTGGCCGGCGCCCTCGCGGCGCCGCTCCCGGCCGGCGCCCAGTCGCGCCGGGAAATGCAGATGATGGCCGACATCCGCATGCTGCAGGAACAGACGCAACAGATGCAGCAGCAGCTGGCGGCGGCGATCGAGCAGCTCAGCACCAACCTCAAGGCGATCTCGTCGCGGCAGGACGAGCAGACGGCGCAGACCCGCAAGTCGTTTGCGGATCAGAAGCTGGTCATCGATCAGTTCGCGACCGACCTGCGCGTCGTGCGCGAGCGCATCGACGAGTCCAACGTGCGCATCACCACCCTGTCGCAGGAAGTGGAGGCGCTGCGGCTGGCGATCCCGCAGTTCCCCGCCGCGCCGCCCGCGCCGGTGGATCCCAGCGCGCCCGCCGCCGCGCCCGGCACGCCCGAGGCGGCGCCCGCGGCGCCGCCGGCGCAGATGGCGCCCGGCATGTCGCCGCAGCGGCTGTTCAGTACGGCGATGTCGGACTTCACCGCGGGCCAGTGGGCGCTCTGCGTGGAAGGGTTCAACTACTACCTGCGCAGCTTCGGCCGGACCGACGCCGCCGACGACGCGCAGCAATACGTCGGCGAGTGCTATTACAGCGACGGCAAGTTCACCGAGGCGATCGACGCCTACAACCGCGTGATTGCGAACTATCCGAAGGGCGATCGGGTCCCCGAGGCGTATTACAAGCGGGGCCTGGCCTTCAACAACCTCGGCCAGCCCGATCGCGCGCGGGAATCGTTCGAGACGCTGATCAAGCTGTTTCCCGGGCACGACATGGAGCGCCTGGCCAAGCAGCAACTCACACGGCTCGCGCCCGCCAAGCCGCCTGCGCCATAATGGGGGTCGACGATTCCCCAACGACAGCGACCGAAGAGCGATTAGTGGCGAGAGAGGCGACGTGACATGGGCAGTGTGAACAAAGTGATCCTGGTGGGCAACCTCGGCAAGGACGCCGAAGTGCGCGTGACCCCCGGCGGCCAGTCGGTG
>MELE01000024.1:8094-8243 GCA_001768615.1 Acidobacteria bacterium RIFCSPLOWO2_12_FULL_67_14b | reverse complement strand
GGCTGGAAACGCTGAAGCCGCTCTTCGAATTCATTCTGACGAACAAGATCGCGATGGTAGCCGCTATCGTGGCCATCGGTGCCGCCGTCGCTCTGGCGCTGGGGCCGGCATCGCTGGCCGTCGCGGCCATCGCCGGGATCATCCTCGCC
>MELE01000024.1:3489-8070 GCA_001768615.1 Acidobacteria bacterium RIFCSPLOWO2_12_FULL_67_14b | reverse complement strand
GACCAGATCAAGGCGAAGACTGAGGAGGTCTTCAACCGCGTCGCCGCCGTGGTCGATGAGAAGCTGGGCTTCGTAGACGAGGTGATCGTCGCGGTCATCGGCGGCATCGTGCAGTTCATCCGTGAGAACTGGGATACGATCAGAGCCATCATCGAGAACCGGCTGGAGGTGATCCGGCTGGTGGTGGAGAACGCGCTCGACACGGTGCGCGACGTGTTCCGCATCTTTGGCGCGCTGCTGCAGGGCGACTGGAGCGGCGTCTGGGATGGGATAAAGAACCTGGTTGCCGATCGGCTGACGTTCATCAAGGACCTGGTCGGCACACAGCTTGAGGGCATCGGCCTGGTCATCAAGCTGGCGGGAGCGGCGATCAAGGACGCGCTGGCCACGCCGTTCATTGCGGCGAAAAACCTAATCATCGATGCGCTGAATGCCGTGATCGGCGGGATCAACACGATGCTGGAGGGGCTGCGCAAAGCGCAGGACGTGGCGGGCTTCCTGAATCCGTTCGGCGGCGGCGGCCCCGAGATACCAAACATCCCGCTCATCGGAAGCGGCGGGCCGGGTACCGTCCCCGGCGGGCCGGAGCGGACGGAGGACGGCCATCGCATCGGCGGCGCCTTCAGGCACGGCGGTACCGTGCCTGGGGCGCTGGGGGCGCCCATGCTCGCCCTCGTCCATGGCGGCGAGCGGATCACGCCGCCATCCCAACGGCCCAGCGTGGTCAACCAGATTGAGATCCACGTGACGGCCGATTCGGAGATCGGCGAGCAGCAGATGCGCAAGCTGGCGCGCCAGATCAGAGATGAGCTGGACGGCTCGCTGCGGCTGACCGGGCTGCAAGGCAGCTTCGCCGGAGGAGGCGTGTTCTCGCCATGAGCTGGACCGTGAACGGCACAGTGCTGCCCAGCGGCGACGAGCCGCTAACGGATAGCGCCTGGCCGGAAGTGCAGGAGGGCCGGTACATCGAGCACAACCCGATAGCGCTGGCGACGGCGGCGACGACGATCAACACCCGGCTCGGCAAATACTCGCTGGGCGCAGATGGCGCGGAGCCGATGATGCTCCACTTCTGGTGCACGAAGACCACGCGCGACCAGCTCGTGGCGCTGGACAATCTGGAGTTCGACGTCATCGACGCCTGGGCACGGACCGTCAGCGTCTACTGCAAGAAGGTGCGGGCCGCGCGGATCAGCTCCGCGCCACCGGCGTGGTCGCAGCACCCGGCCGGGGGCGCGGGCGAGCGCTTCCACGTCTGGCTGCACCTGTTGGGACGCTAGCTGTTGGGCCGCTGAGATAGATGGTCGACACACTCGCGGACCGCATCCTCGCCCCGAACCGCACCGCCTACCACCGCGTCCGTATCGCCAACATCCCGATCATCCCGTTGAACCCGACGACGGCGCTGGGCATCCCCGGCATCGGCGACATCCGCTACCAGGAATCGTTGGATCAGCCGTGCCCGGTCTGCACGCTCGAGATGAACCGGGGCGTGGACTGGATCAAGGACGGCTACCCGGTTCACGTCGATCTGGGCTACGACGGCCTCTCGCGGCGCGTCTTCACCGGCACGGTGCAGCAGCGCGGCCGGCCGGGCGTGGCGAAGGGGCAGCTCGACTGCGCGGGCGAGCTGTGGAAGCTGGTGCGCGCGACCTTCGACGTGGAGCGCGATGTCGGCGGGCTGACGGTCGCGCAGGCGATCGCGGCGATCTTCGCCGACGTGAACATCCTCAACTACGACCTGTCGGGCGTGCCCGCGTACACGCTGGCGGTCGATGCGATCCTCATGGCCGGCACCGGCATGGCGCAGCTCACCGAGCTGATGAAGATCGACGGCCTGCGCGTGCGCGAGACGGGCAGCGGCCAGGTGGTGGTCGGGCGCTATGAGGGCCAGCCGTCGGCGTCCTACTTCCGCAAGTACAGCACCACCGACACGCCGACCATGCGCATCCTCGAAGGCGGCGTGACCGAAGACCCCGGCTGGTATCGCACGCAGATCACCGTCCTGGGCGCCCGGCTGGCCGACGGCACGGACATCAGCGCGACGGTCACGCTCTCCGACACCTCGCTGGCGCAGCCGCCGCTGGCCGCCGGCAAACAGATCCCTGATACGTTCAGCATCCCGCTGATCTGGGACACCGCGAAGGCGCTGGCGGCGGCGATCCGCATCGCCGGTGAGCACGGCCGGATACCGCAATCGTTCCGCGTCACCATCCCGATGGACATGGAGCTGGAGATCGGGATGACGCTCAACATCGATGCGCCGGAGTGGGGCGTGTCGGGGAACTGGCTAATCTGGGGCATCACGCACAACGCGGCTTCGGATACCACGGTCTGTGACCTGCGCGGCGGCCCGCAGTTCGGCGGCACGATCAACGTCAACCCGATCGCGCAGTTCACCTTCACGGCGGAGAACCAGCCTCTCGGCGCCCAGCGCTACACGTTCGTCACGCTCGATGCCTCGGGCAGCTACCAGCCGGACAATGCCAATGAGGTGCTGACCTTCGATTGGTCGGGCGATCAGGACGCAGCCGACTCGCCCGACATCGATGCTCAGACAGCCGAGAAGTTTACCGTGCGGATCAACCCGACCGCCATGTCGGGCGACGTGCTGACGGTGACGCTGGTCGTGATGAACGAAGCGGGGCTGACGGCGACGGTGATACAGGAGATCAACGTCACGCCGGAAGGGACGGACGCGATCGTCGTGGCGCTCTTCGCGGCGCTGGGCACGCGCTTCGCGGCCTCGATGGACGGGGGCGAGAACTGGAACTTCCAGACGGGCACGGACATTACGACGGTCGCCGCTGCGCCGCCCGACGGCGTCCACACCGGCTACGCCGTGTTCGGCCGGCTGAACGGCCAGATCTACCGCACCACCGACGGCTGCGTGACGGCGCCCACCTCGGTGAAGGCGGCGAACAGTATTGCCATCGCCGATGTGCAGTGGGACTGGCGCGACCCGTCGAAGGTCTGGGTGCTGGACGTGCAGGCCAATCTGTACGTCTCGACCGACTACGGCGCGAGTTTCGTGCTCATCGCCGACTTCCGCACATCGCTTTCGCTCTCGACCATCATCGGCAAGAAGCTGGGCCTGCCGGGGGCCGGCGGGACCTGGGTTTTCGGCGGCACCGGCGTCGTCGGCAACGGGCGGCCGTTCATCGGGTGGTTCGATACCAGCGTGCATGGCCTGGCCTCCGTCTTCGGCGGCGAGCTGCAGACCGACCTCGGCAGCGGCAGCACGAACCTCGCCATCGTCGATGCCGTCGACCGTGGCGATGGCGGCGGGCTCATCATCATCCTGGAGAACTACACTGCGTCCGACTCCGGCGTTCGCCCGATCTACCTGACGAATTCGCCCTTCGAGCCGGTCAACTGGAAGCGCGCGACGGGCCTCACGGCGGGGCTGACGACGCCGGGGCGTGTCGTGCTGCCTGGGAACACAGGGCCAGGCCGCTTCCACGCCCTCTTCAACAACCGCGACGTATGGCACATCGACGGCACGACCGGCGTGCCGGTCTGCACCCTCCAGGCGAACGTGCTGGACGTTGGCTTCACGCCGAATGAAGGGCTGTGGATGCGTGAGGAGGCTGAGGGGCTGACGACCGTCGAATGCCACCTGCTCGCGATCGAGGACGCGGCGGGTAACGGCGCCATCGTCAAGAGCTTCGATGACCTGGTGACGGTCGCCGCCGTGCTGCCGGGCATGACGGCGTGGCCGGTGGTGGGCGCGCAGGGGAAGGATGTAGCGATCGGGCCGGTGGCGCAGATGAGCACGGCGGCGAAGGTGATCATCGGGGGCCTCCTCAGCTCGCCAACGGAGCGGTTCATCGCATGGCGCGAGGGCGTGGGCAATTTCGAGAGTCACGTCTTCCCAACGAACCTCGACACCAAGAACGATTTCTTCATACGCGCAATTACAACCGATCTCTGGTTCGCCTTCTGGTATCCGCTGGATGGCGTGGACAACCAGGACGACGCTGTCGCCGTTCGCACCAAAGACGGCGGGGCGGCCTGGGACGATCTCTATGGGGCACCGACCACGGGCGGTCTGACGCGTGCCTGGCAGGACATCCGTCGAGCCGCAGATGGCCGGCTCTGGGGCGTGACGTGTGAGGTGGGCGGGACCACGCCGCGCAGCCACATGGAGATCTGGTATTCGGATGACAGCGGCGACACCTGGACGGAGAGCAAAGACGACACGGATACCGTGAACCAGCAGCGCATCATGCACGTCGTCCCGCATCCGACGAACCCGAACCGCATCGCCATCATGGGCAAAAGCGGCGGCACATCGAAGAACTGCGTGACGTGGTTCACGACGGACCGCGGCGCCAACTGGACGAAGAATGTCGTGAACAATCTCTTCGTCAACGGCGGCGCCTTCAAGAAGTTCGATCGGATGATGCTGGCGAGCAACCGGATCGTCCAGATCGGATGGCAGGAAAGCAACGGGGACTTCAACGTCTGGACGAGCGACGACAACGGAGCCTCCTGGGTGCCGCGACTAACGAAGGCGAAGCAAGGCGCGGGCGTTGACTTCGGCTACGGGCCGGTCGGCGACCCCGTCGGCGGCAGGCT
>MELE01000024.1:0-3468 GCA_001768615.1 Acidobacteria bacterium RIFCSPLOWO2_12_FULL_67_14b | reverse complement strand
TCAAATCTACGAGAGCACCGATCAGGGACAAACGTGGACACAGACTGTCAGCGACGCACTCGGCAATAAGCCGCCACAGCCAGCGACGACGGACAACTACTTCGGCGGACTGGACTTCAATCCCACCGAGGGCGCGCTCTATCTCTTCGGCGCTGGCGTGAACAACGCGAACAACATCAGCCAGGTGGTAAAGAGTGTCGGTCTCGGCTGGCAGGACGTGAGCGATGCGCTCCTACCACTCTCGGGTCACACGAGCTATGACTTCGGTGTGGTTCCGCAAACGACCCACGGCATCGCGGTGATCCCGTCATGAGATGGCCCGGCGGCGAAGTCCCCAGCACCATCGGCTACATCCTGGAATGGATGAAGAAGTACGGGCCGCTGATCGAACGCGCCTTCAGCAGCGGCAGGCTGCGCCAGGACGCCGGCGGCGGCGGTGTCGTCGGGCCCCTGCAGACGCACACGCACGACGGCACGACGCAGGGCGGGGATCTCTGGACGAAGGGCGCGGACCTGCCATCGGCGGCGACGCTCGCCGTCGGCGTGGCCGGGCACTACTTCCACGTCACGGGGACGATGACGATCACGGCCATCGCGTCGCGGCCTGCCGGTGTCGAGCTCATCCTCGAGTTCGATGGCGCGCTGACGATCACGCACGGCGCATCGCTCGTCCTGGCCAACGCGACCAACATCGTCACCGTCGCGGGCGACGTCCTCCGCTTCACGAGCGAGGGCGGCGGCACGTGGCGCCAGTCGACGGCGAAGCAGACAGCCAGCAGCCCGAGCCCGCCGGGGCTGGGGCCAGTTGCGGGACAGATCGATATCGGGGACGCCGCCAGCGATGGCGTCTCGGCGAGCGCGTCCCACGCGGACCACCAACACCCATTTCCAGCACCTGCAGTTGGTTATCCCGTCGATGTCGGCACCAGCGAGGCGGATGGGACCGCAACGACGCCAGCCCGCAGCGATCACGCTCACGCACACGGGGCCATCGCCAGCGGCGATCTGCACGCGGAGTACCAGACGCCAGCCGAGCACACGGCCGTGGGCGACAGCGCGCCGCACCATGCCCAGGCCCACAACATTCTCTCCGTGGATCACGCCGACAGCCTCGCGGCAGCCGTATCGCGCGGCCTCATCATCGTTGGCAACGCGACGCCGAAGTGGGCTGGGCTAGCCATCCCGTCGCTCGCGGGCGCGCTCTTCCACTTTGACGGGCTCGACCCGAAGTGGGCAGACTTCGCCACGCACCTCGCTTCATACGTTTCGGGGATACTCACCGTTGAAAAAGACGGCGGCCCGATTGTGCGCGCTCGTGGTTATGGCGCGGCTGCTAACGCAGGCCTCCATATTGGCCGTGCGCGAGGCACCATCGCCGCCCCAAGCGATGTACTTGCCGAGGATATAATCGGCGAGTTCGCTTGGTATGGCTATCAGTCGGGTTTCAAGCGTGGCCCTTACATAGACGCCATTACGACGGAGGCGTGGACTGCCACGGCACGTGGTAGCAGGCTGGAGTTCTTCACCGTCCCGAACGGCAGCGCGCTCTCGCAGCTTGCGTTCACCATCGAGCAGAACCAAGATCTGACATTGGTGCAGAACATCGTCATGGCGGCGGGCAAGACCGTGGATGGCGTGGACGTGAGTGGCCATGCCTCGCGCCACACCCACGGTGGCGCCGACGAAGTAGCGACGGCAACGCCGGGAGCCAATGCAATCCCGAAGGCGGGCGCGGGCGGCAAGCTGGCGGCTGGCTGGGTCCAGGAGGTGCTCGCCTACGCCGACCTCACGGACGATCCGGTCGGCGATCACCTCGGGGATGCCGTCGACGCCCACGACGCGAGCGCGATCAGTAACGTCCCAGCGGGCAGCGTCGCCGCTACCACCGTTCAGGCCGCTATCGATGAGCTGGCAACCGATTACGCGGCAGCCGATAGCGCCCACACCGGAGCTGCCGACCCGCATACGGGCTACACGCTCAGCACAGAGCTTGTGACGCACGAAGGGAGCGCTACCGCACACCCTGATCACACGGACGCTGCGCACACCGGCAAGATCGGCGAGGTGCCCTGGGGGCCGTTGCGTCTCGTCCTCAAGAAAGCCCTGCCCAACGCGACCAACATCGTCACCGTCGCGGGCGACGTCCTCCGCTTCACGAGCGAGGGCGGCGGCACGTGGCGCCAGTCGACGGCGAAGCAGACAGCCAGCAGCCCGAGCCCGCCGGGGCTGGGGCCAGTTGCGGGACAGATCGATATCGGGGACGCCGCCAGCGATGGCGTCTCGGCGAGCGCGTCCCACGCGGACCACCAACACCCATTTCCAGCACCTGCAGTTGGTTATCCCGTCGATGTCGGCACCAGCGAGGCGGATGGGACCGCAACGACGCCAGCCCGCAGCGATCACGCTCACGCACACGGGGCCATCGCCAGCGGCGATCTGCACGCGGAGTACCAGACGCCAGCCGAGCACACGGCCGTGGGCGACAGCGCGCCGCACCATGCCCAGGCCCACAACATTCTCTCCGTGGATCACGCCGACAGCCTCGCGGCAGCCGTATCGCGCGGCCTCATCATCGTTGGCAACGCGACGCCGAAGTGGGCTGGGCTAGCCATCCCGTCGCTCGCGGGCGCGCTCTTCCACTTTGACGGGCTCGACCCGAAGTGGGCAGACTTCGCCACGCACCTCGCTTCATACGTTTCGGGGATACTCACCGTTGAAAAAGACGGCGGCCCGATTGTGCGCGCTCGTGGTTATGGCGCGGCTGCTAACGCAGGCCTCCATATTGGCCGTGCGCGAGGCACCATCGCCGCCCCAAGCGATGTACTTGCCGAGGATATAATCGGCGAGTTCGCTTGGTATGGCTATCAGTCGGGTTTCAAGCGTGGCCCTTACATAGACGCCATTACGACGGAGGCGTGGACTGCCACGGCACGTGGTAGCAGGCTGGAGTTCTTCACCGTCCCGAACGGCAGCGCGCTCTCGCAGCTTGCGTTCACCATCGAGCAGAACCAAGATCTGACATTGGTGCAGAACATCGTCATGGCGGCGGGCAAGACCGTGGATGGCGTGGACGTGAGTGGCCATGCCCCGCGCCACACCCACGGTGGCGCCGACGAAGTAGCGACGGCAACGCCGGGAGCCAATGCAATCCCGAAGGCGGGCGCGGGCGGCAAGCTGGCGGCTGGCTGGGTCCAGGAGGTGCTCGCCTACGCCGACCTCACGGACGATCCGGTCGGCGATCACCTCGGGGATGCCGTCGACGCCCACGACGCGAGCGCGATCAGTAACGTCCCAGCGGGCAGCGTCGCCGCTACCACCGTTCAGGCCGCTATCGATGAGCTGGCAACCGATTACGCGGCAGCCGATAGCGCCCACACCGGAGCTGCCGACCCGCATACGGGCTACACGCTCAGCACAGAGCTTGTGACGCACGAAGGGAGCGCTACCGCACACCCTGATCACACGGAC
>MELE01000023.1 GCA_001768615.1 Acidobacteria bacterium RIFCSPLOWO2_12_FULL_67_14b | reverse complement strand
GCCGAGACGTCGCGCGAGGCCGGGGACCGCGCCATCGAGTGGACGGTCGGCTCGTTGCCGCGCGTGCGCGGAGACGCGGTGCTCCTGCGGCAGGTCCTTCGGAATCTGCTGTCCAACGCCGTGAAGTACTCGCGGCCGTGCAACCTGGCCTGCATCGAAATAGGCGTACTCGTCTCGGACGAGCCCGGCGACGTTGTCTGCTTCGTTCGGGACAACGGCGTGGGGTTCGACATGCGTCACGTGAACGGCCTCTTCAGCGCCTTCAGGCGGCTGCACGCGGCGGCGGTGTTCGAGGGCGCTGGCGTCGGGCTCGCAAACGTTCGGCGGATCGTGGAACGTCACGGCGGGCGTGTCTGGGCCACCGGCGCGGTGGCCGGAGGAGCGACGTTCTTCTTCTCACTGCCAACGACCGGGGACGTCCCGGCGAGCGGGCACGAAAACGACTCCGGGCAGGTGATGGCGTCATGAGCTCGCCGGCCACGCGCGCCGGCGTCAACAACTGGACCGGAGACGCCGCCGCCGTTGCGATCTCGGGTCCCACGGTGCTGCACCTCGAAGACGACGTGAAGGACGCCAGGCTCATTCAGGGCCATCTGGCCCTGGCGGGGTTAGACTGCTCGGTCGTTCGCGTGGAGCGGGAGGACGACTTTCGTGCGGCGGTGGCCCGCGGCAACTTCGACATCATCCTGGCCGATCACACGCTGCCCGACTTCGACGGGATCGAGGCCCTGGCCATCGCCCGCCAGTCGTGTCCCGACGTGCCGTTCATCTGCGTGTCGGGCTCGCTCGGGGAAGAGCCCGCCATCGAGGCGCTCAAGAGCGGTGCCACCGACTATGTGCTCAAGCACAGCCTGTCGCGGTTGGCCCCGGCCGTTCGTCGGGCGCTGCAGGAGTCGGCCGAACGCAGCAAGCGCCGACAGGCCGAGGCCGATGTCAGGGCACTGGAGGCGCAGCTGCGACATTCTCAGAAGCTCGAGGCCGTCGGTCTGCTCGCCGGCGGCATCGCACACGATTTCAACAACCTGCTGACCGTTATCAACGGGTATTGCGAGCGGCTGTTGACAGCGGTGGACGACGACGCCCCGGCGCGCGCGGACCTCGACCTCATCCACCAGGCCGGCCAGCGAGCCGCCGGCCTCACGCGCCAGCTGCTGGCGTTCAGCCGGCGCCAGGTGATGCAGCCCAGGTCGCTCGACCTCAACGCCATCGTGTCGGACATCGATCGCATCCTGAAGCGCGTCCTCGGCGAGCGGATCACGGTTGCGACCGCGCTGGATCCGACCCTCGGGCCGACGCAGGCCGATCCCGGACAGGTCGAGCAGGTGCTGATCAACTTGGCCATCAACGCCAGGGACGCGATGCCCGAGGGCGGCACGATCACCATCGAGACGGCCAACAAGGATGTCAGCGCGGAGAATACGCCATCGGGGTTTGCACCGGGCCCGTACGTCGTCCTGACCGTCCGCGACACTGGCCACGGCATGGAAGCCGAGACGGCCGCGCGCATCTTTGAGCCGTTCTTCACCACCAAGGAGGCCGGCAAAGGCACGGGCCTGGGGTTGTCGACGGTGTACGGCATCGTGGCGCAAAGCAACGGGTACGTGGCAGTCGACACGGCGCTCGGGCATGGTACCGCCATGCACGTGTTCCTGCCGCGTATCGAAGGAGCCGAGGTCGTGCCGGTCACTGCCGAGGATCCGGCCCGGCCCGCTCCCGGGCACGAGACCCTGCTGCTGGTGGAGGACGAAGACTTCGTCCGAGAGCTCCTCCTTGAGTTCCTCGAGAGCGCGGGCTATACGGTGATCGAAGCGCGCAGCGCCGAGGACGCTCTGGGCCTGGTAAAGGACACCGGACCGGCCATCGACCTGCTCGTGACGGACATGGTGCTATCGGGTATGAACGGCGCGAGGCTCGCCGAGCGGCTGAAGGGCATGATGCCGCGTCTGGTCACGCTCTATATTTCTGGTTACCCGGGTGACGAGATGTTCGCGGACGGCGTCTTCGATCCAGGACCGGCCTTTCTCGCCAAGCCGTTTACGCGCCACGCGCTCACGCGCAAAGTGCGCGAGACGCTCAGCGCCCGGCCACCGGTGCACGCGTCGGTTCTTGTCGTGGAACCGAATGTGGGCATCCGGCGGCTGCTGACGCAGATGCTGACACGGGCGGGGTACGACGTCGTCGAACGGCTCGACCCAGCCATCGAAGCCGGCGCGCCGCCGCGGCCGGTCGATGTGGCGCTGGTCGACGTCGCTTCGCTCGATCCGAATCGATGGGTCACCGTGCGCACGCTGCGTGAGCGCCAACCCGGAGCGGCAATCGTCTTGATGGCGGGGGCATTCGGTGATGTACTCATCGGCGAGGCGGCGGTGGCCGGCGTCGAGATCACCCTCCAGAAGCCGTTGAACGAAACCAGCGTACTCGACGCCGTGAGGCGCGCCCTGCGAAGCCGACGCTGATTCCCTTCAAGTCCCTCCCGGAACTGCCGATTCGTGAAGACAAGGTGCCCAAGCCGGGCGGATGTCCGTCCGGGCTTGGCCGCGCGTTTCTTGGCCGGAGGCCTAATTCGGATGCTCAAGAGCGGAATCGTCGCCCTCGACTTGCGCGGCAAGGCCTGCCGCGACAAGGAATTGGACTGGCTGCACGGGGTCGTCGATCAAACCTTCGAGTTACTCCGCGACCTGCTGGCGTCGAGCGGGGAATCGGAGCGCGTCGAGGTGTCATCGCGGCTCGATCAATGCCGCGCGGCCCTGGCGGCCGACGATGACGCGGGTGTCGCGCGCGCGCTGAGCGCGCAGCTGTTGCTGCGCTGCCGCGAGGTCGTGGCACACGCCCGGCAGCAGGAGATTGACCGACGAGCGGAGATGGCATCGCTCGTGGCGCTCGTGCGCGAGGCCGTGATGTCGGTCGGCACCGAGATGGACACGTTCCAGGACAGGGTCGACCAATCCACCGAACGGTTCGAGGCGATCTCGGCCCTGGACGATCCCCGGCAGATTCAGGCCAGGCTTGTCGCGGAGGTGACCGTGCTGAAGCAAGTGGCGTCCGAGCGCCGGCGCGCATGGGAGTCGACCTCGCGATCGTTCTCCGAGCGCGTCGAAACGCTGGAGCAGCAACTGTCGGACACGCGCAGCGAGGCCGCCCTGGATGCTCTGACCGGCATCGCCAACCGGCGCACCTTCGACCGGACATGCCAGGCGTGGATACGGTCGGCGCGGTCGCGATTTGTGCTCGCCATTCTCGATGTCGACGAGTTCAAGGGCGTCAACGACACCTACGGTCACGCGTTGGGCGATCGCGTGCTCGTGGGGATCGCCCAGGCGTTGGTCGGGTCAGTGCGCGAAGGCGACGTCGTAGCCCGGCTCGGTGGCGACGAATTCGCCATCCTGGCGTCCGACCTGACGTTGCGGCAGGCCGAGGGCCGATTTGGCAAGACGGTCGCGCTGCTGGGGGCCGAGCCCGGTGGATGGGCGTCGTCGCTTCCGGTGAAGCCGCGGATGAGTTGCGGGATCGCGGAGTTCTCCGCTGGCGACAGTTACGCCAGCCTCTTCGAGCGGGCCGACGAAGCGCTCTACGTGGCGAAGCGACAGGGGAAGAACCGGGTCGCAACCAAGGCCCGCGCGTTCATCCGCGACTTGATGAAGCGATAGCCGTGGCAACCGCAATGAAACCCGACTCGACCCTTCGGCGTGTCCTCGTTGTGGACGACCATGCGCCATCCTCCGAGGTTCTTGTCCGTCTGCTGTCGGCGGAGGGGTTTGCCGTGGACGTGGCGGCTGACGGCGAGACCGCCCTCGGTTCCATCGCCCTACACTCTCCGGATGTCGTCGTGCTCGATATCGGGTTACCCGATATCGATGGCATCGAACTGTGCCGGAAGATCAAGCGGGCCGCCGACACCCAACTCGTGCCCGTCGTCCTGGTCACGGGATTGTCGGACCGCGAGCATCGTCTTGCAGGCATCGAAGCCGGCGCCGATGACTTTATCGCCAAGCCGTTCGATGCCGAACAACTGAAGGCCCGCATCCGATCGCTCATGCGCGTAAAGCGGATCACAGACGGGATGGAGACCGCGGAGGCGGTGCTGATCAGCCTGGCGCTGACGGTCGAAGCCCGGGACTCGTACACTGAGGGGCACTGCGAGCGCCTTGCGACGTACGCCATGGCCCTGGGTACGGCGCTCGGCTTGGGCGACGCCGAGCAGGCGGTGCTCAGGCGCGGGGGGTTTCTGCACGACGTGGGGAAGATCGGCATCGCCGATTCCCTTCTGCTCAAGCCAGAGCCGTTGACGCGCCACGAGTACGAAGTCGTCAAGCGACATCCCGCCATTGGCGAGCGGCTTCTGGGCGACCTCAAGACCCTCGCCCCCGTCCGGCCAATCGTGCGTCACCATCACGAGCGCCTCGACGGCAGCGGATACCCGGACGGGCTCCGCGGAGACGAGATTCCGCTGCTCGCGCATATCGTCTCGATCGTCGATGCATTCGACGCGATGACCACGGAGCGTCCGTATCGTGCGGCGCGGAGCTTCCAGGTGGCGTGCCAAGAACTGCGCGCCGACGTGGCCCGCGGCAAGATGAGCCGCGATCTGGTCGAGGCCTTCGTCCGCGTGATCGAGGGCCGCCAGCCCAACGAACAGCCGCCGCAGCGCCGCCTGCGGCGCCTCCGCCTGATCCGTAGCGGCTACGGGAAGATCCCCAGTTCCATGTAGCTCCGCGCCACCTTGTGGATCGATCCGAGGAACGCGGCGATCCGCAGGTCCGGCACGCCCTTGGTGTCGCGCCGGGTCCTCAGCAGCTCGTGAAAGGCCGCCTTCCGATTGGCGCCACCATCTGGCTAGAGGTCGAGTCCCTGCGACACGAGTCGTGACGTGTCGCGCGTGTCCAGTACGTCCCGGACCTTGCGCGTGAGGTCCGCAACCGCGAAGGGCTTCCCGATGAAGTGCGCGACGTTGTCGCGCACGTCGTCGCGAAGGACCTCGTGGTCGGTGTAGCCGGACATGTAGAGAATCTGGATCTCCGGGTGGACTGCCGCGGTGCGGGCAGCCAGCTCGGCCCCGTTCATCCCCGGCATGACCACGTCGGTCAACATCAGGTCGATCCTGGCGTGACGCTCCAGCACCGCGAGCGCTTCGCTTCCGCAGCCGGCCGCGAGCACGGTGTAGCCGGCCAATTGGAGGATCTCCGTCGCCAATTCGCGCACACAGGGTTCGTCCTCGACCACAAGGATAGTCTCCGCGTCGTGCGTGGAAGGCGTCGGCTGGACGGGCTGTTCCCTGCGCAGTCCCTCCTCGACTCTCGGCAGGTAGATGGTAAAGGTGGCGCCCTTTCCGATATCAGTCTGCACCCAGATGTCGCCTCCGCTCTGCCGGACAGAGCCGAAGGTGCTGGAGAGGCCGAGTCCGGTGCCTTTTCCAGGCGCCTTGGTCGTGAAGAACGGCTCGAAGACGCGGAGCTTCGTCGCTTCGTCCATGCCGACGCCGGTATCGCTGACCGCCAACATCAGATACGGTCCTGGCCCCAGGGACGGATGCTCTTCAGCACCGGCCTTGTCCAACTCGACGTCGCGTACCTCGACGGTCAAAGTGCCCCCGGATGGCATCGCGTCCCTGGCATTGGTCACCAGGTTCGTGAGCACATGCTCAACTTGTGACGGGTCGATGCGGATCTTGCCCGTGCTCCCGCCGGACTCGAAGATCACGCGGATGTTGTCACCGGCCAGGCGCTCCACCGTTCCGCGCATGCCGTCGATGAGCTCCGCCAGGTTCGCGACGCAAGGGTTGACGACCTCCCCGCCGCCAAACGCCAGAAGTTGCCGGGTCAGCGACGCGGCCCGCCGGCCGGCCTGCAGGATCCGATGGAGGGCGTCGCGCAGGACGGTGTCTTCCCCCACGTTTGCCGTCAGCAGATCGGCTGTGCCGTTGATGACGGTGAGCAGGTTGTTGAAGTCGTGGGCGATGCCGCCGGCGAGCCGGCCCACGGTCTCCATGCGCTGGGCCTGCACGAACAGCGACTTCTGCTGGTGCTCGCCCGACACATCCCGCTTGATGGTGATGAAATGGGTGATCTCGCCGCGGGTGTTCTTCACCGGTGTGATCGTCTGTCGCTCGGGATACCGGCTGCCGTCCTTGCGCCGATTGACGATTTCACCGCGCCAGACCTTGCCGGCGAGCAGCGTCTCCCACATCTTGGCGTAGAAGGCCCGATCCTGCGCGCCGGATCTGATCAGATCCGACACGCGCTGTCCGAGGACTTCTTCGGTACTGTAGCCACTGAGCTCAGAGAAGGCGGGATTGGCCCACACCGCCACGCCCAGGTGGTCCGTGATGACCATGGCGCTGGCGGCGGCGTTCAAGGCGGCGCTCTGGAGCCGCAATTCATCCTCGACCCGCTTCCGGTCGGAGATATCGGTTCGCGCACCCACAAGTCGTAATGGCAACCCGTCGGCCGAACGCGCGACGACTTTTCCGGCCGAGAGGATCCACTTCCAGTCACCGTTCTTCGTGCGTTGCCGGAATTCGACTCGATACTCGTCGCGCAGGCCGGCTAGGCACTCCTGATTCGCCCGGACCGCTTCGTCGCGATCGTCCGGATGCAATCGCTCGATCCATGAACCCAGGGACTCGCGAAACCCGGTTGGGTCGTAGCCGAGCATGCGGGCGTACTCGGGACTGACGACCACCTCGCCGGTCTGGACATCGAAATCGTACAGCCCCTGATTGGCGGCGCTGAGGGCGAGGCGCAGGCGCTCTTCGCTCTCGCCGAGCGCCCGGTAGGCCGCGCGCTGCGTGGTCTGGTCCGTGAAGACCACTACGGTGCCTGTGAGCGCCCCGCCGGCGTCACGAGTCGGAGCGGCGCTGTCGGCAATGGGACGCTCTATCCCGTCGCGAGCCACGAGGAGCGTGCCCTCGGCCAACGAAACTGCGCGGCCGCCGCGCAGCACCTCTCGCACCGGGCTTGCCACCGGAACCCGCGTGTCCTCGTGGATGATACGGAAGACTTCCTCCATCGGTCGTCCGCGGGCGGCCGTCTCGGTCCAACCGGTGAGCCGTTCCGCCGCCGGGTTCAGGCTCTTCACGTGCCCCTTGGCATCCGTGGCAATCACGCCGTCGCCGATGCTGTAGAGCGTGGTGCGGAGCTCGGCCAGGCTGTCTCGCTGTTGGCGCTCCGCCCCGTAGTTCCCACGGAGCAGTCGCGTCTGCCGCTTCCGGTACAGCCCGGCGACTGCGGTCGTCGCCAGAGCCAGGAACAACCTGCGAATCCATCCTCGAGCCGTGAGGCCGGCTGGCGTGTTCTGCGGGGTCATACGTGGACAGGCTCCGTCGGTTTGCGCGGTCCGCTCCGCGAGCGATGCGGAGACACTGGCCCGAGCGCGGGGCTAGTGGGGCCGCGATGGGGCCGGCTCGTCCCCAATCAGAATCAGCTCCACCGAGATCGACTGACCTTCCATGGCAAAGGGACATCGGGCCCTGCGGACGGTGGGCGAATACTTGGTCGTGAAGTCCGAACCGACGGTCACAGTCGGCACCGCGATGTTCGAGGCAGGCTCCACGGCCGCCAGCTTGTTGCGGAAGGTCCCCGCGACCATGTTGGCCACTTCGCCGATCGCATCGGGCATTTCCCCGTTCACGGACTCGGAGGGCATCCCGAGCATCGCCCCGGCGATGTCGCGCGCCGCCTCGAGCGAGCTGTGGATCGAGACGATGCCGCGCCGATGGCCGGCAAAGGCCACGGAGGCCACAACGCCGGATTCGCGCTGGCTGGCTTCGGACTCGACGGGTGGGAGCCGGACGAGCGGCTTGAAGACCATCGTCTCGAAGACCTCTTCCGCTGCGGTCACCAGATTGGTGAGTATTTCCTGAGGGATTGTCATGGGAGCCTTGGATGCGTTTGCGATTACGCGCCGAGGGCGGCCGCGATCTTTTCCTTGATCGTGTCTGGGGTGAACGGTTTGACGACGTAGTTGTTCACGCCGGCCCGCAGCGCCTCCTTGATGTCGTCTTCGGCGGCATTGGTCGTCACCATCAGCACGGGCAGCTTCTTGGTGGCATCGTTCGCCCTGAGCGCGCGGATGAACTCGATGCCGCTCATCTCCGGCATGTTCCAATCCGTGATCACCATGTCCACCAAGGAGCTGGCGAGGCGGTCGACGCCTTCTCGGCCGTTGGCGGCCTCGAGGCATTCGCTGTGGCCCAGCTTGTTGAGCGTGTTGATGATGATCCGTCGCATCGTGCTCGAATCGTCGACAATCAAGAAACGCATGGCGGCTCCGGAACGAGGTGGACTATGCTCTCGTTGGACTGAATCGGCAGACGCCCGCCAGAGTTGAATGGTTTCTGGGGTAGGCCGGCGACCTTCGAGGCTCAATCAGGCATGACTCATCCGAGCGCCCCGACGAAGCAGTGGCTCGAGCGCGCAAACCGCCTCGCTCTCATCGGGCGTGTGCTGTCGGGCACCGTTCACGACGTCAACAACGCCCTCCAGGTCGTCAGCGGAAGCGTAGAGCTGCTGCAGATGCCCCAGAGTTCCCCGGAAGTGGCCGGGCGCCGCGTCCAGGCCATCGGCGTCCAGGCCGGCCGCGTGTCGGCCCTCCTTGCCGACCTGACGGCTTTCGCGCGGGATACCAGTGAACAGATCGAGCCTGTCAGCCTGAGGGCGATCGGCCTGCGCGCGCTTGGGCTGAGGAATCATGCGCTGACGAAGCTGAGCCTCACGCCCGTCATCGAGGGCGAGGACGTGAGCGTCGAGGCCAATGCCCGGCACCTCCTGCAGATCGTTCTGAACTTGATGGTCAACGCCGAACGAGCGCTCACGGGCGTGCCCGGTGCCCGGCTCGCGCTGACGATCGAGAGAGTAGGAGACTTCGGCGCCTTCACCGTGGAGGACAACGGCCCGGGCGTCTCCGCGGACCGTTTCAGTGCGATCTTCGAGCCGCACCTTGGTCAGGTCGGGCTCGTGGAGGACTTGGGGATCGGCCTGTGCGTGTCACGCGCGCTGGCCGTCCAGCAGGCCGGGACCCTGACCTGCGCCGCGCGCCATCTGGGCGGGGCCCGATTCAGCGTGTCTCTTCCGGCCCTACGCGGCTGAGATGTCGAGCCCTCTCCTCAGGCGCTGGAGCTTGTCGATGAGGGTCGTGCGGCTCAGATTGAGCAGCCGGGCGGCCTGACGCTTGTTGCCGCCGGTCTTCTCCAGACCCCGCATGATGAGCTCACGCTCCAACTCTGACATGATCGCCGCAAAGTCCAGGCCTTCGTCCGGGATCGTCACCGGTGCGAGCATGGCCGACCGGCCTGCGTGCCGCAGGTCTTCGGGCAGCATGGCCGGACCGATCTCGCGCTCGGCGCCGCTGACCGCCACCGCGTGTTCGATCGCGTTCTCGAGCTGGCGGATATTGCCGGGCCACGGACAGTCCATCAGGAGGCGCATTGCGGCCTGGCTGATCGATCGGGGCGCCACGCCGTTGTGCTTGCACGACTTCAGCACAAAATGCTGCGCGAGCAGGGCGACGTCCTCGCGCCGCGACCGAAGCGGCGGCAGCGTGATGGGCACCACGTTGAGCCGGTAGTAGAGGTCCTCCCGGAACGTGCCCTCCTTCACCGCAAGCCGCAGGTCCACGTTCGTCGCCGCAATCAGACGGATATCGAACTTGAACGGGCGCGACTCGCCGACCCGCTCGATCTCCCGCTCCTGGAGCGCCCGCAGCAGCTTCGCCTGCAGCGAGAGCGACATGGACGACACTTCGTCGATGAAGAGCGTGCCCTTGTGCGCCAGCTCGAATCGTCCCACCCGGGCGGCGATGGCCCCGGTGAACGCCCCTTTGACGTGACCGAACAGTTCGGCTTCAGCGAGTCCCTCCGGGATGGCCGCCGCGTTGAACGCCACGAAGTGCTGGTCGCGCCGCGGGCTGTTGTAGTGAATCGTCCGCGCGATCAGCTCTTTGCCGGTACCCGTTTCGCCGTGAATCAACACGGTGCTGTTCATAGGCGACACCAGCTCGAGCGACGAGAACACGTGCTGTATCGCGGCGCTTTGGCCGACGACGCTCGAGTAGGCGAACCGGTCGTGGAGCTGCGCCCGCAGTTCCGCGTTCTCCAGTTGGAGCCGGCGTTCGTTGATGCCCGCATGGAGCACCTGCGCCAGCTGGACAAGCTGGAACGGCTTGATGAGGAAGTCGATCGCGCCGCGTTTGATGGCCCTTACTGCTTCCTCTACGCCTCCCCACCCCGTGATAACTACGGCCCGGATCTCGGGGTAGCGGGCGAGGGCGGCGTCGAGGACGTCCAGGCCGTCGGCATCGGGCAGCCGGAGATCGACCACGAGGCCGTCGTAGGCGAAACCCTCGAGGCGCGACGTGGCGTCGGCGGCATCCACCGCTTGAGCGACGGCAAACCCCTTCGCTTCGAGCGACTGAGCGATGATCCGACGGAGGTCGGCTTCGTCTTCGACGACAAGAACGGTTGGTTGGGCGAGTGACGACATATGGGTTCCGGAAGTCGGTGGAAGTGGCGTTCTCAACTACAGTGATTTCGACGACTGCCGATTGTAGATCGAGACGCCCTTACTGCCGACCGCAGTTCGGTGCCTTAGCAACCACAATGCCAACTAACCGCGTGAACCCGCTGTGGGAGATACTGGTTGTCGATGATGATGAGGGGGTCCGTGACCTAATCGTCTCGTATTTCAGTGCTTTAGAGATGCCGGTCACGGGGGCGCAGGACGGCCGTGCGGCGATCGCTACCCTGCAACGCTCGAACGGCCGTTTCGGGCTCGTGATCACGGATCTCAGCCTGCCTGGCGCCGATGGCTTCGCGGTTCTCCAAGCGGCACGCCAAGCCAATGCCGCGTGTTACGTCGTGATTGTCACTGGTTATGCGTCGCTCGATTCGGCCATCCACGCCGTTCGTGTCGGGGCCTACGATTATCTGGCTAAACCATTCTCCATGGGCCAGTTGGACGTCGTCCTCAAGCGGATCACCGACCGGGTGCAACTCGAGGAAGCCAACCGAAGTCTGACGAGTAATTCCGTTTCCAGGTCAATAGCCAGAATGACCGACGATTCGCAGAGACACACCGCGGGCCCGTTTGACGGAGCGTCTGTCGAAATGAGAATGCTCCGTGTCGAGACGGCGTTGGCCCGAATCGAGGCACGGCTCGAGACCGCGCTCGGATCGCCGGTTTGCCGTCAGTAGGGTGTCGGCTGGCCGGACACCTTCGGTCGCAGTACTTACCTCAACTGAGGGGCGTGCCAATCCGCACAGAGACTGGGCATCGGTCTTGCTCTGTTGGCAATCGTGAGCGACATTCCAGACGGAGCCATCCTGGCGGCGCTTCGTCGCCAAATGACCAGCGCGGTTCAGCGGCAGACCGTGGCCGCCAGCAACCTTGCCAACCTCGACACGCCCGGCTACCGGACTCGGGAAGCCTCCTTTGCCGGTGCGCTGAACAAGGAGCTTGAGGCCGGCACCCTCGCACTCACCAACGCGGGGCACCTGGCAGGCGCCGGCCAGACCGCTGCGTCAACGACGAGTGAAGTCGAAGGCCTTTCGTCGCGCCGGGACGGCAACAACGTTCAACTCGATCGCGAACTGCTCACGCTGACCCGCGCATCTGGCGACTTCAGCGCCGCGCAGACGGCGCTGGCCGCGAAGTTCCGGTTGGTCCGCTACGCCATCAACGAGAGCCGCTGATCATGTCCACCCTGGGCAACGCCATAACCGCAGCCGCCAGCGCTCTCAACGCACAACGAGCCCGCCTCGAGGTGGCGGTGTCAAACATCGCCAACGCCGAGTCCACGCGGGGACCGGACGGGCAACCCTACCGCCGGCGCGACGTCGTTCTGGCGGCCACACCCGTCGACCCGTTTGACGCCGCGCTCGGCCAGGCTGCCGCGATGGGCGTGCAGGTGGTGCAAGTGGTCGAAGACACCGAGCCGTTTCGCATGCGCTACGAGCCCTCGCATCCTGACGCCGATGCCAACGGGTATCTGGCGGTGCCGAACGTCGACGTTCCGGAAGAGATGGTCGACATGCTGGGCGCCGCCCGCGCGTATCAAGCCAACCTGACCGCCATCAACGTGATTCGCGACACCATCCAGCGTTCGCTCGAGCTGGGGAGGTAGGCCATGGCCATCAGCCCTCTTGCTCCGTTCGCTCCCGGCCGCCCGGGCACCTCGACCGCTGGTGCCCTCTCCACGGCCACGGCCACCGCCGCGCCCGCCGCCGGCGGGTTCGGCGAATAGTTGTCGGGCCTACTGGCCTCTGTTGATGAATCGGCCGGCGCCGCGAACACCGCCATCGCGAACATGGTGCAAGGCACCGGCGATGTGTACGAAGCCATGATTGCGTTGCAGCGCGCGGAGACGACGCTGCAGCTCACCGTGCAGATTCGCAACAAGCTCGTGCAGGCCTACCAAGACGTGATGCGCATGCCGATCTAGCGCTGACGACAAGTGAACCCTGAACAGATCCTCGCGCACCTCAAGCGCCTGTCGTCAACCCTGACGCCCCGCCAGATCGCCACGCTAGCGGGGGTCTTTGTCGCCGTGGTCGGCCTCGTCGCCGGGTCCGCGTACTGGATCAACACGCCGTCCTACACCTTGCTGTATTCGGGGCTCGACGCCGAATCCGCCGCCGCCGTTATCACGCGGCTCAAAGACGACAAAGTGCCGTACGTACTCGATGACGGCGGTACCGCCGTTCGCGTTCCGGTCGAGCGTGTGGACGAGCTGCGGCTGAACATGGCGTCGGAGGGGCTGCCGACCACCGGACGCATCGGGTTCGAGGTCTTCGATCGCACGGCGTTCGGGACCACGGAGTTCCTCGAGCAAGTGAACTTCCGCCGGGGGCTGGAAGGCGAGCTCGCTCGGACGATCTCGACGATCGCCGAGATCGCGAGCGCGCGCGTCCACATCGCCCCTGCCAAGGATTCGCTCTTCACTGAGGACGTGCAGCAGGCCAAGGCGTCGGTGGTCCTCAAGCTGCGCAGCAAGCGTCCGCTGGCGGCGTCGACGGTGGCTGGCATTGCGGGGCTCGTGGCTGGCAGCGTCGAATCGCTGCGTCCCGAGTCGGTGGTGATTCTCGATACGTTCGGCCGGCCGCTCTCCCAGGTGGTGATGAGCGACGAAGAGGCCGCCGCCGGCCTGCCAGTCGAACGCCAGCAGAAGCTGGAGCGCGATCTGTCGGCCAAGGTCGTGGCCCTGATCGAGCCGGTCGCGGGCGTCGGGCATGTCCGCGCCAATGTGTCGGTGCGCTTGACCGGCAACAGCGAAGAGCAGACCGAAGAGCGCTGGGATCCCACCACGGTGATTCGCAGCCGCCAGTCGACCAGCGATTCGGGAGGCGGCCCTGCCTCTGTTGGCATCGCGGGCGCGCGGGCCAACGCGGTGCCGGGCCTCAACCAGACCCCCCGGGGCGTCGTGGCGTCGCCGCCTCCGGTGCTGGCCGGCCGATCGACGGAAACCGTCAATTACGAAGTGAACAAGTTGACCCGCCACACCTTGGCGCCGCCCGGCCAACTGGCACGGCTGTCGGTGGCCGTCATCGTCGATGACGAGCACACGGTGGCGAAGGACGACGCCAGCGGCCAACCCGAGGCCACGAGCAAACCGCGAAGCCCTGAGGATATCGAACGCATCCAGCGGCTCGTGGCTGCGGCGATCGGACTGGATCCCGCGCGAGGCGACCAGGTGACCGTCGAGAACATTGCCTTTGACGAGGCGCCCGGCGATGCCACTCCCGACGCCCAGAGTTGGTGGCGCCGCATCCCGCCGCAACTCCAGAACAGTGCGCCCCAGCTCGTGCGCCTGGTGGGCGTGTTGCTGCTCACGACGCTGGCATTCACGATGGTGCTGAGGCCGATGGTGCGCGCCGCGTTCCCGGCCGATGCCGGGTCGAGCGGGCTCCAACTGCCCTCGAGCTTCGCTCAGCCCGTGCGCAGCGTGGCGGACCTGGAGGGCGAGATCGAGGCCCGGCTCGATGCGGGTCTGGCCCCGCCCAGCCCCGAGGCCCAGCGCTTGCCGGCCCTGACCAAGCGCATCGCCAAGAAAGCGACGGAGGAGCCCGAGTTGATGGCCCGCCTCGTACGTTCGCTGCTGGTTGACGAGGAACGGTAGCCACCCGTGGCGACACCAGCAAAGCCGATCAGCGGAGCGCGCAAAGCCGCCATCATCATGATGGCGCTCGGTGAGGAGGCCTCCTCGAAGCTCTTCAAGCACCTCCAGGAGGAGGAGATCGAGCGCATCGCCAAGGAAGTGGCGTCGCTCGGCAAGGTGGGACCCGAACTGGGCGAGCAGGTGTTGGTCGAGTTCCACCAGATGACCGCCGCCTCCGACTACATCACCAGCGGCGGCGTGGAGCACGCCCGTCGTCTGCTGTCCAAGGCCATGGGGCCGGACATGTCGCGGCGCATTCTCGACCGCGTGATCCGATCGGTCAACGTCTCGGCAGGGTTCCAGACCCTTGAGAAGGCCAATCCGCTGCAGCTCTCCAAGTTCATCCTCGGCGAGCACCCGCAGACGATCGCGCTCATTCTGGCCCATCTCAACGCCACTTCGGCGGCGCAGCTTGTGACGCAACTGCCCGAGGAGATGCAGGCGGACGTGCTGATGCGGATGGCCAAGATCGAGGATATTCCGCCCGAGGTGATCAGCCGCATTTCGAGCGTCATCGATCAACGCCTCAAAGCGCTCGGAGGGCCGTCGCGCGAGCAGCACGGCGGCGTGCGCGCGGTCGCCGAGCTGTTCAACCAGTTGGAGCGGGGCGTGAGCCAGCCCGCCCTCGAGCGGATCGAGTCGCAGTCGCAGGACCTGGCCGTCCAGATCAGGAATCTGATGTTCGTCTTCGAGGATCTCCTGGGCATCGAGGATGTGGGCATTCGCGAGATCGTCAATCGGGCCGATAAGAAGAGCCTCACCGTTGCCTTGAAAGGGGCTAGCGAGGACATCCGCCAGCGGTTCTTCGGCAACATGTCGAAGCGGTCTGGCGAACTCTTGAAGGAGGAGATGGAGATCATGGGCGCTGTTCGCTTGAGGGACGTGGAGAAGGCCCAGCAGGAAATTGTCGCCATCGCGCGCAAGCTCGAGGAGGAAGGCGTGATCACCACCGGCGCGGGCGCAGGCGAGCCGTATGTCGTCTAAAGCGAGGCGGCTAGTCGGCGCGCTCGACATTCAGGCCTTCGACTGGCACAACGACGGGTCGGGCCCGCGGCCGTTTCGGAATGCGGGCGCGGCCGTGGTCACTCAGGCGGTCACGCTCCCGGCGCCCGATCTTGACCAGGCCGTGATCGAACGCGAAGCGTTCGCCCAGGGGTTCGCCCAGGGAGAGCGTGCCGGCGCCGAGGCCGCGGCCGCGCGGACCGAACAGGTGCTGCGGCGGCTGGCACAGACCATTCAGGACCTGAGTGCCCTCAGGGCGGAGATTCTCCAGAAGACCGAGCGTCAGGTTGTCCAGCTCGCCATCGCGATGGCCAGGCGCATCGTGCATCGGGAGATCAGTCTCGACACCGATCTGATGGCGGCCATGGCTCGTGTCGCTCTGGATCGGCTGGGCGAAGGCGCCAACGCCACTATCCGCCTGCATCCGGATGACTATGCGGCCACGGCCGGCGCGCGCGGCCATGCCGACGCCGGGGTCGTGCGCGTCGTGGCCGATTCCGTCGTGCGCCGCGGTGGGTGTCTCGTGCAGTCGGACTTTGGGCTGATCGACGTGAGCGCCGACGCGCAGATCGCCGAACTGGCGACGGCGCTGCTCGGCACCGACACCGACGCCCTTGCGGCGCAGCCCGAGGCGTGTGTTGTCCGCTGACGCCGGGGCCATCAGCCTCGATCCGTACTTCGACCTCATCCGCGACACCGAACCCGCGCCGATGATAGGACGAGTATCGCGCGTTGTGGGCCTGCTGGTGGAGTCGGCCGGCCCGCAGGCCCGTATCGGCGAAGTGTGCGAGCTCCGCCGGCGCGGCGGCACGCCCGTGCCGGGGGAGATCGTCGGCTTTCGCGAGGGGCGCCTGCTGTCGGTGCCGCTGGGCGACACGGCCGGCATTTGTCCCGGCGACCGCCTCGTGGCGCGCGGCGGCGTGTTGTCGATACCGGCCGGCGAGGCGCTGCTCGGCCGTGTGATCGACGGCCTCGGCCATCCCATCGACGGCAAGGGGCCGGTGCGCGTGCGGGATCGGATGCCGTTGAGGCCGGCGGCCGTCAATCCGCTGTCGCGGGATCCGATCGTCGAGCCGATCGGCACGGGCGTGCGCGCCATCGACGGGTTACTCACCTGCGGCCGCGGCCAGCGCGTGGGCCTGTTCGGCGGCAGCGGCGTGGGCAAGAGCACGCTGCTCGGCATGATGGCGCGCGGCACCGAAGCCGATGTCGTCGTCCTGGCGCTCGTGGGCGAGCGCGGCCGCGAGGTGCGCAGTTTCCTGGAGCACGACCTGGGCCCGCAGGGCCTGTCACGCGCCGTCGTGGTCGTGTCCACATCCGACAGCCCGCCGCTCATCCGTCTGCGCGCGGCGTACGGCGCCACCGCAATCGCGGAGTACTTCCGCGGCCAGGGCAAGAACGTCCTGCTGATGATGGACTCGGTCACGCGTTTGGCCATGGCGCAGCGGGAGGTGGGCCTTGCCGCCGGCGAGCCGCCCACCGCGAAGGGCTATCCGCCATCCGTCTTTGCGCTGCTGCCGTCGCTGCTCGAGCGCGCCGGTAACCTGCGTGGGAGCGGCAGCATCACCGCCATCTATTCGGTGCTCGTCGAGGGTGACGACACCAACGAGCCCATTGCCGACGCGGTACGCGGCATTCTCGACGGCCACATCGTGCTGTCGCGCGATCTGGCCGCGCGCAACCACTATCCCGCCATCGACATTCTGGCCAGCATCAGTCGGACCATGCCTCAGGTGACCGGCGCCGAGCATCGCGGTAAGGCGGGCGAGGTGCGCGAGTGGATGGCCACACTCCGTGACAGCGATGACCTGGTGAGTGTCGGGGCCTACGTGCGCGGCAGCAACCGCCGAATCGACACCGCCCTCGACCGGCGCGAGGCCGTCTCGGCGTTCTTGTGTCAGTCCGCTGACACGAGTGGCGGGCTCGCCGACGCCATCGCCGCGCTGCGGTCGCTCTGAACCTCATGCGGCCCTTCCGATTTCGCGCGAAGGTGGCGCTCGATCTACGGCGAAAGGAAGAAGATGCCGCGCGGCAGCGGATGGTACAGGCGCACGCCGCGTTCGATCAGGCCGAGGCGCGCGTCGTGGAGGCGGAACGGGCTGTGGGCGAGGCCGCCGGCACCCTTCACACGGAGCAGAGCGCCGGCACTGAAGGCTGGCGTCTCGCTTGGCATCAAAGTTGGATCAGGAAACAGCGACTGGATGCGGACGCGTGTCGGCGGGCCACGGCGGTATCGGCCGCGGCCGTCGAACGCGCGACCGCTGCGGTCGGTGCCGCTCGCCAGCGTCGTCGCGCGCTCGAACGTTTGCGCGACCGAGCCTGGTGCCGACACCAACTGGAGACCGGCCGGCAGGAGAGTCGGGAGTTAAACCTGGTGGCCAACCTGCGCTATCTCGCGCACGCGGCCGCCGGTGGGGGAACCAACGATGACGATTGATTCGACGACGAAAACGGGCCAGGCCGAGGCCGCAGCCGGGGGCGCAACGCCACAGGATCCGCTCGGCCGCGACGCGTTTATGAGCCTGCTGCTGACCCAACTGCAGCACCAGGATCCCACGCAGCCCCAGGCCGACGGCGAGTTTCTCGCACAGTTGGCCCAGTTCTCCGCGCTCGAACAGTTGCAGCAGATGAACAAGAAGCTCGAGGCGATGTCCAGCTTCTTCAATCAGATTAAGGTCGAGGGGGCGGTCGACCCCGCACCATCGACGGAGGCACAGTAATGGGTTTTTCCGCTAGTCTGTCGGGGCTCAACGTCAATCAGCAGAAGCTGAACGTCATTGGGAACAACCTGGCCAACATCAATACGATTGGCTTCAAGGCGAGCACGGTCCAGTTCATGGATCTGGTGAGCCAGTCGGTGGGCGGATCGAGCGCCAACCCGATGCAGGTCGGCCTGGGCGTGAGCACCGGATCGATCTCCCCCAGTTTCAAGCAGGGCGGCATCGAGAACACCGGTGTGCCCACCAACGTGGCCATTCAGGGTAATGGCTTCTTCGTGGTCGGTACCGCGAGCAACCGGTCGTACACGCGCGCTGGCGACTTCTCCTTCGACGCCGAAGGGATGCTGGTCACGCCCGACGGCCTGCCGGTACAGGGCTACAGCGCGACTGACCCGGCCACGGGCAATATCATCACGACCGGACAGCCGAGTAACGTCGTCGTGCCTCCTGGCGTGCTGCGCGCGCCGACGGCCACCACGAAGTTTGGCACGTTGAGCAATCTTGATTCCGGCGCTCCGGTCGCCGCCACGTTCTCGGCGTCGGTGCAAATCTACGACGCACTCGGCGCCTCGCACGTGGCGACGATCACTTACGCCAAGACGGGCGCGGGCGCATGGAGCTACACCATGACCGTGCCCGGCGAGGACCTCGCCGCCGGCGTCCCCGGAACGCCCAGCACGATTGCCGCAGGCACGATGACGTTCACTGCCGCGGGCAAGCTCAACTTGGTGAACGGCGCTGCGGCGGCGGACGTTGCCATTCCAGGGCCAGCCTGGATTAACGGCGCGGCGGCCACGCCCCTGTCGTGGGACCTCGTCGACGCCAACGGCGTCGCGTCGCTGACGGGGTTTGCGGGGCCCTCGGCCACCTCGTCGGTGACCCAGAACGGCGCCGCCGCCGGCACCATCAACAGCATCAGCATCAACTCGGAGGGCGAGATTCTGGCAACCTTCGGTACAGGCAGCAGCGTGACCGTCGGCCAGCTGGCGCTCGCCAACTTCAACAATCCCCAAGGTCTCGTAAAACTCGGCTCGAACCGGTTCGGCGAGAGCGAGTCGGCCGGTATCGCCAACGTCGGCATTGCCGGTACCGGCGGACGCGGCACGCTGATTGGCAGCTCGCTCGAGCAGTCCAACGTCGACATCGCGCAGGAGTTCACGCAGATGATTCTCGCGCAGCGCGGGTATCAGGCCAACTCGAAGAGCATCACCGTGGCCGACGAGCTGCTCGTCGACACCCTGAACTTGAAGCGCTAGGCGACATCATCGTGATTGCGTGTGATGCTCCACTGCCGGCAGCCATGCTGCCGGATCCCGCTATGGCCGCCGATCCCGAATGTGGGGATCGGCCGGCCAACGCCACCGCCGCGTTTGGCGACGTGCTGCAACAGTTCATGGGGCACGGGGCCTCTCCAGCGAACGCCGGCGAGGAGGCCTGGGCCGTGGCGGATGTCGGCTTGACCAGCGCCGGCACCCGCCGCCGGACCGTCGTCGCGGACGTCGCCGACGTCCAGCAACGCGATCCGTCGGACGATGGCGACGAGGCCGATCGCGAGGTGAGTGTCGGTGTGGCTGCGCTCTTGCCGCAGGCCCAACCGTTTCGACCATTCCCGGCGCCGATGTGGGCGTTGCCTGATAGCCACGCGCCCGCGCCGGCCCGAGCGTTCGTGCCCGGGACCACTCGCGTCGCGGACGAGATCGGGGGACCTGCCGACGCCCCCGAAGGCATGAGCGCCGCGCTTGGCTTGGCCAAGGCGGCACTCGCGACGTCACGGGCTGTCGCCGAAGGCCGTCCGATGGACGAGGCGGTCGGGCCTCATGACGTGCCCACGGCGGATCTCACGGGCGTTCCGACCGGGATTCCGACGGGGGTGCTCACGGAGGTTCGCGCGGAGGTGCTCACGAGGGTGCTCACGAAGGTTCCCGCGGAAGTTCCGATGGACGTGCTCACAAGGGTTCTCACGGCGGCTCCCGCGGCAGTCCCGCTGGCGGTCGCCACTACGGTTCCGGGGGAGATTCCGACACAGGTTCTCACGAAGGTTCCGACGGGCGTCCCCATACAGGTTCTCAACTCGGTTCCCACGGAGGTGGCTCAGGCGGATCCCATGGCGCCGGGCATCGTGGCAGAGCTGACCGAACCGGCCACTGCGGCAACACCAGGCTCGGACACTGACGCCGCGCCGCGGGCGCGTGGGGATCGGGCGCCTGCTCAAGGACAGGCGAAGACCGACGCCAGGCCGGGCCGGGGGGCGACGATCGAGCACCCCGCGGAGCGGGAGATGAGTCCGCTGATCGGCGAAGACGAGGTACCTGGTCCCACTCGTGTGAGTGCCGCGATGCCGGCGTCGAGTCACGATCGCGGCAATGGTGAATCGACGCGCGCGCGGATGTCGCCGCAGGTGCGTCCGATCGAGCGGACGGCCGCCGTGCCGGTATTCTCCTTGACCGGCGGAAGCCGGGTGGCGGCGCCACCGCCTTTGACGGCGATGGCCGCGCCAGCCACGGTCGATCCGGCCGGCGAAGCCGACCTGCCCCGGCAGATCGTGCAGTCGATCCGGCTGCAGAGCCTCGCGGGCGGCGGTGAAGCCCACGTCCGTCTCAGACCCGAGTACCTCGGAGAGTTAACGGTCGCCGTCAAGGTGGAACGAGGAACGGTCACCGCGTCGCTGCGCGCGGAGACGCCGGCGGTTCGCCAGTGGATCGAGGCGAACGAGGGCTCGTTGCGCCAGTCGTTGGCCGAGGTCGGATTGCATCTGGAGCGCCTGTCCGTGTCGGAGCATGCGCCGCCGACCGAGTCGGAGAGCCGCGATCGGCGCCGTCAGCCCCGGGAGGAACGTCAGGCACAGCAGCACCACCGGCGGCCTCGGCGAGCGGCCGAAGGCGCCACATTTGAAGTCGTCGTGTAGGTGAAAGGGACCCAAGGAATAGACCATGTACACCAAATCTGTGACATCGTCCTCGAACAACATCAGCGACCTCATTGCCAAGGTGATGGATCGCTTCGATACCGACAAGGATGGATTCTTGTCATCTGGTGAGTTCAGTGATTTTCTGACGGGCTTGCTCGGCGGCGGTCCCGCGGCCACATCGTCAGCGATGGGCGGCCAGGCGGGCATGACGACGCCGACGATCGGCCGCGGAGCGTTCCGCAGCACTCTCGCGGGGTTTGACTCCGCCAAGATCGACGACTCGACCATCCAGGGTGCGAACACGAGCAAGTACAGGGCGGCGCGCATCTTCCAGGACTTCAAGCCGATGCCCGAGAGTCTGTCGGCCGTGATCGAGCGCCTCCAGGCCGAGGGCGTGAACGCAAGGCAGGTGAGCTTCGACAAGATCGACTTTGGCGACGGCTACGGTCCGATCGACGTGATCCAAGGCGCCTATCCCGGCGGTGGCGTAGCTTGGCAGTGGTTGCCTCAAGGCGCCTAGTCGCGGCTGAAGGTGGAACGTGTCGCCGGGCCGTCACCCCGGTCCGGCGGCCCGACGATGCATCCGCGGACCTCCCGCCGGGTACGGATGCCACGGGGCGGCTAGCCCTGGAAA
>MELE01000022.1:6464-7473 GCA_001768615.1 Acidobacteria bacterium RIFCSPLOWO2_12_FULL_67_14b | reverse complement strand
CGCTACCCTCGATGGAGCTGGCGCTGGAATCCGTCGACTCCGGCTCGTCCTGCGACTTTGGCCGCAGCTGTGTCTACACCGGCACCATTGCGTGGGCCGGTCCGACGCAGCCCCTGCCGATGGAGCACGACCCCAGCGCTGCGTTCGTGCGGCTGTTCGGCGACGGCACCGCCGATGCGCAGGCGCGGCAGGCGCGCGCGCGGCAGAAGGGCAGCATCCTGGACTCGCTGATGGACGAGGTGGCGCGGCTGCAGGCCACGGTATCGGCGCCCGATCGCTCGCGGCTGTCGGGTTACCTCGAGAGCGTGCGCGACGTCGAGCGCCGGATCCAAAAGGCGGTGGCGTTCAACGCGGAAGAGCCGTCATTTGATCGGCCGGCTGGCATACCGGACACGTTCGCGCAGCACGCGCGGTTGATGTTCGACCTGCAGTGGCTGGCCTATCAGGGCGACGTGACGCGCGTGGTCACGTTCATGATGGGGCGTGAGTTCAGCGGCCGCACCTACCCGGAGATCGGCGTGCCTGACGCGCACCATCCGATTTCGCACCACCAGCGTGATCCGATCCGGATGGAGAAGTGCGCGAAGATCAACCACTATCACGTGTCGCTGTTCTCGGAGTTCGTCGAGAAACTGCGAACGACGCCCGACGGCGACGGGTCGCTGCTCGATCACGCCGCCATCGTCTACGGCGCCGGCATGAGCGAGGGCAACGGTCATGTTCCGGAGAACCTGCCGATCCTGATCGTCGGCGGCGCCAATGGACGCATTGCGGGCGGGCGGCACCTGAAGTTCGCGAAAGGCACGCCGCTCGCCAACTTCCATCTCAGCCTGCTGGACCGCTTTGGCGTGCGGATCGATCGGCACGGCAACAGCACCGGTCCGGCCAGCCTCGACTGAGGAGCGTCTGTGATCATGGCCCTGGCGCTCGCGGCCCTGGTGGCGACGACGCCGCTCGTGGAGGCGGTGCGGCAGGGCGATGTGCCGTCGGTCCGCGCGCTGCTGAAGAC
>MELE01000022.1:0-6454 GCA_001768615.1 Acidobacteria bacterium RIFCSPLOWO2_12_FULL_67_14b | reverse complement strand
CAACGTGGTCACGCTCCGGCTGCTGCTGGACAAGCGCGCGAATGCCAACGCCGCCGCCGCGTCTGGCGTGACGCCCCTGATGGAAGCGTCGAGGAGCGGCAGCGTTGACGCGGTGCGCTTGTTATTGGCGCATGGCGCCCAGGTCAACGCGCACGAATCGGCGCGCGGGCAGACGGCGCTGATGTGGGCCGTCTCACGCCAGCATCCGGACATCGTCAAGGTGTTGCTCGAAAACAAGGCCGACGTCAACTTGCGAAGCGCAACGCGCCCGGTGCAGGTGATGCTCGACCGCGGCCCGCGGCGCGCCGTGAAGACCTCCGCCCAGGACGCGCGGCAGATTCAGGCGGGCGGAAGTACCGCGCTGATCCTTGCGGCGCAAACAGGAAGCACCGAATCGGCGCGGCTACTGCTCGCCGCGGGGGCGAACGCGAACGACGTTGGCGGAGACGGCAAATCGGCGCTCGTCATGGCGGCGTTCTCCGGTCAGACCGACATGGCCACGCTGCTGCTCGCCGCGGGTGCCGATCCGAATGCCGCCGGCGCCGGTTACACCGCGCTCCACGCGGCGGGGCTTCGCGGCGATGTCGCGCTCGTGAAGGCGTTGCTGCAAACAGGGGCGAGTCCGCACGCGACGCTGACCAAGGGCAGTCCGGTCCGCCGGTTTGGCTCGCAGTGGGCGCTGTCGAGTCCCTTTCAAGGCGCCACGCCGCTCGTCGTGGCCGCTGCGTATCTCGAGGTCGAGGTGATGCGCGCCCTCCTCGACGGCGGCGCGCAGGCCGACGTCAGGCTGCCGAACGGCGTCAGCGCGTTGCACATCGCGGCCGGCCTGCCGATCGAGAACGAGGCGCGTCCATCTGATCTGGCGCGCTGGAACATTGTCGATTCCGACACACCGGAGGTTCCACGTCCGCCGGACGATGTGGTCGCCGCTGTGCGGTTACTGCTCAATGGCGGCGCCAACGTGGCGCATGCCGCTGACAGCGGTGACACCGCGCTTCACGCCGCTGCCGCATCGAATCAGCCAGCGGTCATCGAACTCCTCGTCGAACGAGGCGCTCAGGTGAACGTGAAGAACAAGAACGGACAGACACCGCTCGCGCTGACCCTTCCGCGAAAAACTGAGGGCCGTGGCTTCGGCTTCGCGGGTCACCCGCAGGCTGAAGCGGCGCTGCTAAAGCTGGGCGCGCTTCCTTAGCGCGAGTTGCTGAGACGACTCCTGTGGCCGTGGCTTGGCGCGCACCGGTTTCGGCTCACACGCAACGAGAGGGCTGATTTCAGAAAAATGAGTTGGGATGCGCTCATGAAGCACACCGTAAGCTTTCCTCTTTTTCTGAAATCACCCTCTCGTTGCGTTATTTTCGCCTGCAGTGGTGCGCGTACCGCGGCGAGGTGAGAGGTGCCTCCCGGCGTGAGCGTTCGAGCGAGCCGACGCCAGTGACACCGTCAAATGGAGCGGAGGCCACGCGCGCCGAGTTGCCGGTGTAGACGTCCATAGGCCAAGCGCTTGATGTGCCAAGCGACATTTGACCGGCGAGACGAGAGCGAACGCCGGGAGGCACCTCTCACCTCGCCGCACACGGCCACACAGCGCCGAGCAGTGGCTTAGCGCCCGCCTTGGCGCGAAGCGCTTTGGCGAGACAGGCTAGCGACTCGATCGGTAATGTTGCGGAATCTGACCGGGCCCGGGCGCCAGCAGCAGATCGCCGCTGCGAATCACGGCGACGCCGTGGTTGCCCTCGGACTCCACGAATCCGCCAAGGGCACCGCTGTCGCGGTTGATCTTGATCAACCAGCCCGGCGCGCTGTTCGGACCGCGCGGAATGGTTGACAGCCACAGGGCGTCGCCCACGAGCGCCAGCCCGAAGGTCTTGCCGTACTGCGCCCACTCACCGAGGAATTTCCCGCTGCGATCGAAGCGCTGAATGCGGCCGTTCTCGCGATCGGCGACGTAGATGATGCCGCGCTCGTCGATCTGGATCGAGTGGGGCAGTCGGAACTCCCCGGGACCGGTGCCGGCGTGACCCCATTCGTTGACCTTCTTGCCGTCGGCCGTGTACTCGAGGATCCGCGCATTGCGGTAGCCGTCGGCAATGAAGACATGGCCATCGCCGGCGAAGGCCACGTCGGTCGTGCTGCAGAAGTTCCCGCACGGTGTCGGCTGGCCGCCGACTTCGATCTTCACGAGCAGCGTGCCGTCCGGCTTGAACTTGTAGACCATCGAGCTGGCCGCGTCGGTGGTCCAGACGTTGCCCTGCGGATCGACGCGGATGGCATGCGGCGTCGCATACAATCCCTTGCCCCACGACCGGACGATCTTGCCGTCGCGATCGACTGCGATGACCGGATCCGCCTTGTCGCCGCGCTGCAGCAGGTAGATCAATCCGTCTGAAGAGGCGGCGACCCACGACACCATCCCGAGCGCCCAGCCCGCCGTGGACGGCGGTTTCACCGCGAGCGCGGCGCGCGTCATCGGCAGCGTCGTCGCGGTCTGCAGCATAGCCCGCAGCGCGGTATTCTGTTCGTCCATTCGCGCCTGCTCGGACGGTGAAGGCCCCTGGGCCCCTAGGGAGGCGAGAGGCAGCAACAGCGCACCAATCAGGATGCGGCTCAACATGGCCGCAGAGCTTACTACGATTCTATTGTGCTACAATGTGCTACATGAGAACCACGGCCGCACTGAAAGCCCGGCGCCGCATGGTGCGGCTCCTCGAGCCAACCGTCGGTGTTCGGGAGTTGCGCCAGAACCTCTCCGTTTACCTCGATCGCGTCAAGGAAGGCCAGGTTCTGCGTGTCACCGAGCACGGGCAGGTCGTCGCCTTGTTGACACCCCTGCCGCCGAAGACGATGAATGTCTTCGAGCGCCTGGTCGCCGAAGGCAGGGCGACCGCGCCCACGGAATCGCTCCGGAACCTGAAGTTGCCGAAGCCCGGACCGCCAGGGTTGCCGCGCAGCGAGGACATTCTTGCGGAACTGCGCGAAGACCGTCTGTGACGAAGGCGTATTTCGACGCATCGGCCATCATCAAGCTCGGACATGTCGAACCCGAGTCGCAGGCGTTGATCGACTACATCACCGACGAACATCTGTGGGCAGGCACGTCGGTAGTAGCGGACGTGGAGGTCAGGCAATCGCTCCGACGGCTGCAGGACCGCGGCGCCGAGACGGATGAGCACGTCCGCGGCTTTTTCCTGATCGAACTCACGCGCGACATTCGTGATTCCGCCGTCGCGCTCGGCGCGACCCTGCGCGCGCTCGATGCGATCCACCTGGCCACTGCGCTTTCGATCGACGACGATATCGACTTCGTGACCTACGACGATCGCCTGGCGGCAGCCGCGCATGAGGAAGGCCTGCGGGTGGTCCAGCCCGGCCGGACCGGTTGACGCCGAACGACCGCCACGGGATCACTCGTGGCGAAGTGCGGTCATCGGGTCGATCCGCGACGCCCTCCGGGCCGGCCCGTAGCTCGCCACGAGCGCCGCGCCAACAAGCGTGACCACGGCGACGCCGAGCGCGCGAGGATCGTTCGGCTTCATCTCGAACAGGAACGACTCGATGAACCGCGACATACCCCGCGCGATCGGCATGCTGATCAGCAGCCCTGAAGCGGTCGGGATGCACACATCACGCAACACCATCCACATCACTGCGCCGCGCCTGGCGCCGAGCGCCATGCGGATGCCGATCTCTCTGGTCCGACGCACGACGGCGTACGCCATCGTGCCGTAGAGGCCAACGCCGGCGATCACCAGGGCCACGACCGCGAACGAGGCGCCAAGGCGGGCGAGGACGATCTCCTGGTTGATCGTCCGGTCGATTTCCGCCGCCTGCGTCACGACGTTGGTGACCGGCACGCGCGCGTCGGCTTCGTGCACGATCTGGCGGATGGTGTTGACGTGGCTCAGCGGGTCGCCGTCGGTCCTGAGCGCGTACGTCATCTGACGGAGTTGCCCGGCCTTGATTTGCCCATACGGGACGTAGATCACCGGCGGAATCGCGTACTTGAGGGGGCCGTACCGAGCCGTGGCCGCGACGCCGATGACTTCGAGCTCGAGCGGGCCGGCGCTGCCGCCGACCTTGATGTGCCGCCCGAGCGGGTTCTGATTCGGAAAGAATGTCCGCGCGAACAGGTCGCTGATCACCGTCACGGGTCGTGTCGCCTCGCGATCGCGTTCGTCGATCTCCCGGCCCTGCAGAATCGGAATCTGCATCGTCGAGAAGAATCCGGGTCCGGTTTGCAGGAACCGCGTGCCCTCCGCCGGCACCCCGTCCACCGTCACCGGATGACCGCGGCCGGCCCTGACGAGCGACGAATGCGACAGCGTCGCCGCGCCGACGCCGGGTATTCCGGAGAAGCGGTCCCGGAGGTCGGCGTAGAACGCGGTCGCCGTCGACGCCGGATACCCGGCTTGTGGCGCGTTCAACTCGAACAGCAGCACGTTCTCCGGATTGAAGCCGAGTGGAATCGACTGGAGATTCGAGAGCGTCTGCACGAACAATCCGGCGCCGACCAGCAACAACATCAAGAGCGAGATCTGGCCGACGACGAGCGCCTGCTGCAGGCGCAGGCGAAGAATCCAGCCGCGCTGACGCGGCCGCGGCTGGCCGTCGCCCATCTCTTTCAGCGCCGGCGCCAACGCCGGCCGGGTCGATTGAATCGCCGGCGCGAGCCCGAACAGCACGCCGCAGAGCAACGACAGGCCCAGCGTCACCGTGAGCACGTGCCAGTTCAGCTCGGCGTGCAGCGTGAATCCGGCGTCGCCGTTGGCCAGCAGCACCGTCAGGAGCCGCGTGCCGGCGATCGCGATCAGGATGCCGAGCGCCCCGCCGAGCGACGCGAGGACGGTGCTCTCGGTCAGCAGCTGGCGGATCAGGCGAAACCGTCCGGCGCCGATGCTGAGGCGTACCGCGATCTCGCGGCGTCGGGCCGCCGCGCGCGCGAGCAGCAGGTTCGCCGTATTCGCGCACGCGATCGCGAGGATCAGGCCGACCATCGCCAACAGCACGTAGAGCGGCTTCGAGTATCTGCGCCGGAGCGTGTCGAGCCCGCCGCCGCCGGCGCCGATGCCCAGCACGGGAAGGTTGGCGCGTTCGCGATCGTTGGTCGCCGTCGTGGCGACCCAATGTGCAAACGGCCCAGCCATGGCCGACTCGGCCTGGGTCATCGCCACACCGGGCCGCAGGCGTCCCATGATTCCGGTCCAGTAGTAGTTCTGATCGAGGTAACGATCGGCGGCCTCAGGGTCGAGGACGACACTCGCGTGCATCGGGAGATACACGCCGGGAGCGGCGGCGGGATCGACGCCGAAGAACTCCGCCGGCGCCACACCGACCACCGTGAACGGCACGTTGTCGATCAGGATCGGTGTTCCGACCGCATTGACGGCAGCGCCGAACCGGCGCCGGCTGTAGCCCTCGCTGACGACCGCGACCGGCGGCGCGCCGGCGCGATCATCATCGACCCCAATCAGGCGGCCGGCGGCCGGCGACACGGCAAGGCCCCGGAAAAAATCGCCGGAGACGTACTCGGCGTCCACCAGCTCCGCCTCGCCGTTGATCATTACGTTCACTCTTCCGGCAGGAAAGTAGGCGAAGAGGCTGGACAACACCGGCGCCGAGGCTTCCTGCAGCCGCTCAAACGCCGCGTACGGAAAAATCCGACCGTTAGCGCCCTTCGCGTCGAAACTGCCGCTGATGGAGTGGAGGACGAACTCGGATCCGTTTACGGCCCGCCAGCCGAAGTTGAAGGGTGTCGCACGCCAGTGCATCACCACCAGCGACGCCGGATCCGCGACCGGCAGCGAGCGCAAGAGAATCGCGTCCATGAAGCTGTAGATCGCCGTGTTGGCACCGATGCCCAGTGCCAGCGACAACACGGCGAAGGCGGTGACCGCGCGGTTCTTGAACAGCGTCCGGAAAGCGTAGCGGAGATCCTGTGTCAGCTCCTCGATGGGCCGCCACGTCCAGAGCGTGCGCACGTCTTCGCGCAGCCGTGCCTCGTTGCCCAGATCGCGCCGTGCGGCCAACCGCGCCTCGTCTTCCGTCATTCCGGCGACGCGGCGTTCCTCAGCTTCCAGCGCGAGATGAAACTCGAGCTCTTCGCGAAGCTCGGCTTCCTTGCGCCGCTGCTGCAGCCACCACTTGAACTTCCGAACGAGCGAGGTCATCGTCCCTCCTCGTCGACCGGCTTGAGCAGGAACCCCATCGCGCGAGCGAAGGCCTCCCACTTCGATTGTTCGCTGGCCATCTGCTTTCGCCCCGCCGGGGTGATGCGGTAGTAGCGGGCGCGCTTGCCCTTTTCCGATCGCTCCCAGGACGCGGCGACCCACCCATTGGCCTCGAGCCGGTAGAGCGCCGGGTATAGGGAGCCGGTTTCGACCTGTAGCAGGTCTTGAGATGTTCGCTGAATGTGCTTGGCGATCGCGTGACCGTGACTCGGTCCCGGCAGCAGCGT
>MELE01000021.1 GCA_001768615.1 Acidobacteria bacterium RIFCSPLOWO2_12_FULL_67_14b | reverse complement strand
AATCAGCTCAAACTGGTGTTCGCTCTCTACCGGCGCTACGACCGCACCATCGACGCCACCGACGTCCACGCCGAGCTGACGGCGCGGCTGCACGAGGAGCTCGACTACCACCGAGAGGCCGCCAACTTGGCCCTCTATCGCGAGATGCTGGCGGGCGAGCGGGGCGTGTACGTGCCCGAGGTCGTGCGCGAGCTGTCCACAGCCCGGCTGTTGACCATGACCTGGCTCGACGGCGTGCCGCTGCTCGCCTGTCGCGACCATCCGCTCGCGGCACGCAACGCCATCGCGCGCAACATGTTCCGGGCCTGGTACGTACCGGTCTACGGCTACGGCGTCCTGCATGGCGATCCTCACCTGGGCAATTACTCGGTGCGCCCCGACCTGAGCATCAACCTGATGGACTTCGGCTGCATCCGCGTCTTCAGGCCCTCGTTCATCGGCGCGGTGATCGACCTCTATCACGCGCTGCGTGACGGCGATCAGGATCTGGCCGTGCACGCCTACGAGACATGGGGTTTCGTTGACCTTGACCGTCGGGTGATCGAGATTCTCAACCACTGGGCCCGGTTCGTCTACGCGCCGCTGCTCAAGGACCAGGTCCAGCCGATCCAGGAAGATGGCGGCTCGATGTACGGCGCCCGGGTGGCGGCGCGGGTCCACCGCGAGCTGCGAGAGGTCGGCGGAATCCGCCCGCCGCGCGAGTTCGTGCTCATGGATCGCGCCGCCATCGGCCTCGGCTCGGTATTCCTGCACCTGCGCGCCAAGGTCAACTGGTACCGGCTGTTCCATTCCTTGATCGACGACTTTGACGCCGACCGGATCGGCCGGCGACAGGCCGAGGCGCTTGCGCGCCACGGCATTCCGGCACCCTGAAACCCGGGCTGCGGCCGGGCGCATCCGGCCCTATCCAGAGCGGGTCGAGGCATGCCATAGTCGGAAGGAGTGACGCCAAGGGGAAGTGCTGGCATGGCTGTTGGAACTGGACCTCCAGGAGACGCAGGGCGTCCCAAGATCACCGTCACGGCCGTGACCCTGGTCACCGTGACGTTGGGGGGCGTGTTCGTCTGGGCGGGGCACGTGCTGTTGATCGTCATCGGCGCGCTGGTGCTCGAATCGATGAACATCCTGCCCAACCTGTGGGTTGCGACCCACGTCGGAATCATGCTTCTGGTCGGGAGCCTGATCTCGGTGCCGGCCATCGTCTTCGTCGCTACCGCCATGCTGCGGCGGGCGATCACCGTCGAGAAGGAGGAGCGCGAGGCGGAGGACAAGGAGGAAGGAAGGCCCGAGGCCAAGATCGAAGCCGCGTCGGCAGCCGAGCCGGCACCGGCGGCCGACGTCGGGGGCGAGGCGTCGGGACCCGCGTCGTCCGTGGCCAGCTCCCGCCGCACGACATCCGGGCGCCGTCCGCCGCCGCCGGCGGTCAACCACCGGTCGTCGGCGCCCGCCGCCCGCGACTGACGCAAGAACAACCGTTGGCACCGCCGCGGTCGGGCGCCAAGCCACGACCCGGCGACCGGCGCTTGCCGCTGCCGGGACGCGGCACTACATTGCTGCGCCGGCGTCCGCCGGCCACGGACGGCGCGTGGGAGACCCTGAACGATGGCGGCGGGCACGACGGGGCCGGCCGGGTCGGACGCCGACAACCTGCGGGGCGTCGCCCTGGCTCTGGTCGCCGTGGTCGCTTTCGTGATCATGAGCCTGATCCTGAAGCACCTGGCGCACCAGTTGCCACTGGCGGTGATAGCCTTCTTCCGGCTCCTGTTCTCGCTCCTCGTCCTCGGGCCATGGGCGCTGAGCGCGGGTACGGTCCGCATCGCCCCTTGGCGCTTGGCCGAGCACGCCGTGATGACCGTGGTCGGGGTCGGCTCGCTGGTTACGTTCGTCTACTCGCTGGACAAACTTATCCTCGCCGACGCGATGGCGCTGGCGTTCAGCAACCCGCTGTGGTCGATCCTGCTTTCGGTCCTGATCCTGCGCGAACCGGTACGGCTCCGCCGCTGGACCGCGACCGCGATCGGGTTTCTCGGCGTCCTCATGATCGTGCGGCCGGCCGGGCAGGTCCAACCCGCCATGATCATGGCCCTTTTGAGCGCGGTGTTCACGAGCCTGTCGGTGATCATGGTCAAGAGGCTGTCGGCGATCGAGCCGGCGGTGCAACTGGCCGCCCTCTATTCCCTGATGGCCACGCTGCTCACCTTCGGTCCGGCCATCGCCACCTGGCAGACGCCCGATCCGGTGCAACTCGCTTGGCTCGCCGCCGCCGGCCTCGCCGGCTTGGTCGGCCAGGTGTTCCAGGTACGGGCGGTAGCCGTGGCCGACGTCACCCTGGTGGCACCGCTCGACTTCCTGCGCCCGCCGCTGGGGGCGCTGGTGGCATTGGTCTTGTGGTCGGAGGTGCCGGATGGTTGGACCGTCGCCGGGACCGCCGTCATCGCGCTGGCGTCGGCCTACATCGCCCGCCGCGAGGCCGTCGTCAGGAAGGCTCCCCGCGCCGGCAGGCGACGGCGCCGATGACGCTCGAACCATCGCGGCCGCATCTCCCGCTCGGCGACAACCTGCGCGGCATCCTGTGGATGCTGTTCTCGGTCGCCGCCTTCACGACCATGGGCCTGGTCATCAAGGTGATCTCGCACCAGGTGCCGCTCGCCGTGATCCTCTTGTTCCGCCAGGGCGTGGTGCTGGCGCTGCTGGTGCCGTGGATGCTGCGCACCGACCGGCGCCAGCTCCGCACCCGCCGTTTCGGACTGCACGCGCTCAGGGCCGGGCTCGCCGTGCTGTCGTTCGCCTGCTTCGCCTACGCGCTGGGCAAGCTGTTCCTGGCCGACGCGATGACGCTCACCTACACCAACCCGCTGTGGTCGATCCTGGTCGGGGTGCTGATCCTGGGCGAGCCGGTGCAGGTTCGCCGTTGGACGGCCACCGGGGCGGGCTTCGTCGGCGTGCTGTTCGTCGTCAAGCCCACCGGCGCGGTGGACCCGGCGATGCTGGCGGCGCTGGCCAGTGCCGTGCTCGCCAGCTTGTCGATGGCGGTGATCAAGCGTCTCACGACCACCGAATCGATGCACCAGATCATCCTCTATCTGTCCCTGATCGGGACGGCGGTCGCGGTCGGCCCCGCGATCTACTTCTGGCGCACACCCGGTCTCGCCCAAGCAGCCTGGCTCGTTGCCATGGGGGCGCTGGCCTACGTCGGCCAGATCGGGCTGGCCCGCGCCGTCGCGCTGGCTGAAATTACCGTCGTCGCGCCCATGGATTTCCTGCGCATGCCGTTCGCGGCGGTCCTCGGCCTGGTCCTCTTCGCCGAGGTACCCGACGTCTGGACCGTGCTCGGGATCATCGTCATCGGCCTTGCCTCGGCCTACATCGCCCACCGCGAGGCGGTGCTGCGCCGCGAGCCCGGTCATGGCGCCGGTGGCGCACCCCCGGTCGCCGACGCATGATCGCCGTCACGTGTGATCGTCATCATAGAACCCGTGGCGTCAGGTCTGTTACATTGAAGGCTGGATCGGTTCATCATGCACGGGTGCGCCATGAGCGTTCTGCCGGCCACCGACCTGACCATGCTTCGGATTGCCAAGGGCGACGTCCTGTTTCACGAGGGCGACGCGGGCGATGCCGCCTACATCGTCGATTCCGGGGCCATCGGCATCTTCAAGGCGTTCGAAGGCGGGCGCATACGCTTGGCGACGCTGCGCGACGGCGAGCTATTCGGCGAGATGGCCATCATCGACGGCTCGCCGCGCATGGCCGATGCCGTGGCGTTGGAAAACAGCGTCGTCCTCAAGATTCCCCGCGACGTGTTCGAATCCAAGCTGCGCCAATACGACCCGTTCCTGCGCGGCTTGGTTCAGGTGCTGGTCCACAACCTGCGCAACGTGCACCGGGCGTACATGCGCCGGCCGCGCAGCGTGCAGGACTTCGTCGCCGTGCTGGCCAAGCACGCCGACGGCCTGCGCCGCTACCTTGCGATGCTGCAGGAGATGGATCCCGACGCCGAGGCGCTCAAGCATCTCGACACGCTCGAGGACGCCATCGGCGACCTGAAGAACATGTTCTCGGATCGCCACGACCGTCGCAAGAGCGTTCTGACCGATTCCGACCTGTGACGGCGATCTGAGCGCCGTCGTTGCGCCGGCGCGAACTCGGTTCGCGCTGCGGGCCCATTGACGTAGGTCAATGTGCGGCGGGGAAAATGGCCTACACATGGCCGCGCCGCGGCCGACCATCGCCGCCGGGGCGCGATGCGGCCGGGGCGCCGGACTCCCTTCCGGTGACGTTGGCATTTCCCGAGCGGCGGTCGCCGCGGGGGTCGCTCGCGCCGCGGCCCTTGTGGAACAACGGCCGAGCAGGCATAAACGCCCATCGTTCGCGGTGGGAAGGCAGGAGAATTCCTGACATGAAGATCGCCATACCCAAGGAGTACCGCCCCGGCGAGGCCCGCGTCGCGGCTTCGCCCGATGTGGTCAAGAAGCTGGTCGGGCTCGGCTTCCAGGTGACGGTCGAGACCGGCGCCGGTGGCGGGGCGTCGTTCACCGACGCCGCCTACAAGGACGCCGGCGCCGAGATCGCCCACGACGAGGCGGTCGCGCTCAAGGATGCCGAGTTGGTGCTCAAGGTGCAGCGCCCGCTCTTGGAGGCCGGCAGGAACGAAGTGACGATGATGAAGAAGGGCTCCATCCTGGTTGCCCACCTGCAGGCGCTGGTTCATCCCCAGGACGTCAAAGCCTATGCCGAGGCCGGCATCACCGCCTTCGCCATGGAGCTGATGCCGCGCATCACCCGCGCCCAATCGATGGATATTCTCTCGTCGCAGAGCAACCTGGCCGGCTATCGTGCGGTCACCGACGCCGCCTACAAGGACGCCGGCGCCGAGATCGCCCACGACGAGGCGGTCGCGCTCAAGGATGCCGAGTTGGTGCTCAAGGTGCAGCGCCCGCTCTTGGAGGCCGGCAGGAACGAAGTGACGATGATGAAGAAGGGCTCCATCCTGGTTGCCCACCTGCAGGCGCTGGTTCATCCCCAGGACGTCAAAGCCTATGCCGAGGCCGGCATCACCGCCTTCGCCATGGAGCTGATGCCGCGCATCACCCGCGCCCAATCGATGGATATTCTCTCGTCGCAGAGCAACCTGGCCGGCTATCGTGCGGTGCTCGACGCCGCCTACGAGTTTGGGCGTGCCTTCCCGATGATGATGACCGCGGCCGGCACCGTGCCGCCGGCGCGGGTCCTGGTGCTGGGCGCCGGCGTCGCCGGCCTGCAGGCGATCGCCACCGCCAAGCGGCTGGGGGGCGTGGTCACCGGCTATGACGTCCGTCCGGCGGTCAAGGAGCAGGTCGAAAGCCTGGGTGGCCGCTTCCTCCAGGTCGATGCCGACGCTACCAAGGACGCCGAGACCGCGGGCGGCTACGCCAAGGAGATGGGTGAGGCCTACCAGCGGAAGCAGGCCCAGGTCCTGCACGAGTCGGCGAAGAAGCAGGACATCGTCATTTGCACGGCGTTGATACCCGGCCGCAAGGCGCCAGTTCTGGTCACCGAGGCCATGGTCAAGGACATGAAGCCGGGCTCGGTGATCGTCGATC
>MELE01000020.1 GCA_001768615.1 Acidobacteria bacterium RIFCSPLOWO2_12_FULL_67_14b | reverse complement strand
ACATCAACACCGCTGGAGCCTCGCACTTCGGTGCTCCGTCCGATCGAATCGTGGGAAGGCGGCTGAGCGACTTGTTCCCGGCCGACGTAGCGGAACCACTCGGGGCGAACGTAGACCGGGTCTACGGCACAGGCAAGTCGGTGCGCACAGAAGATCGCCTCCTCCTGCAGAATCGCGAACAGTGGTTTGACATGCGCCTGGTGCCGATCAAGGAGCAGCATGAAACGTTTCGGACCATTTTCGGCATCGGCCGCAACATCACTGAACAGAGAAGGCTCACGCAGCAGTTCCAGCAGGCGCAGAAGATGGAGGCGGTTGGACAACTCGCGGGCGGGGTCGCCCACGACTTCAACAACCTGCTGACGGCCATCCTCGGATACAGCGAGCTGCTGTTGGAGGAGATGTCGGAAGACGATCGGCGTCGGCAGGACCTGGAGCAGATCCAGAAGGCGGGCCGGAGCGCGGAGTTGCTGACGCGGCAGCTCCTTGCCTTCAGTCGCAAACAGATCCTGGAACCCGTGGTCCTGGACCTGAACGATATCGTCGGCAACGTGGATCGGATGGTGCGCCGCCTGATTGGAGAGAACATCAAAGTCATCGCGCGCCTCGATCCTGAGCTGGGCCGGGTCAAGGCCGATGCCGGGCAGATCGAGCAGATCATCGTGAACCTGGCGGTGAATGCCCGGGACGCGATGCCGGAAGGTGGCACGCTCACCATCGAAACCGCCAACGTGGACCTGGACGAGCACTATGCGCACACCCACCCGAGTACCATCCCCGGCCGCCACGTCATGCTCGCGGTGAGCGATACGGGGACGGGGATGGATGAGCAAACCCAGTCGCATCTCTTTGAACCGTTCTTCACCACCAAGGAGAAAGGCAAGGGCACGGGGTTGGGCCTGGCGACGGTCTACGGAATTGTCAAACAAAGCGGCGGGTCGATCTGGGTCTACAGTGAGCCAGGGCATGGGACGTCGTTCAAGATCTATCTTTCTCGCGTCGAAGGCGCCGCCGCCGGGCCCCCGGTGGCCGCCAGATTGTCGGTCCGGACACCCACCGGAACGGAGACGGTGCTGCTCGTCGAAGACCACGACGGGTTGCGCGCGCTCGCCAGGAAGATCCTGGAGCGATATGCCTACATCGTTCTAGAGGCGGCGAATGGCGACGAGGCGCTGCGGATCGGTGAGAGCCATCACGGTACGATTCACCTGCTGTTGACCGACGTGGTGATGCCGGGGATGAGCGGACACGCGCTGGCGGATCGTCTGTCGGTTCTACGCCCGGCAATGAGGTGCCTCTACACATCCGGATACACGGACGACGCCATCGTCCACCATGGCGTGCTGGCGGCCGGGACCGCGTTTCTGCAGAAGCCGTACACGCCCGAGACACTGGCCCGCAAGGTACGCGCCGTGCTCGACGCCCAGGAGTAGGGGCGGAACCCATAGTGGTGTGTGGTCACCTGGCTGGCGTGCGTCGATGTCGGCACCGATAAGACGTGCGGGCGCCTCAGCGGGGTGTGACGCCCAGGTATGTGGAGTGACCGCAGATGGGTGTCGTGCTCGTCGTTGATGATATCGAGGGAAATGCCCGGTTGTTGGCCTCGCTGCTGACGGCAGACGGCCACTCCGTGCGCACGGCCGCAAATGGGGCCGACGCGGTCCGCCTGGCGCTCAGCGTTCATCCAGACCTCGTGCTGATGGACGTGATGATGCCGGAGGTCGATGGCTTCGAGGCGTGCCGTCAAATCAAAGGACAGGCGGCGACGCGGTTGACGCCCGTCGTGCTGGTCACGGCGCTCACGGACACGGACGATCGCATCCGCGGGATCGATGCGGGGGCAGACGATTTTCTCAGCAAGCCCTTCAACCGGCACGAGCTGCTGGCGCGGGTTCGCTCTCTGCTCCGCCTCAAACGCTATACCGACGATCTGGATACGGCCGAATCCGTCATCGTCAGCCTCGCGTTGACCATCGAAGCCCGCGACAGCAACACCGATGGACACTGCCAGCGCCTCGCCGCCTACGCCGTCTCGCTGGGGCGGGCACTCGGGCTCGACGAGGACGACGTCGCCGCGCTGGAGCGCGGCGGCTACTTGCACGATGTCGGCAAGGTTGGCATCCCCGATGCGGTACTGCTGAAGCCGGGGCCGCTCACCGACGACGAATTCGCGCTGATGAAGCAGCACACGGTTATTGGCGATCGACTCTGCGGCGAGCTGCGCTCGCTGCGAAAGGTGCGGCCGATCGTTCGGTGCCACCACGAGCGTCTCGATGGCACTGGGTATCCGGACGGCCTGCGCGGGGACGCGATCCCGCTGCTGGCGCAACTAATGGGCATCGTCGACGTGTTCGACGCGCTCACCACTGTGCGCCCGTACAAGGCCGCCTTGCCGCGTGCACGGGCCGTCGAAGAACTGAAGGCGGAGGCCGCCCTCGGCTGGCGCCGCGCCGACCTGGTCGGCACGTTTCTCAGTCTCGTCGAAAGGGATCTGCCATGATGCCGGACGACAAACGCCGTCACGACTTCACCAACCACCTCGGCATCATCCTGGGCTTCGCTGAGGTCTTACTGACGAACATGTCGCCCGAAGATGCGCGGCGCTCCGATGTCGAGGAGATTCGGAAAGCCGCGACGGCTGCGCTTGCGCTCCTCGCGGGTATGTTCCCGGACCCCATCACCAACGACACTCAGCGAGACTCACGACAGAACCCGTGAACTCGCACGCCCTGCAGCATCGCGTCCTACGGCGTCACGTAGCCGACTCCGCCCTTCACCGTAACGGTCGCGCCGAAGGCCTTCGAGCGCGCGGTCATCGTCTCCAGGATCCGCGCCGCATCCGCCCCCTTGGCCAGCTTCGGCCGTCCGCGCTCCGCGCGTGAGGTCTGGAACCCCAGCGTGATCGGGTGGAGCTGCAGCTCGACGAACTTGTCTCCCTGCCACCTGGTCGTGGCCAGCACCGAATCCCAATACTCGCGATCCGCGGGGAAGCTGCGGCGGTCGCGGTCGTAGCGCGCATCGAGATAGTCGGCGGGCTGCGCGCCATCACCAAGCGAATACTGCTCGTAGCTGTCGATCGGCATCCGCAGCAGCGTTTCGTTCTGGAAGATGAAGTTCGACAGGCTGTAGAGGATGGGCTTGCCTTTGTAGATCTCCACGCCTCTCAGGACGTGCGGGCCGTGCCCGACAAACACGTCGGCGCCGGCATCGATGACCGCGCGCGCGAACGCCTGGATGAAATCCGCCGGCACCGATCGATTGGCGCCGCCCTCGTGACAGTGCAGCGAGACGATGACGATGTCGGCGAGGGTGGCGGCGCTGCGGACGACACGCGCGATCTCGTCGACGTCCTGCTTGTTGGGTTCGGTCGTCGTCGCCGCCTTCGGGCCAATGACGTACTGGCGGCCACCGAAGTTGAACGTGTCGCCGGCCGCGGGCGGCTGTCCCGACAGTTCGGACGCCACGCGCTTCAGATCCGCCATGCGTTCGGCCGTGATGGTGTAAGTGGTGGTGAACCGAAGCGGGCTCAGGCCGGGCCGCGCCGGCATGTCGCCGCGGCTGTTGCCGGCCCGCGAATGCGGCGTGAACGTGGAGGCCGCCGCGACGAGCGCCACGCGCGCCTTCGGCGTCTCGAGGAACTTCGCCTCGCGCGCTTCATTCAGGCTGTTGCCGACCCCCGCCTCGACCAGCCCGGCCTCGCGGACGTAGCGGCTGGTGATCTGCGCGCCGAGCGGGCCGAAGTCCCCCGTGTGGTTGTTCGCGCGAGAGACCAGGTCGAAGCCGGCCCAGGTGAGCTCCTTCAGGATGGGCGGATCGGTGCGCATCCACGTGCCGCCGCTCTGGTGCGCGGGCGGCGCCTCGTAGTCGTGGAACAGCGTCTCGAGATTCGTGAACGCCGCATCGGCGCCCCGAATCAGGTCCATGAGCCCGGTGAACTCCGGCTCGGTGAACACCGACAGCCGCTGCGTGATGATCGAATCGCCGGTGAGCGCCAGCGTGAACGGCGCTCGCGGCGCCTGGGCGACCAGGGTCGCGCCGAGCAGGATGGTGGCGATGGCAACGCGGGTGGTGTGCACGTGGGCCTCCGCCGCCGAGTATAGCCACAGATGTCTCAAACCAGGGCCGCAGACTTGTCCCGCCGAGCCTGGCGCGGAGGCGGATGACGCAGATGACAAGATCAACACACCCACGGCCAGGCGCGCGAACAAGATGTGGTTCGCGGGCGGCCTGCGCGATCGGCGGATATGCAGGCGCGGCATCGCGCACCTTCTGCGGCGCGCGGATCGATCCGCCGATGCGAACGGCTTAGACTCCGTGCAAACGAAAACGGGCTCACCCGTCAGGGCGAGCCCGTTGCAGCCTTCGGCCTTCGGCCTTCGGCCTTCAGCGTTAGTTGGCGACCTTGATCGACTTGACGTTGATCGACTTGACGCCGTCCTTCTCGGTCACCTCGCCGGTGACGATGACGTTCTTGGCCACGAAGTCGAGCAGCTTCGCGTTGCTGTTCGCCGCGTAGTCGCCGGTCACGGTGTAGACGGCGTCGGCCGTCAGGATGCCGACCGGCTGGCCCTTCTTCGCACAGGCCATCGCACAGCCGGCGTGGGCCGCGCCCCGGCCGGCTTCCTTCTTCGAGGTCGAGCATGCAATGTCGACCACTTCACCCTTCACCGTCATGTCGGCGGCAAACGCCGGCATCGCCAGGGCCGCGACAAACGCCGCGCCCGCCACGATCGAAATCACATTACGCATCTTGGAGCTCCTTGAGTGAACTGACAAACGACCCCTGCACCCACTCGACTGGGCTCTACGCAGGCAACCGCAAGCAGTGACTGTGGCTTTTCTGAGCGGACCCTGTCAAGGACAAACAGGCGAATAAAGGTCGAAAGCGCTGCGGTGCCGCGATCCTTATACTCCGCTGATGCCGTACGCCCCCCGCATCGTGACCGTCGTGGTGCTGTGTCTCGTTGTCTGGGCGGCCCATCCGGCATCCCAGGCACCAACGCGGCCGTCGATCGATGACCTGATCAACCTCAAGCGCGTCGGCTCACCGGCCGTCTCGCCCAACGGCAAACAGGCCGCCTACACCGTCCGCGAAGCCAATTGGGACGAGAACGCGTACGAGACCGAGATCTGGATCGGCGACGCGGCATCCGGCACGTCGCGGCAGCTGACCAACGCGCGGAAGTCCAGCATGCTGCCGGCGTGGTCGCCGGACGGATCGTGGCTGGCCTTCGTCTCGGATCGCGACGGCAAGCGCCAGCTCTATCGCATTGCCGTCGCCGGCGGCGAAGCGGAGAAGCTGACCAGCGTCGACGAGGGCGTGAACAACTTCGCCTGGTCGCCGGCCGGGGCCCAGATCGCCTTCACGATGTCGGACCCGATCGCGGAAGCCATCAAGGAGCGCGAGAAGCGCTGGGGCGACATCCGGATCGAGGATCAGGATCAGCGCTACGTCCACTTGCACCTCCTCGATCTCCCGACCGGCGCCACGCGGGCGCTGACGAAGGGATCGTTTGTCGTCGGCAGCTTCGACTGGTCGCCCGACGGCGGTCACCTCGCCTTCGATCACCGCGCGACCGGCGATCCGGCCGATGGCGGCACCGCCGACATCTCCATCGTCAACGTGGCCACCGGCGCGCGGGACGTGGTCGTCGCCCAGGAGGGCCCGGATACGAACCCGCAGTGGTCGCCCGACGGGCGGCGGATCGCCTTCGTGTCGGCGATGGCGAAGCCCTTCTTCTATTTCCAGAACAGCACGATCGCGACGGTGACTCCGGGATCCACGACCGTGCAGAGCCTGACCGGCGAGTTCGACGAAAATCCGAACCTGATCGCATGGACGCGCGGCGGGATTGCGTTCAGCGCGTCGCAGCGGACGTGGTCCTACTTGTTCACGCTCGATCCGGCGACGCGGAAGATCGATCGCCACACCGTGCGCGACGAGTGGATCGGCGGCGGCTTCTCGATCACCGCGGACGGCGCCACGACGGCCTTCGTCGGTTCGGGGCCGGCGGGCTTCCCCGAGATCTACATCGCGCCGGTGACGACGATGGCGGCGGCGAAGGTGAGCGACAGCGGGGCGCAGGTGGCGTCGTGGCCGAAGCATGGCCGCGAGGTCGTGCGCTGGAAGAGCCACGACGGCGCGGAGATCGAGGGCGTGTTGCACAAGCCCGCCGACTTCCAGGCCCGGGGCCGGCACGCCCTGCTGGTCGTGATCCACGGCGGACCGACCGGCGTGTCGCGTCCGGTGCCGTACGGCAGCAGCGGCTACTACCCGATCGATGCGTTTCTGGCGAAGGGCGCGCTGGTGCTGGAGCCGAACTACCGCGGCAGCGCCGGGTACGGCGAGAAGTTCCGCTCGCTGAACGTGCGCAACCTCGGCATCGGCGACGCCTGGGACGTGCTCTCGGGCATCGACGCCCTCGTGGCGCAGGGGTGGGTCGATCGTGAGCGGGTCGGCAGCATGGGCTGGAGCCAGGGCGGCTACATCTCGGCATTTCTCACGACGCGTCACGCCGATCGCTTCAAGGCGATCTCGGTGGGCGCGGGCATCTCCGACTGGATGACCTATTACGTCAACACCGACATCCATCCGTTCACGCGGCAGTACCTCAAGGCCACGCCGTGGGACGATCCGAAGATCTACGCCGACACCTCGCCGATGACCTACATCAAGCAGGCGAAGACGCCGACGCTGATTCAGCACGGGGAAGACGATGCGCGCGTGCCGATTCCGAATGCGTTCCAGTTGTACCAGGGGCTGCGCGATCAGAACGTGCCGGTGCAGTTGTCGGTGTTCAAGGGTTTCGGTCACGGGTTGACCAAGCCAAAGGCCAATCGCGCGGCGATGCAGCAGAACCTCGACTGGTTCACGAAGTACATCTGGAATCAGCCCACGGGCAGCGCTCAGTAAGGCAGAGGCAGAAGGCAGAAGGCAGAAGAAAAGGTTACTCATGAAGCAGCTAATCCTTGGACTCAGCGTTGCCCTGGCCGCCGTGACGGCGCAACAGGCCCGGCCCATTGCGCAAGCGGCGCGGCCGTCGGTGGTCGCCATCCGCGGCGGCACGGTGCTCACCGTGACGCGCGGGACGATCCAGAACGGGACCGTGGTCCTGCGCGACGGCAGCATCGCGGCCGTTGGCGGGCCCAACACGGAGGTGCCGGCTGGCGCGGATGTGATCGACGCCAAGGGCCGGTTCGTCACGCCCGGCATCATCGACGCGCATTCCCACATCGCCGCCGACTCGATCAACGAGGGCGGCACCCCGGTGAGCTCGATGACGGGAATCGAGGACGTGCTCGATCCCACCGATGTCAACATCTACCGCGACCTGGCCGGCGGCGTGACCACCGCCAACATCCTGCACGGCAGCGCCAACCCCATCGGCGGCAAGAACCAGGTGATCAAGCTCCGCTGGGGCAAGCCGGCGGCCGGTCTCGTGTTCGCGGGCGCGCCGCCCGGCATCAAGTTCGCGCTCGGCGAGAACCCGAAAGACATGCGGCAGTTCGGCCAGACGGGGCCGCGCCGCTACCCGGCCACCCGCCCCGGCGTCGAGTTCGTCATCCGCGACGCGTTCAGCCGGGCGAAGGCCTACCAGAAGGAGTGGCAGGACTACGACCGGCGCAAGAGCCGCCTTCGCCAAGGCTCCGGCGCCCAAGAGGCGGGCGACGACGTGCCGATGCCGAGGCGCGACCTGCAGCTCGATCCCCTCGTCGAGATCCTCGAGGGCAAGCGGCTCGTCCACTCGCACACCTATCGCGCCGACGAGACGCTGATGTTGATGCGGCTCGCCGAAGACATGGGCTTCAAGGTCGCCACCTTCCAGCACATCCTCGAGGGCTACAAGGTGGCCGACGAGATGGCCAGGCACGGTGCGGGCGGGTCGACGTTCTCCGACTGGTGGGCGTACAAAGTCGAGGCGGAAGACGCCATTCCCTACAACGCCGCGCTGATGCACCGCCGCGGCGTGCTGGTGTCGATCAATTCCGACAGCGCCGAGCATTCCCGACGCCTCAACACCGAGGCGGCCAAGTCGATGCACTGGGGCGGGCTCAGCGAAGACGAGGCGCTCGCGCTCGTTACCATCAACCCGGCGAAGCAGCTGCGCATCGACGCGCGCGTCGGGTCGCTCGAAGCGGGCAAGGACGCCGACGTGGTGATCTGGAACAAGCACCCGCTCAGCACCTACGCGATCGTCGACCGCGTCTACATCGACGGACAGCAGTACTACGATCGGCTCGTCGAGGAGCGGCGGATGACCGACGCCCGCAACGAGAAGTCGATGCTGTCGGCGGCGGAGGGCCGCGGCCCGGCCACGGCGCCGCAGAATTTCAGCTCTCAGCGTTCAGCTCTCGGCTCTCAGCCGGTTGAGCCGGGAGCCGAACGCCGGGAGCTGAGAGCTGTCCCGGGCCTCGGCGGCGTCGAGCAGGCGCCGGCCACCGGCCCGGCGACGGCGATCACCAACGCGCGCATCTTTCCGATCAGCGGTCCGCCGATCGAGCGCGGCACCCTTGTCATTCGCGGCAACCGCATCGAAGCCGTCGGCGCCAATGTCGCGGTGCCCGCGGGCGCCCTGGTAATCGATGCGAAGGGCGGCGAGGTCTACCCCGGCTTCATCGACGCCCGGACGACGATCGGCCTGAACGAGCCGGGCCCGCGCGGCTTCGAAGACAGCAGCGAGATGCTCGAGATCAACGCCGCGGTGAAGGCGCAGGTCGCCTACCAGTCCGACAGCGACGCCATTGCCGTGGCGCGCGTGAACGGGATCACCACGGCGGCGGTGATCCCGAGCGGGGGCCTCGTCGGCGGCCAGGTCGCGGTGATGAACCTCGACGGCTGGACGTGGGAGGAGGCGACGCTGAAGCCGGTGGCCGGCGTCAGCTTCCAGTTCCCGCCGCTCACCCGCGGCGGTGGTGGTGGTGGTGGTGGTGGTGGCGGCAGCGCCGCCGCCGACGCCACCCGCAAGTACGAAGACCTCAAGAAGGAGCGTGACGCGCGCGTGCAGCGCGTCGAAGACTGGATTGCGCGGGCCCGCGCCTACGCGAAGATCCCGGCCGCCGGCCGGCAGATGGACTGGAACCTCGCGGCGCTGGTGCCGATCGCCGAAGGCACGCAGCCGCTGTTCGTGGCGGCCAGCAACGAACGCGACATCCGGGACTCAGTGGCGTTTGCGGATCGCGCGGGTGTGAAGATCGTGATTACCGGCGGCCTCGAATCGCCGATGGTGGCGCCGCTGCTGAAGGAGAAGAACATCCCCGTGATCCTCGGCTCGGTGCTGACGCTGCCGACGCGGGAAGATCTCCACCATGCCGCGACCTATCGCGCGGCCGGCGAGCTCGCGCAGGCGGGGGTCACCTTCGCATTCGGCACCGGCGGCGCGGCCAACAACCGCCTGTTGCCCTACGAGGCGGCGATCTCGGTGGCGTGGGGACTGGATCGCGATCGCGCGCTCAGGGCGATCACGCTCGACGCGGCGACCATCCTCGGCGTCGCCGACCGCGTCGGCTCGCTCGAACCCGGCAAGCTGGCCAACCTCTTCATCGCCACGGGCGATCCGATGGAGATTAAGACGCAGTTCACGCACATCTTCATCAACGGCCGGAACGTCGGGCTGAAGAGCAAGCACACCGAGCTGTATGAACGGTTCTCGAGCCGTCCGGTTGGAGGCCGCCGATGACGCAGATCACCAAACCAGGGCCGCAGATGACACCGATAACGCAGATCAAAAGACGTGATGGTTTCTTGAAGAATCTGATCTGTGTAATCTGTGTCATCTGCGGCCCTGGTGGTCTCATCGGTGTCATCAGCGGCCAGCAGGAGGCCTCCTACACCTACGCCATCACCGGCGCGCGCATCGTGCCGGTCTCGGCGGCGCCCATCGACAACGGCACCATCGTCTTCACCGACGGGGTGATCACGGCCGTCGGCGGCGCCGTCACCGTGCCGGCCGGCGCGATCACGGTGGCGGGCAAGGGCCTGACCGTCTATCCCGGGCTGATCGACATGGGCAGCGCCGCCGGGCTCGAGCCGCCGGCGATCCCCCGCGCTGAGAACCCGCAGACCACGGAAGAGGTCGAGCGCGTGAAGCGCGAGACCTTGCTGCGCGCCCACCTGCGCGCGGCGGATCACATGAACCCGGCCGCGGCGGCGCTGAACAAGGCGGCCGTCGCCGGCATCACGGCCCTGCTCGCCACGCCCGGCAGCGACGGCATTCGCGGCCAGAGCGCGCTCGTCTTCACGGCGCTCGGCGCCGACGTGCCGCAGATCGGCGGGCTCGCCGACGATCGGCGCGGCCCGCTCGTGATCAGGCCGGTGGTGGCGCTGCACGTGGGCACCGCCGATCGGCCCGCGGGCGGCGATGCCCATCCCAACTCGCTCATGGGGTTGATCGCCTTCAACCGGCAGGCCTTCCTCGACGCGCAGTGGTATCAGCAGGCACGACCGCGGCCCCACTCGGCCGCCCTCGAGGCCATGGGGCCGGCCCTGGCTGGACGGCTTCCGGTGGCGTTCCGCGCTTCGACCGCTCCCGAAATCCTGCGCGCCCTCGAAATGGCGAAGGCGTTCAAGCTGGATCCGATCATCACGGCGGCACGGCAGGTGGACACCGTGACCGCCGAGCTGAAGGCGGCGAACGCGCGCGTGATCTACAGCCTGAACTTCCCGACGCGCCCGGTCTCGCTCGCGCCCGATGCCGACGAGCCGCTCAGCGTGCTGCGCGATCGCGCCAACGCGCCGAAGTCACCCGCGGCGCTCGACAAGGCGGGCGTGCTGTTCGCCTTCGAATCGAACGGTCTCGTCGAGGCGAAGGACTTCCTGAAGAACGCGCAGAAGACGGTCGCGGGCGGGCTGTCGAAGGAGTCGGCGCTGAAGGCGTTGACGCTCAACGCGGCGACGATGGCCGGCGCCGCCGACAGGCTCGGTTCGCTCGACCGCGGCAAGATCGCCAACATCGTCGTCACCGACGGCGACCTGTTCGAGGAGAAGACGGCGATCAAGCACGTCTTCGTCAACGGCAGGTCAGTGAAGCTCAATTGAGTTAAGAGTTCGGAGTCGATCGTCGTGCGGCGGGGTGTGTGCCGGCGCAAAGAAACGTCTCCCAGCGTTCGCGCGCCCGGCGAGAGGAGGCAACTTCTCGGTCGGAGGGCTCTCGGCTCGGCGGTCAAATGGAGCGGAGGCCACACTTGCCGAGTTGCGGGTTTAGACGTCCATAGGCCAGACGCTTAATCCGCCGAGCGACATTTGACCGGCGAGACGAGAGCGAACGCCGGGAGCCACACCGCCGCGCGACCCGGCTCCGGCTAAAGCCGGAGGCTACTGAACGCAATAGCGAGGATGGGGTACTGCTGCCAGTCCTTGTAGTTGAAGTGCCACCATTCGTTCGGCTCCACGGTGAAGCCGTGGCGCTCCATGACCTGCCGGAGGAGGTCGCGCCTGGCGCGTGCCTCCGGCGGGCCTCCCCGGTAATCCGGATACGAGCGGCGCGACATCTCGTCGTAGCCTCCCGCCAAGGCAGAGAGCCACCAGGAGCGTACGCATTTTCGGAATACTCTATATGAATCAATGGAAACCGTTGTCGATCTCTTCCTCCACCTGGACACTCACCTCGCCACGTTCGTCGCCGATTACGGCGTGTGGGTGTACGGCATCCTCTTTGCGATCATCTTTGCGGAAACCGGCTTCGTGGTCACGCCCTTCCTGCCGGGCGACTCGCTGCTGTTTGCCGCCGGCGCGCTGGCCGCCACCGGCGCCATGGACATCACGCTGGTGTTCGTCCTGATCGCCGCCGCGGCCATCCTGGGCAACACCGCCAACTACGCGATTGGCCGGGCGATCGGCCCGCGCGTGTTCGCGGCCCGCGATGCGCAGAGCGTGATGCACCGGCTGCTCAACCGCCAGCACCTCGATCGCGCCCACGCGTTCTTCGAGAAGTACGGCCCCATGGCGGTGGTGTCGAGCCGCTTCGCGCCGATCATCCGGACGTTCGTTCCGTTCGTGGCCGGCGCGGCGGCGATGAACGCGTCGACGTTCGTGTTCTACAACATCGCGGGCGGCGTGCTCTGGACCGCGGTGTGCGTCGGCGCCGGCTACGCGTTCGGCAACGTGCCGATCGTCAAGGACAACTTCTCGATCGTCGCGATCGGCATCGTTGCGGTGTCGATGCTGCCGATGGCGATTGAAATACTCCGGCACAGACGGCGGGAGCGCATCTCTTGACGGGGCGGCACCTCTTGACGGGGCGGCACCTCTTAACGGGGGCGCTCCTCCTGTCGGGATTGGTGCTTGGCGTCGTTTCGGCGA
>MELE01000019.1:13207-29411 GCA_001768615.1 Acidobacteria bacterium RIFCSPLOWO2_12_FULL_67_14b | reverse complement strand
TTCGCACGCGCGCACGGCCCGCTCCTTGCCCTCGTAGCCGTTGGGCTCGGCGCTGACCGGCCCGCCGTAGAGCTCGGCCTTGAAGGCGAGGTTGTCGTTGATCCGGGCGTTGATTTCGAGCGTCGCGCGATTGCGCAGGTGATCCATGCCGCGCGTGGCCACCGCGAGCCCGAGCGCAAATGCTTTCAGGATGCGCGCATCGTGCGGATCGCTTTGCCCAAGCCCCTTCACCGCGATCCGGTATTTCATGGCTTCGGCGGGATAGTGCCCCTTCTCCACCGCGCGCGTGCTGTCGGCGAGGACGTCGCCGAAGCCTTCGCGCGCCGCCGTCATGAACAGCAGCCGCTCGATGGTGGCGGCGTCGCCCCACCGCAGATCGATCCCGCCCGTGTCTTGGGCGCTGATGATGCCCCGCTGGTACAGCTCGAACGCCCACGCCAGAGCCGATCCCGTCGATGCCGTGTCGAGGCCCAGGTCGTTGCAGACGTTGTTGAGGCGAATCACCGCCTCGACGCTGTCGATGCCGAGGTTCGGGCCGAACTTGCCCAGCGTGACGTATTCGGGGCCGTCGCCCTTGTCGTAGCGACCCGGCGCGGCCTTGTGCAGGTCGTTCAGCGGCCGGCAGTTCACCGGGCAGCGGAAGCAGCCCTCCATGCCCGGGCGGTACGGATCGAAGTGCTCCGCGTCAAGCCCCTCGGTCCAGGTCGTCTCCTGGTTGTTCTTCGTGCCCATCGCGCCGAGCAGCCGGCTCGGCTTGTACAGGAACGGCGTGCCCGTCTTCGACAGCGCGTTCTTCACCACCGAGGTGGCCAGCAGCTGCTGCGCGATGTGCCGGTTGTACGGCTTGTACGGCGCTGCGGTCGGGAACTCGCGCGTCTGCGCCATGGTGACGATGGCCTTGAGGCGCAGGGCGCCCATCTTGGCGCCGGGTCCGCCGCGCGCGTAGACGGCCTTGGGGCCCGCCATCACGCCGCTCGTGAGCACGAGGTTCTCGCCGGCGCGCGTGATGTTGGCCATCGACAGGTTCTTCGTCCACGTGCCGCCCAGGTCGCGGGCGACCTGGGCCCGCATGTCGATGTTGTCCATCCCGACGTACGGCGAGGCGTCCTCGAGCGTCACCCGGCCCTCGCGGATCACGATCAGCGTCCACGCCGCCGCCCGGCCGTAGATCACGAGATGGTCGAAGCCGTTCATGCGGAGGAAGGACGGGAAGTAGTCGCCGGCGTTCGAGTCGAGCAGCACGCCGGACTCGGGCGACCATGACGTGCAGTTGCCGCGCGCGGCGCTGGGCACCAGGCCCGTGAGCAGCCCCGATCCGAAGATGAGCGGAATGCCGGGATCGAGCGGCGTGAGCGACTCGTCGAGGAGCCGGTAGAGGTAGTACATGTTGGCGCCACGGCCGGCGAGCACCGTGCGCGTGACCGCCAGTGGCGTGTACGCCGACACGGTGTCGCGGCGCTCGAGGTCGACGAACAGCGTCGCGCCCTGGGAGGGAAACTGCGCCTCGCGCGGCATCTCCTCCAGCAGGCGGGCGACGCGGTCGCGAATGGCCATCACTCAAGTATAGGGAAGTTAGGAGTGCAGAGTTTAGAGTTTAGAGTTTAGAGTTTAGAGTTTAGAGTTTAGAACAAAACGCGTGCGCTTCGTCGTTTCTTAACTCTAGACTCTAAACTCAAAACTCTAAACTCTCATCATGACCCCTTCGTCAGCGCAGCAGATCCCGCCCGGTGACCGCCCGGCAGGCAACATCCGGGGCACGCGCTCCCCGGCCGTCGGCCGTCGCGGCATGATCGCGACGAGCCAGTCGCTGGCCTCCGCGGCGGGCCTCAGGGTGCTGCAGGATGGCGGCAACGCCATCGATGCCGCCGTCACCGCCGCCGCCGTGCTCGCCGTCGTCGAGCCCAGCATGAACGGCATCGGCGGCGACCTGCTGGCGATTGTCTACGACGCGAAGACGAAGCAGGTCTGCGGGCTCGACTCGACGGGACGATCGGCCTACGCGGCGACGCCGGAGGAATTCGCCAGGCGCGGCCTCCAGGAAATGCCGGGCCGCGGCCCGCTCACGGTGGATGTGCCGGGCGTGGTCGAGGGCTGGCACCAGCTGCTGACGCGGTTCGGCACCATCTCGCTCGGCAGGGCGGTCGGGCCCGCGATCGACTTCGCGCGCGACGGGTTCCCGGTCGCGGAGCTGATGGCCGAGGCGTGGAAAGACAACGAACAGGCCCTGTCGAGCGACCCGGCGACGGCCGCGACGTTCCTGCCGGCGGGTCAGCCGATGGCGCATGGCGACATCTTCGCCAACCCGCGCCTGGCGCGCAGCCTCGAGGCGATCGGCACGGACGGCCGCGACGCGTTCTACCAGGGTTCGATCGCGCGCGCGATCGTCGCCGACCTGAAGGCCAGGCAGGGCCTGCTCGACATGCGCGACTTCGCGGATCACACGGCGGATTGGGTCGATCCGATCAGCGTCAATTACCACGGCTACGACGTGCTCGAGATGCCGCCCAGCACGCAGGGGTTCGTCGCGCTCGAGATGCTGAACCTCCTCGAGGGTTTCGACCTCAAGGCGATGGGCCACAACTCGGCCGACTACCTGCACGCGGTGACCGAGGCCAAGCGCATTGCCTTCGCGGATCGCGGCGCCTACCTGGCCGATCGCGATCACATGCAGAAGGACATCCTGAAGATGCTGCTGTCGAAAGACTATGCTGCCGCGCGCCGCATCGAGATCGACCTGAACCAGGCGGCGACGGGCTACGCGCCGGGCACGGCGCCGGGGGCCGGCCGTCCCACGCCGGACTTCGCCGGCCGGGACCTCGGCGACACGATCTACCTGACGGCCGCCGATGGCCAGGGCAACGTCGTCTCATTCATCCAGTCCCTGTTCGGCAGCTTCGGCGCGGGCTTCGTTGCGGGCGAAACCGGCATCACGCTGCAGAACCGCGGCGCCGGTTTCACGCTGCAACCGGGACATCCGAACCAGATCGGGCCCCACAAGCGGCCGCTCCACACGCTGGTGCCGGCGATGATCGTGAAAGACGGCAAGCCGTGGGTGTCGTTCGGCGTGATGGGCGGCGACAACCAGGCGCAGGCGCACGCGCAGGTGGTGGCCAACCTCATCGACTTCGGCATGCACGTGCAGGAGGCCGGCGACGCGGCGCGCATGCGCCACATGGGCGACCAGCTCGCGCTCGAAAGCGGCATCGGCGCCGAGGTGCGCAAGACGCTCGAGGCGAAGGGCCATACCGTGTCTGACGGCCGTGGTTCGATGGGCGGCTACCAGGCGATTTTCATTGATCCCAAAACCGGTGTATTACTTGGTGGATCCGATCTGCGAAAAGACGGACTCGCGATTGGATGGTAGGAGAATCGACATGCTTAGACATTTGAGCGCCGTAATCGTAATCGCCCTGTTCGCCGTGGGCTGTGGAAAGTCCGAGGCCGAGAAGCAGGCCGAGCAGGCCGCCGACGACATGAAGAAGGCCGCCGAAGCCGTGACGCAGGCGCAGCAGGCCGGCGGCGATACGGCAAAGGGCATGGCCGACATGGCGAAGGCCATGCAGGGCATGGCGGCGGCGGTGGGCGGCAGCGCCGACGGCAAGCCGGTTGAGCCGGTCGCCACCGACACGCTCAAGGGCACGCTGCCGCAGATCGCCGGATGGGAGATGGGCGACCCGCGCACGGAGCGCATGACCTCGCCGATCGCCTTCTCGCAGGTCGAAGCCGAATACAAGAAGGGCGATGCAGAGATCGAGGTGAAGGTGGTCGACACCGGCTACGCGCAGATGCTGATCGCGCCGTGGGCGATGTTCCTGGCGTCGGGCTACAGCCGCGAAACCAACGAAGGCTACGAGAAGGCCACGAGCGTGGGCGGCCACCCCGGCTTCGAGCGGTGGGAGAAGGACGCGAAGCGCGGCGAGCTGAACGTGTTCGTCGGCAAGCGCTTCCTCGTGACGATCGAAGGCCGTGACCTCGCCGACACGAAGGTGCTGCACGAGATCGCGTCGAAGATGGACTTCGGGAAGATCGCCGGATTGAAGTAAGAGGCGCCGGGAGGGCGGCACTTTAGTGCCGCCCTCTTACAGGCGAAACCCCGCCTTCAACGGGTCGTCCCCATCGACGAAGAACGTGTGCTCGCCGGTAATCCAGGCGGACCCTTCGATCTCGGGGACGATCGCGGCGCGCTCGCCCACGTACACGCGCTCCACCACCCGGCCGGTGAACGTCGTGCCGACGATGCTCTCGTGCACGAACGGCACGTCGTCCAGGAGCAGTCCCATGTCGTTGAGCACGGCCATCACGGCGGCGGTGCCGGTTCCGCACGGCGATCGATCGACTTCCGCATCCGCGAAGATCGTGACGTTGCGCAGGTGGGCGTCCGGGATGAGGGCCGGCGCCGTGAAGATGGTGCCGTAAATACCCTCCAGCCCGCCGTCGGACGGGTGCACCACGCGGCGGAGCCGCTCCACCTCGCGCGCGATGGTCATGCCCAGCCGCCGCAGCTCGGGCAGGTGCGCGGCATCGATCGGTACGCCTGCGGCCTCGGCATCGACGATGGCGTAGAAGGCGCCGCCGAAGGCGATATCGACGGGAATCTTGCGCCCGCCGACGGGCACCATCACCGAGGGTTCGAAGACAAACGAGGGCACGTTGCGGAAGGCGACCGACTCGACGCGGATGGCGTCGGCGAGATGGGTCAGCCGCGCCCGGGCGGTCACGGGCCCGGCGGGGGTGTCGTACCGCACGGTGACGGTCGCCGGCGTGTCCGGCGTCTTCGTCCAGATCAACTCGCGCTGCAGCGCAATGGTGGTCACGGCGATGATGCCGTGCCCGCACATCGTGCTCCAGCCCTCGTTGTGCATGAACAGCAGGCCGGCCTGGGAGCCCTTGGTGACCGGCTCGGTCAGCAGGGCCCCGTACATATCCGTGTGCCCGCGCGGCTCGAGCATGATGGAGCGCCGCAAATGGTCGAGCCGCTTCATCGCCCACGCCCGCTTCTCGAGCATGGTTCGGCCTTCGGGGCTGGGCAGGCCGTCGATGACCAGGCGGAGCGGCTCGCCCGCCGCGTGGGCGTCGATGGTGCGGATCTTGTGGATCATTGGACGAGTGACGCAGAGAAGTCTATCCGCAGATGACGAAACTGCGTCATCTCCCTTCATCTGTGGCTACACTTTGAACGGATCTCATGGCACAACACTTTCGTCTCCTGACCGAACAACAGGTTCAATCGCTGCTGCCGATGGCCGACCTCGTCGCCGCCATGGAAGCCGCCCTCGCGCGGTTCTCGGCCGGCGAGGTGCTGCAACCCGTTCGGACGGTGTTGACGGTGGGCCCCACGCGCGCCTACTTCGGGCTGATGCCGGCGTACGTGCCGAATCCCGGAAGCCTGGGCGCGAAGCTCGTCACGGTGTTTTCGGGAAACCTCGCGAAGCAACTGCCCTCGCACCTGGCCACCATCCTGTTGCTCGATCCCGAAACCGGATCGCTCCAGGCCCTGATGGATGGCCGCTACATCACCGAGGCACGGACGGCGGCCGTGTCGGCCGTCTCCGCGCGCTTTCTTGCGAAGCCCGATGCCTCGACGCTGGCGATTCTCGGAACCGGCGTGCAGGCGCGAAGCCATCTCGAAGCCTACGCAGAGGTGCGCGGCTTGAAGGACGTGCGCGTCTGGTCGCCGAAGGAACGCAGCCGCGAACGCTTCGTGTCTGACATGAGCGGGCATGTGGCGGCACCGATCCGGGCCATGGCCACCGCCGAACACGCGGTCCGCGGCGCGGACCTGATCGTGCTCGTCACCTCGTCGCCAACGCCCGTGATCGAGTCGGCGTGGGTCGGTCCCGGCGCCCACGTCGTTTCGGTGGGCGCCTGCCGCCCGGATCAGCGCGAAATGGACCCGGCGCTGGTCGCGCGCGCGCGGCTCTACGTCGACTCCCGGGCCGCCGCTCTCGTGGAATCGGGCGATGTGGTGATGGGAATCTCGGAAGGCCGATTCACCGTATCTCACGTACAGGGCGAGCTGGGAGAGGTCGTCCTGGGGCGGGTCCCGGGAAGGACCGCGGACGATCAGATCACCGTCTTCAAGTCGCTCGGCATGGCGGTCGAAGACGTGGTGGCCGCTGACCTCGTGCTCAGGCGCGCGGCGGAAACCGGCGCCGGGACGGAGCTGACGTTATGAGCGAGATGGACCAACTGCCACAAAAGCCGAAGCGCCGGTGGATTCCCATCCTCATCGGCGTGGTCCTGTTCGTGTTCATCCTCGGCCTTGCCGGAGTCATCTTCAGCGTGGCGTGGTTTCGGCAGAACTTTCAGGTGACCGAGGTGTCGCGGACCAACGCGACGCAGGAATTCGACGCCATCCGCGCCAAGTTCCCCGGCCAGCGTCCGCTGTTGGAAATCCGCAACGGCGAACCGGCGTACGTCGAGGAACGGCGAAACGAGCCGCGCTCGAACGTCCAACTCACGACGCTCCACATCATGGCCTGGGATGACGACGACGAAGAGCTGGTGACGTTCTCGTTGCCGTTCTGGCTGCTGCGGATGAAGTCAGGGCCGATCGGGTTCAGCGCGTACACGTCGGGGTTCGACCGCGTCAGCCTGCGCCCGGAAGACATCGAGCGTCACGGCCCGGGGCTCGTGCTCGACTTCACGATGCAGCGCGAGGGACGGGTTCTGGTGTGGGCGGAGTAAGCACAGTCGCAGGGTGCGTTCGGTGCCTGAACTGGCGGCCTCCTACTTGTCTGCTTTGATTCGAGGTAGTGAAATGTCGCCGCCTTTGACGACCCGATTCGCTGGTACCTCGGGCAACTTTGGGGTCGCGTTCTGAGGCTGGGGATTCGGCGTTGGTTTGTCGCTCACTTGTTACCTCGGTCTTCGTTTCGGCAGGTCGCCTTCGCGAATTTCGCGGTTTGGCGGAACCGTCGGAAGCTGCGGGGCGGAACTGGCTGGGGCCGGCCGGGCCGGTGCCGGTCTCGTATCAGATTGCCGTGGCATAGTAAAAACTCACTTGGTCGATCACATACGGAATTCCGGCAGCGGCGGTCAGGACCAAGACAGCGTAAAGGGCCAATCGCGCTCGGTGAAGCAGACCGCTTCGTTCGTCGCTCGTCTGAGTGTTCCTGTCCGCTGCCTCGATCATACGCTGTCGCATCTGGGTCTCAAATGCCTCGATGACTTCCGCCTCGCCTCCGGCCATCGCCGGAGCAAATTCGAGAAACTCTTCGCGAGACTTGTCAATCTCACCCAGCATTGGCAGGAATACGTAGGTCTGGCGATGGTAGGCGCGGGCCAGGTATGCCAAGCACGCCACAAAGGCGAAGCCTTCTGCAGCCAGAATGGTCCCGAACGACCATGTGAGGAGCGGTTCCAGATACGAAAACGACCGCGCCATTGCGACAATTGCTCCGCCCAAGGCGGACAGCACCGCGACGGGCAACGTGAGCGCTGCGGTCAACTGCTCCTTCCGCTGCAGTTCGTAGTCGTAGCGATTCCTGAGGAAGTCGAAGTCGAATCGGAACCCCGGCATCGCGCCTGAGATTATAGCCGCCTAATCTTAACTCGACGTGCCACGTTTTCGGTCGTGCAGATCCTGTCTTATCGACGTGCACTCTTGGAAGCAGACCTTGATCCAGCCAGCATTGGTTGCTCACGCACTGAGAAATTTCTTCATTCTCTCCAGCAGGGTCCGTGGCCCGGCTTGAGGCACGGTGGCCGCCGCGCTCGCGCGGGCTTCGTCCAATCCAACTTGGCGGCTGCCGATCACGGTCGTGATGTGTTCGAGCACCTGCGGGTTGGCAGCGGCCAATGGCCCGAACGCAGGCGCCGCGATCTCGAGCACCACCGAATCCTCCGCCGCACGTACGGTGGCCGTACGCGGATCGCCCGTGAGCAGCGACATCTCGCCAAAGAACCCGCCGGCCGGAATGATCGCCACTTCCTGGCCCGACGGCTCGATCGTCACGCGCACGCGGCCCTTCAGCACGACGAACATCGAATCGCCGGGCGCGTTGTGGCGGACGATCGCTTCGCCCGCCGCGAAGATGTGTTGCCGAGAGGCGGCCGACAGCGACCGGCATGCTTCGGGCGTGAGCGAGGCGAACAGATCGATGACCCCCAACCGCTCCGCGGCGTCGACGACGTCGGCCTCGGTGCGGACCGGCTGCTCCTCCCTGGAATACTCGATCTGAATCGGCCACGGGATCTCGATGTCATAGCGCCGGAAGGTGTACCAGATGTTGGTACGGACCTGGTCCCGGGCCGCGCGATCGACCGCGTAGTCTCCGATCCAGAACTGCGCCAGGTAATCGATGGATGAGGCGCCAAAGCCCTTGATCACCACTTGCGGTTCCGGCGACCGCATCGCCAGCGGCGCGTTGGCGATGGCCTCGTGGATCGCGCGCTTCACGTCGTTGGGCGGTGCGAGGTAGCTGGCGCCGACTTCCACATCGATTCGCGTGGGAACCGTGGGCTCCGAGAAATTCAGCACCGGTTCCTTCGCCATCACGCTGTTCGGCACGACCAGGAACTGTCCAGCCTTGGTGCGGAGCTTGGTGGCGCGCCAGGTGACCTCCTCGACCTGTCCCTCGCGCTCGCCGACCTGCACCCAGTGGCCGACGCGGAAGGGCTTCTCGATCTGGATGGCGAGGCCGGCAAACAGGTTGCCGAGCGTGTCCTGCAGCGCGAAGCCGACCACCACGGCGCCGACCGCGGAGGTGGTGAGCAGCTGCTCGCGCATGATCACCGTGGCGATCGCCATGAAGAGCGCGATCACCGAGACGTCCTGCACGATGCCGGGGAATCGCTCGCTCGGACGGTCGTCGCGCCACTTGTTGGCAACGAGCGCGACCGTCACGATGACGATCGCGAGGACGAGGGTCAGCCGCGCCAGGGTCGACAGCAGCTCGACATCGCCGAGCCCCTGGCGCACGGCCACCTCGAGCAGGACGAAGCCGATGAGCAGCCAGAGTGCAAAGCGCAGCCGGCCGCGAACGTAGCGCCCTACGGCAGACCCCCTTCTTTCTTGAACGCCGCGATGTCGGCGGCCGCGATCTTCACGGGCACCGGCTTCGGATTGGATCCGCCCTTCGAGTCCTTCTCAGGATCGACTCCGCGGGCGCCGCCGGAAGCGGTGACCTGGGCCTGCTTCTTTTCGCCGCCGCCGCTGGGCAGCATGCGGCCCAGCCCGAACCCGCGCTTCTTCGGCTCTGCTTTCTTCTCCTCGGCCTTCTTGTCGTCGGCCTTCTTCTCGTCGCCGGCCAGGCCCGCCGCGCCTGCTTCGATCGTGGCGATAGCGGTTACCGGCATGGGCTTGTAGCTGATGTTCTTGGCATACCGCGCCTGCAGCGTCGCGGTGGCCGCCAGCTTCTGCGAGGCAATCTGTTTCGTGAGGCGATCGAGCCGCTCCTGCATCTCGGGGTGCGAGGCGAAGAGGCCCCGCTTCTCGGTGGACGCCTTGTTGCGCTCCTTCAGCGTGACGAGAAACGACCCCAGGCCCTGCGGCGCGTAGCCCGTCTTGTTGGCCAGCGCGATGCCCTTCTCGTCCGACTCGTTCTCTTCGGCCCGGCCGAAGCCGCGCTCGACGATGTTGTCGTAGGTGGCGGTGACGGCGCGCTCCATCAGGCCGGCGCTGCCCGACAGGGTTTCCGCCGCGCCCATCTGGACGGCCTTGCTCTTCTGGATCGCGCGGATGGTGTGCTTCTCGGTGACGTGCACGATCTCGTGCGCGAGCACGCCGGCCAGCTCGGCTTCGGTCTTGATCAGCGCGAGGGCGCCGCGCGTGATGTGGACGTAGACGCCGGGGGCCGCGAAGGCGTTGACGCCGTCGGTGTCGAGCACGACGAACGTCCACGGCAGCGCCGGACGCGTGCTGCCCTGCGCCAGCGCACCCCCGACCAGGGCGAGATAGCGATGCACGGCCGCGTCCTGGGCGACGCCGTAGCGCGTGCGAATGCGCTCGCTCACGGCCGCGCCGAGCTCCTGCTCCTCCTGATCGGTCATCTGCAGGTCGCGGAGGTCTTGCGCCTTTTTCGCGATCGCAAGGCCTTTACCGATTTGACCCAGCTGCCGTCCGCCTTCGCCTTCGGCTTCGGCGAGACTCGGCCCGCCGCCAACGGCCCCGCGGGCCTCGGCCCCGACCGACAGCAAACAGGCACTTGCGAGCAGGGCAGGCAGCATGCGCATCATGATGGTTTGACCTCGAAAATCGCGACGGGTTTGGTTTTGCCTTTCACGATCACGTCGCCGAGGGGATGAATATCATACCGCCCTTTGAGGGCCGCCCGGGTGGCCTCGCTGATGATGATCCGGGTGCCGTAGTCCTTGTTGAGCGACTCCAGCCGGGCGCCCAGGTTCACGGCGTCACCGATCACCGTGTAGCTCATGATCGTCGTCGATCCGATGTTGCCCGCCACCATGTCGCCGGTATTGATGCCGATGCCGATGTCCAGCGTGGCGCGGCCGGCGCGCTGCCACTCGCCGTTGAGCGCGTCGAGCGCGCGCGACATGGCCAGCGCGGTCTGCACCGCGTGGTCGGCGTGATCCGGGTCTGCCAGCGGCGCGCCGAACAGGCCCATCACCATGTCGCCGACGAACTTGTCCAGCGTGCCGCGGTGCTCGAACAGCACCTCGGTCATCCGCGAGAAGTACTCGTTCAACTGGCCGACCACTGTTTCGGGCGTGCCCTTCTCCGACAGCGTCGTGAACCCGCGCACGTCCGAGAACAGCACCGTCATGTGCCGCCGCGCCCCGCCCAGGGCCGCCAGCGACGGATCGGCCAGCAGCTGCTCGTAGACGTCCTTCGCCACGTAGCGTGAGAACAGCTTCTTGACCTGCCGCTTCTCGCGGCCTTCGACGATGTACTTCCAGGCGAGGTCGCCGACGAACGCGAACACGATCGCGAGGCCGGGAACGGTCACGGGAATCCACGCCCCGCGTGAGAACTGCGCCACCGCGATCCAGCCCAGGGCCAGCGCCACGGCCGCGGCCGCCACGCCGGTGATCCACGCCTGCGGCGCGAAAAACCCCGCGAGCGCCACCAGGAACGCCGCGCCCACTGTGAGCGCCACTGCCTGCCAGCGCGGCGCCGGCGCCATCGTCCAGTTGTTGAGCAACCCGTCGATCACATTGGCGTGCACCTCGGGCCCGGGGATCTTTCCTTCCGCGAACGGCGTGGTGAACACGTCACCAAGGCCCTGCGCGGTGGCGCCGACGATGACGATTTGACCTTTGAAGGCGGCGGGATCGACCTCGGGCGTCACGCCTTCGAGGATCTCCTGCTGCGAGCGGAACAAGGCGTAGAACGAGAAGGCGCCGAATGTGGGATGGCCGGCCGCGTTCTGTGCGGGCCCGCGCCATGGAATCAAGGCGCGGCACGCCTGCAGGTCCTGGCGCTCGTAGTCGGGGATCGATGCCACGACCAGCGGCACGCGGCTGTCGCCGGCGACGAGGGAGCCGACGACGACGCCGACCGATTCCGGCGGGATGCCGCGCGCAACCATGGTGGCAGCCAGCGGCAGTGACGCGAACGCGCGCTCGCCGACGCGGACGAGCGGCGGGGTGCGGCGCAACGGGCCGTCCGCATCGAGCACGAGCAGCGTGTGGCCGATGCCGCGGGAAACCGCGGCCAGCGCCGGAAACGGCGGCGTCAGCACCGGCCGCTGCTCGATGCACGGGTCGGTTCGGAACGGCTGGTTGAGCGCCGGCGCATCGAGCGCCGGCGCGACCGCCTTCGACGGATCGATCAGCTCCGCACTCGCCACTTCCGCGGCATGCACGACGTTGCCGGCCTTCGCCGTGGACTCGACCAGCGCCGCGTCTGATTCCTCGCCGGTCCACTCCGTGTCGCCGACCATGAAGCGGCGCTGGTCGCGCTCGGCAAACAGGATGTCGTAGGCGATCACCTTGGCGCCGCCGGCGGCGAGGTAATCGATCACAGTGGCATGCACCAGCCGCGGCCACGGCCAGCGGCCCACGATCGGCTCCATCCGCTTGATGCTGTCGTCGTCTATCGTGACGAGGGTGATCGCATCCGACGGCGCCTCCGGGCGCGCGGTCGAGGCGACGCGCATGTCGTAGGTCTTGAGCTCGATGGTCCGGACAAGATCGAGAAAACCGAGCGCCAACGCCAGCAGGGCGGCGGCTCCGGTAATTCCTGCAAACGAAACCGGGTTTCGTTTTCGAGGTGTGGGCATCGTAGGGGGTACCGCTACGGGGTTACGCGAAAGGTTGGAACATCCCATTCGCGGGTAGCACCGCGTGATTGTTCGCGTGCGATTCGCATAGTCTATCGATGTTAGGCCTCGTGGCCGATGACGCGTATCATAGCCGTATGGACTTCCAATTCACGGCGGTGTTTCGAAGAGTCCCCGAGGGGTACATCGGATTCGTCGAAGAACTGCCTGGTGCGAACACCCAGGGAGCGACGCTCGAAGAAGCGCGCGCCAATCTTCACGAAGCCGTCGCGATGGTGCTCCAGGCGAATCGTGAGCTGATTGAGGGAGCCGCAGCCGGCGGCGAGGTTATCCGCGAGGCTTTCAAGGTTGGGGCGTGAAACGGACTGGCGTTCGATAAACTTTAGCTACCCGCCTCGTCCATCACGATCTCCACGGCACTCGATTGAAGGGGGAGCTTAGTTTAGTTCGGAGCCTTGCTTGCCGTCCGGGAAGCAGGGCCATCAAACGAATGTGGTACCGCTACGGGGTTCTGCGAAAGGTTGGAATATTTCATTCAACGGCACCGCCGCATGATCTTTCCGTTGCGATTCGCGTAGTTTCCCTTGTCCCGCGAGGCCGTTCTGTGTACTGTATCGATAGAGCATACAGTTGACGGCACTGCGCCTCAGCCCAACGTCCGGAACACCGCTCTACGTGCAGCTCGTGGAACGCCTGAAGCACTCGATCGCCACGGGCGCCATCAAAGCCGGCGAGCAGCTGCCGAGCGTTCGCAAGATGGCGGAAGACCTGTTGATCAATCCCAACACGGTTGTCCGCGCCTACAGAGACCTTGAAAGCGAGGGCATCGTCGAGTTGCGCCATGGGTCTGGCGTGTTCGTTCGCGAGTCGGTCGAAGCCCGCGCCGACGTGATGCGAAAGGCTGAACCGATCATGCGATCGGCCCTGGACCGTCTCGAGTCCCTCGACCTTCGAGAAGACGAGATTCGCCGGGTGATCGAGAACGAACTCGGGCTTCGTCGAGCGGCGAAGGAGGCGCGCAAGCGCCGTGCCTGAGACCGTGGCCGCCGTCAGTCACCTGACGCGGAGCTTCGGCGCCAAGAAGGCGTTGAACGAGGTTTCCCTGAGCGTACCCAAAGGCGCCGTCTTCGGTCTCGTTGGCGAGAACGGGGCCGGCAAATCGACGCTGATCAAGCATCTGCTGGGGTTGTGGCGCGCGGAAACCGGCTCCGTGAGGGTGTTCGGCTTGGATCCCGTTTCAGACACCGTCGCGGTCCTCGGACGGATCGGTTATCTGTCCGAGGAGCCGGACCTGCCGGGATGGATGCGCGTGGGGGAGCTCCTGCGATACACGCAGGCCTTCTACCCGCGCTGGGACACGGCGTACGCCGAGCAGCTACGTGACCGGTTCGCACTGGATCCCGAAGCGCGCATCAAGAGCCTTTCGAAGGGGCAGCGCGCGAGACTCGGTCTGCTCGCGGCCGAAGCCCATCGTCCAGACTTGCTCATCCTCGATGAGCCCAGCTCCGGGCTGGATCCGATCGTGCGTCGGGACATCCTCGAAGCGATCATCCGATCGGTCACGGATGAAGGCCGGACCGTCCTGTTCTCGTCGCATCTTCTGGACGAAGTCGACCGTGTCTCCGACCATCTCGCCATGCTGCATCGCGGGACACTGCGATTCTGCGCCCCGCTCGAGGACATCAAAGCGCGACATCGGAGAATCTCGCTCCATTTCGAGCGGCCACCGGCCGAGCCACCGAACGTGTCCGCGGCGATACGTGTGGACGGCGCCGGCAGGGAGTGGACAGTCATTTGTGATGCCGGGAGAATTCACGCGGCCGCGCTGGCCCAGCATCTCGGTGCCACTCTTGTGGAAGACACGGCGGCGTCTCTCGACGAAATATTCGTCGCCCACGCTGCACACTGACGATGAGATCGCCGACCATCGCGCTGTTGTGGGAGATCTGGCGGCGACACTGGTCGACCGTCGCTGTGATCGGCGGGTTGACAGTCGTGGGCCGCCTCGTCGATGTCCTTGAAAGCCGGCGCAACGCTGGCGCCGAGTCGTCGCCACTAACAACCTTGCTGGCAATGGTGGCGTTCCTGCTCCTCGTTGCAGTCTTCAACTACACAGAGTCCGGTGGCGTCCGGGGAGTCGGACAGTTTCCACGTCGGCTGTTCACGCTACCGGTGACATCGCTGCATCTCGTTGCGGTTCCGATGCTGGCGGGAATCACGTCGATCGAGCTCCTGTATCTGCTGTGGATGGAGCCGCTGTCAAGGGATGGATCCGCAAGGGCTCCGTTAGTCGCCATTCTGCTCGCCGCGTTCGTCGTGTTTTACCTGTGCGCCCTCTGGACGCTCGAACGCGCTGGATCACTGAGACTCGTCATGCTCGGCGTCATCGCGATTGCCGTCTTCGCCATTGGAATCCTGCCGTCGTTTCCGCCGAACCCGCCTCCATGGTGGCGTTTGGAGATTGTCCTCGCCGGGCTCGTTGCGGGCCTTGCCGTCATCGCTTTTCTGCTGGCGTGGCGGCACGTTGCTCGACTTCGGGATGGCGGCGGCCGAAGCGCACATCGAGCCGGGTCTCTTTTCAACTGGATTGCCGAGGCAACGCCGACGCGGAGGACAGCGTTCGCGAACCCCGCGGCTGCGCACTTCTGGTTTGAGTGGCGGACGTCGGGATTGGTCTTGCCGGCGCTCGTCGGCGGCGTCTTGCTCGTCGTCGTCATTCCGATGTCGTGGCTGATGCGCAGCAACGCGGGAGACACGTTTCGTCTTCTGCTCGCGGCGCTGGCAGCGCCGGTCGTGCTGGCAGTTCCAGTGGGCATCGCATTTTCGAAACCGACATTCTGGTCGGAGGATCTTGCCGTTCCCGCATTCGTCGCGGCTCTCCCTCTGAGTTCGGAGGATCTCGTCGCGATAAAGGTGAGAGTCGCGGCGATGAGCGCGGTCCTCTCCTGGCTCGTGGTGCTCGTCCATCTAACGGTATGGCTCTCGTCGTGGGGCAATCTCGATGCCTTGAGCCTTCTCGCCCTTCAGCTATGGGCGTTCCATGGACAGTCTGTCGCGGCGGTGTATGGAATTGCGGTCCTCGTCGCATTCGCGGGGATGTTCCTCACGTGGAGATTCCTGGTGAGTCGCTTGTGGAGCGGCCTGTCCGGGAGGCGTCCGTTGTTCGTGGCCTCCGTCGTCGCCATCGTCGTCCTCGTGATCGCCGGCCTCGTGTTCGACGCGGACCGGTTGCCGCGATGGCTGCTTGACGATCCCGCGCGTCTCGCACCGGTCGTATGGATCGCGGCAATTGCCGTCATCGCCAAATACTGGATTGCGGCGTACGCCTGGCGCGTCGTGACTCCGCGCTACCTTCGCGTTTATTTGCTGATCTGGCTTGCGGGGACGGCATCGTTCCTGGCGTTTGGCATCGTGGTGTGGGGAGTCGTGCGAATCTACCTGCCGGTCGATGTCGACCGCCTGCGCAGCCTCGTAATTCTCGTGGCCTTGCTGGCTGTACCCCTCGCGCGTGTGGGGCTGGCACCAGCATCGCTCACCCACAATCGGCACCGGTCATGAAGAGATCGCTAGCGGTCATAGCGGCTTTGCTCAGCGTGCTCGCTCTCTATCTGTCGACGCGAACCCAGGCGTTTACTGGGGGCATCGTCGATGGCCGCAATATCCGGATGCTGATAGCCGGCGGCGGCGACGCCACGGTGGTGTTCGAGAACGGAGCTGGTGCGCCTCTGGAGATGTGGGGGAAAGTGCAGCCCGACGTGAGCCGGTTTGCGAGAACAGTGAGCTACGACCGCGCCGGCACCGGCCTGTCGGAGAAAGGCCCGCTGCCGCGGGATGGCCGGCGCATTGCCGCCGAACTGCGCCTCGCGCTTCTTTCGGCGGCCGTCGCGCCGCCCTACATCCTGGTTGGCGCGTCGTTCGGCGGTCCCTACATCAGGGTGTTCGCCGGAATGTACCCAGATGATGTGGCAGGCATGGTGCTTGTCGATCCGACAGCGGACAATCAACGGTTTGATGACGCG
>MELE01000019.1:5750-13114 GCA_001768615.1 Acidobacteria bacterium RIFCSPLOWO2_12_FULL_67_14b | reverse complement strand
GCCGTCTCTCCTCTGGAAGTGCCTTTCGCAACCGAAGCGATCCGAACGCTGCGGATGAAGAACCGACCAGAGATCGAGGCCGACTCGCTGGAATACCAGCGATGGCTGAGCACGTTTTCTGGCGGCCGGCTCGTCGTTACGAACCACAGCGGGCACAACGTCCCTATTGAGCAGCCGGAACTGGTAGTCGCAACGATCCGGCAAGTTGTCGACGAGGCGACGCGGCGATCTCACCGCTAAGCCTCGCTCAGGGCCGGCGCTGCCGTGTACTTGGCGCCGTCCCCATCGTTGTGAGTGTGTTCGCGCGAAGCGAGGTCCTCGGTGTGGCCGACGTACAGCGTGTCGTCAGCGCAGCGAAGCATGTAAGTGAAGGGCATTCAACGACGATGCATCGTCGTCATTGACTAAGCAAGATGAAGCGATCAGTCCTTCGATGCGCCAACGTCCAGCCTTCGGCTGGCCGTCGGCTTACTCAGGACATTCGACGTGTCTTGAGTGGCCTGCCATGAGGGAGCCTTCGGCCTGCTGTAGGCAGGGTGAAGGCGAGTCGAATGGTACCGCTACGGGGATTCGAACCCCGGTATCCTGACTGAGAATCAGGTGTCCTGACCCCTAGACGATAGCGGCACTAGGGACTACGAACCTCCCATTCTAGTGACCCCCGGCCCGGAGGGTCAAGGGTGGCGGGATGAGATAATGGACGGATGCGCCGGTTTCCGCTCGTGCTGCCTTGCTGGTTACTCGCCGCCGCCACCCTGGCGTGCGGCGGATCGTCCACCCCGACCGCGGCGCCGGCGCCGGCGAGCCCGGTGGTCGATCCCGCCACGGCTGCCACTATTACCGCGTCGGTGACTTTCGAAGGCGCCGTGCCGCCACCCACGAGGATCCGGATCGACGGGGACCCGAAATGCGTCGCGGCAAACGGCGGATCGGAGCGGCTATCCGAATCGATTCAGCTCGGCACCGGTCCGGCGCTGCAGAACGTGTTCGTCTACGTGAAGGACGGCCTGGCCGCCTACGCATTTCCCGTCCCGACCGAGCCGGTCGTGCTCGATCAGCAGAAGTGCCGCTACACGCCGCGCGTGCTCGGCCTTCGCGTCGGGCAGCCGCTGGCCATCCGCAACAGCGATCCGCTCCTGCACAACGTCCGATCCGACGGCAAGATCAACCAGGCCTTCAACCTGTCCACCCCGCTGCAGGGCATGAGCTTTCAGCGCACGTTCTCGACCCGCGAGGTGATGGTGCCGTTCCGGTGCGACGTCCACAACTGGATGAGCGCCTGGGTCGGCGTGCTCGATCATCCGTACTTCGGCGTGACCGCGGCCGGCGGCACGGTGGCGCTCGCCGGGTTGCCGCCGGGCACCTACACGATCGAAGCGTGGCACGAAGCGCTCGGGACCAAGACGCAGCAGGTCACCGTGCGTCCGAGAGAATCGAAAGATGTCAGCTTCACATTCTCCCGCTAGTCCGGCTGAAGCCGGACTCCACATGGACGCCGCAGCTCCCGCGGACAAGGTCGCGTATTCGCGTGCCGGCGACTTCTTCTCGCTCACCAAGCCGCGCCTGAACTTCCTCGTCCTGTTGACGACGGCGGCGGCCTACTCGCTGGGGAGCGGGCCCGAGGCCGCGCTCGCGGACCTCGCGAACACGCTGCTGGGCACCTTCCTCGTGGCCGGCGGCGCGTCGGCGCTCAACCAGGTGTGGGAGCGGCGGACCGATCGCCTGATGCGGCGAACGCGGATGAGGCCACTTGCCGACATGCGGATGCATCCGGCCGCAGGCACCCTCTTTGGCCTCGTGCTGACGGCCGCCGGAGCCGCGCAGCTCGCGTTCTTCGTCAACCCGCTCTCGGCGGCGGTGGCCCTGTTCACGACGCTCAGCTACATCCTGCTCTACACGCCGCTCAAGCTGCGGACATCACTCTCCACGATCGTCGGGGCGCTGCCGGGTGCGCTGCCGGCCGTGATCGGCTGGGCCGCCGCCACCAACACGCTGTCGATCGAAGCCTGGGTTCTCTTCGGCATCGTCTTCATGTGGCAGATGCCGCACTTCCTCGCCATCGCCTGGATGTACAAGGACGAGTACGCCCGCGCCGGCATGCCGCTGCTGCCGGTGATCGCGCCCGATGGGCGATCGACCGGCCGGCAGGCCGTGCTCTACACGGCGGCGCTGATCCCCGTCAGCATGCTGCCGACCGCGGTCGGCCTGGCCACGGCATGGTACCTCGTGGGCGCGCTCACGCTCGGCGCCATCCTGATGGCAATGAGCCTGGGGTTTTCGGCCCGGCGCACCGTCCATACCGCCCGACGTCTGTTCTTCGCGTCGATCCTCTACCTGCCGATTCTCTGGGCATTGCTGGTCTTCGACCACCTCGCCCACTAACTAACAGGAGATCAGGAGATCAGGAGTCGTTCTTTTCGGAACAAAGACTTCTCCTGATCTCTTAATCTCCTGTGACACCCATGGCATCCCCGGCTCTCGAAGTCACCGACCTGCGGCACCGCTACGGCGAGCGCGAATCGTTGCGCGGCCTCGGGTTTTCGGTGGCGGCCGGCGACCTGTTCGCGCTGCTCGGGCCCAACGGCGGCGGCAAGACCACGCTGTTCCGCATCATCAGCACGCTGATCGCGCCGACCTCGGGCACGCTGGAAGTTTTTGGCGTCGACGTGGTCGCGCACCCGGCCCAGGCGCGCCGGTCGATGGGCGTCGTGTTCCAGTCCCCGGCCGTCGATCCGTGGCTCACCGTGCTCGAGAACCTGCGGCACCACGGCTACCTGTACGGCCTGTCGGGCGCCACGCTCGGCCGCGGCGTCGAGCGGGCGCTCGAGCGCTTCGGCCTGAGTCCGCGCGCCTCCGATCGGGTGGGCACGCTCAGCGGCGGCCTGCGCCGGCGCGTCGAGCTCGCGAAAGCCCTCCTGCCGGAACCGCCGCTGCTGGTGCTCGACGAGCCCAGCAGCGGGCTCGACCCGACCGCCCGCCGCGAGCTGCTCCAGGAGCTTCGCCGCCTGCGAGACGATGAGGGCACCACGATCGTGTTGACGACGCACATGATCGAGGAGGCGGCGGTGGCCGATCGCGTGGGGATTCTGCACGAAGGCCAGTTGGTCGCCATCGGCGCGCCTGCCGATCTCGTGGAGGCGATCGGCGCCGACATCCTGACGATCGATCCGGCCGGCAACGCCACGGCGCTTCAGCAGAAAATCAAAGAGCGCTTCGGCCTCGACGCCACGCTGGTCGGCCCCAACCTGCGCATCGAACGGAAGCGCGCGCACGAGTTCGTGCCGAAGCTGGTCGAGGCCTTCGGCAGCGAGATCGCCAGCGTGTCGGTCGGCAAGCCGACGCTCGAGGACGTGTTCACGCACCACACGGGAACGAGGCTCTCGTCATGAGATCGTCCGGAGCCCGGAGCCCGGAGCCCGGAGCCCGCTCATGATGCTCGCCGTGTATTCGTTGTGGCGCCGCGACGTGATCCGCTTTCTGCGGCAGCCGAGCCGCATCATCGGCGCGCTGCTGACGCCGGTGATCTTCTGGTTCGTGATCGGATCCGGCCTGGGCTCGTCGTTCGAAGGGGGGTTCCTGCCCTACTACTTCCCGGGCTCGCTGGCGCTGATCGTGTTGTTCACCGCGATCTTCTCGACCATCTCGATCATCGAGGATCGGCAGGAGGGCTTCCTGCAGGGCGTGTTGGCGTCGCCGGCGCCGCGCGCGGCGATCGTCCTCGGCAAGGCGCTCGGCAGCACCACGCTGGCGGTGCTCAACGGCGTGATGTTCCTGCTGCTGATTCCGTTCTCGGGGCTCACGCCGGGCCCTGGCGATCTGCTCGGTGCCGTCGCCTGCGTCGCGCTGCTCGGCCTGGCGCTGAGCGGGCTCGGCATCCTGATCGCCTGGCCGCTCAAGTCCACGCAAGGCTTTCACGCCATCATGAACGTCGTGCTGGTGCCGCTGTGGCTGCTGTCGGGCGCGCTGTTTCCCGCGGCCGGCGCCTCGGCGTGGGTGCGCGCGCTGATGCAAGTGAACCCGCTCACCCCGGCCGTCGACATCCTGCGGGCGTTCCTGACCGGCGTTCCGGCCGCCAACCTGGCCACCGCGGCCGGCACGGTGGCCGCGTTCGCGCTCGTCACCCTGTCGATCGCCACCCTGCTGGTGAGCCGTCCATCGCAATGAGCGCGACCGACCTGCCCGCGCTGAATGCCACGCTGAACGCGATCTCCTTCGTGCTCCTCGTGACCGGATACACCCTGATCCGCCGGGGCGAACGCGCGAAACACAGGGCGTGCATGATCGCGGCACTCGTGGTTTCGGGACTGTTCCTGACGTCGTACGTGATCTACCATCTGCAGGTCGGATCGGTGCCGTTCCGGGGAACGGGGTGGATCAGGACGCTGTATTTCGCGGTCCTGATCCCGCACGTGATCCTGGCCGTGGGCATCGTGCCGCTCGTGATCATCACGGTGTCGCGGGGGCTGTCGGCGCGCTACGACAAGCACCGCGCGATCGCCCGATGGACGTTGCCGCTGTGGCTGTACGTGTCGATTACCGGCGTCATCGTCTACCTGATGCTCTACCGGATGTAGATCGCAGTGGGCGGATCTACCCGAATCAACCTAGAATCGTTCGTCGTACAGGTGAGAGATTCGAACCAAAGCCGCGCCGTAGTCCGCTGCGGTACCGTCACCGTTCAGCCATGTGAATGGATAGGGAACTTGATTGGTCGCCTTGAACCGCAGGAGAAGAAACTCGTCGAACGCGGGTCGGGCAATCTCGATCAGTCGTCGGGATGTCTCTTCGGACTCGTGCAATGCGCGTTTGGGTTTGCGCTCAACTGGAAACGTCCGGGTCCCCTCGATGCCCGTCCACTGTTCCGAATAGTTCACGGCGGCGAAGCCAATGGTAATTGCTTTGGAGCTCTTTTCCCTGAGACTGACGGCAGAGCCGGTGAGATCAGTGAGCACGCGATCGATCTGCTTAAGGTGAGCGGTCGCGATGATCTTGAATTCGGCGCCGATTTGGGTCAGCGCTACCATTCCCTGCAGGACTGCAAACCCACCGACATGCGAAGGCTCGTTGCCTGGCACCACAGTGCCGAACGTGCCATCTCCGCGCCGAGCTCTGACACCTCGGGTTGAGCCATCGACGTTCACTGCGCACTTTCCGGCAGCCACCCGATCGCTAAACTTTGCCGAGTCGCCATGCTCAAGAAGGTCTTCGTAAAGGTGGGTCGCTACGAAGTTACCGAGCGTAGAGATTCTGTGCTTGTACGGCTTCCCAAGGAACAGCTGCTCAAACGCGCCGAGCAGTCTGAACCCGCCATGTGCCACGACTAGGGCCTTGCCTTGGGAAGAGACCGCTGGAACGACACCGTCGCATTTCCGGGCACAGCCAACACATTGAATCGTTCGACGGCGGTCTCCCAATACTCTTCCACAACTTCAATGCCGATGCTGCTTCGCTGCGTCTCAATAGCCGCGGCCGTCGTTGTTCCGGTCCCGAGAAATGGATCGAGAACCGTGTCCTCGACATAGGACGACATCCGAATTAGACGAGAAGCGAGCGTAACCGGAAACGGCGCTGGGTGCCCCTTGCGCCGCGAGGCGCCTGGAATGTCCGACCACACCTGCCGCATAGCGGCGTCATAGTCAGTCGGCGGCATGAAACTGCCAGCGCGCTGCAACGGCGTTGGCTTTCGGTAGGGGCCGTCCTTCTTCAGTCGCAAAATGAATTCAACGTCGTTTTTCACAACGCCGTTGGGCTCGTATGGCTTTCCCAGAGTCGCACCCGGTCCACCCATCTCGCTGGCAGCATTCGCAATCTTGTGCCAGAGGATTGTGGCCAGGCCCTCAAAGCCCAGTCGACGGCATTGCACGAGCATATCTGCATGTAGCGGGATAACTTCGTGCTTCCCGAAACGCCGGCGCGAGCGACAAACGTCACCGACAACGATGATTAGTCGGCCGCCCGGAATCAGCACGCGCATGCACTCGGCCCAGACCTTTTCGACTTCTGTCAAAAAGCGTTCGTAGCTATGCATGTGCCCCAGCTGAGCATCACCTTTCACGTACTCGACAAGATCAAAATACGGCGGAGAAGTCACGACGAGGTGCACGGACTCGTCCTTGACGGCAATCATCGAACGGGCATCGCCGAGGAGCACGCGGTGGGTGGTCTTAAACGGCGCCAGCGCCACCACTTTGCGATGCGTTTCGAGCTTGGAGGCGACCGAAGGCTCGCGTCCATTCGTATTGACAATGCCCTGATGCCTGCGTGGTTGCGCCATTCTTCCTTCGAGATTATACGGGAAATGTCACTATCGTCTGATGGCGAATGGCGTTGTCACTTCTGTTGTTTGACCTCATCTGACCGCTATCAAAGGCAATCCGATCTGAAGCGAACCGTGTTCCACTGGGATGAGGCGCGAAGCGCCGAGTCCCACGAGTGGCCGAAGGCCACGAGGCCCAAGAGCGAGCGAAGCGAGCGACCCCGACGAGGCGGCGAAGCCGCCGAGTCCTACCGATACAAGAGGTATTTCGCCCGCAGGCGCCGCCAGCGCGCTTCGGCTCCGCCCCAGGTGGCGGCCACCACCGCCGGGTCCTCGCCGCGCGTCACCCGTTCGAGGCTCTCGCGCGCCAGCAACCGGTGCGTGTTCTCCAGCTGATACCGGTCGCCGAAGAGCGTCGCCAGCGCGCCCGCGACCTCGAGGCCGACGCGGACCGGCGCCAGCGCCGCGCGGTTGGTGATCACCATGAACACGCCCTTGCACTCCTGGCCGGCATACTTGCTGGAGCCCGGCGTGAACGCGACCGGATAGAAGCGAATGCCCGGCAATCGCCGCGCGTTGAGCGTCGCGGCCAGGCGCGGCCCGTCAATCCACGGCGCGCCCAATTGCTCGAACGGCTGATCGGTGCCCCGCCCCACGGACACGTTCGAGTACTCGATGGCGCCAATCCCCGGATAGAGCGTCGCCTGGTTGAGATTCCGCATGTTCGGCGACGGGTTGATCCACGCGAGCCCGGTTTCGTCGTACCAGAAATCACGGCGCCAGTTCTCGGCGGGCACGACCGTGAGGTCGGCCCCGATTTTCTTCTCCGCGTTGAACAACCGCGCCAGCTCGCCCATCGTCATCCCGTAACGCACGGGCATCGGGAAGTAGGCGATGAACTCGCCGACCGTCGCGTCGTCCTGATTGGGCCCCTCGATTTGCCAGCCGTTGATCGGATTCGGCCGATCGAGCACGACGACGCCGATCTTCCGCTTCGCGGCTTCCTCCATCACGTGACCCATCGTGGCGAGGTAGGTGTAGAAGCGGGCGCCGACGTCCTGCAGGTCGATGACGATCGTGTCGAGCCCCTGCAGCATGGCGGCGGTGG
>MELE01000019.1:0-5697 GCA_001768615.1 Acidobacteria bacterium RIFCSPLOWO2_12_FULL_67_14b | reverse complement strand
CGAGAGGCGGGGACCTCGCTGTCGAGAATGCCGCGGATGCCGTGCTCGGGACTGAACAGGGCAACCAGCTGCACGCCGGGCGCGGTGTGCAGCAGGTCGATCGTGGTCTTGCCGTCCTTGGATCGGCCGGTGTGATTGGTCACGAGGCCGACCTTCTTACCTTTGAGTCGCGCGAACCCCTCGCGCGCCAAGACATCGATTCCAGCGAGCACCGGCCCAGTCGAACCCATGGACGGAACCCTCGGTGGGGAACCCTCGCGAGGAACCATCCGTGGGGAACCTTCGGGTACCGAGAGCGCGGCGGCGGCAACAGTGGCCACTCGCCCGCGTAGCGCGGTGACATCGCCCGTCCCATCCGGGTGAAGGCGGCTCGACAGGAAGATCACGTACGACTTGGACGAGGGATCGATCCAGATGCTCGTGCCGGTGAAGCCGGTGTGTCCGTACGATCCAATCGGAAACAGGTCGCCGCGATTGCCCGAGAACGAGGTGTCGATGTCCCAACCAAGACCGCGAGTGCCGGCATTGGCCGGCAGCGCCTGCGGCACGACCATCCTCGCGACGGTGGCGGCCGAGAGAATGCGCGCGCCGCCCAGCTGTCCGCCGTCGATCAGCGCCCGCGCGAAGCGTGACAGGTCGCGCGCCGTGCTGAACAGGCCGGCATGGCCGGCGATGCCGCCCATCCGCCGCGCGGTGGGGTCGTGCACGACGCCCCTCAACGGCGCGGCCTCCGGCCGCTTGCACGGCCACGCGTCGGCGGGCGCGCACCGCTCGGTGGGCGCAATGCGCGGCAGCAAGGCTGCAGCGGGGTTGAAGCCGGTATCGCGCATGCCGAGCGGCTCGAAAACGGCGCGCCGGGTGTAGGCGTCGAGCGACTGCCCCGTGATTCGCGTGACGATGTCGCCGAGCAGGAAGTAGTTGATGTCGCTGTAGACGAACTGCTCGCCGGGCGCGCCGGTCGGCACTTCGTCCTTCGCCAGCTCGATGGCGGCGTCGTAGCCATTCCACGCGTCTCCGAGATCGACGTCCGGCCGCAGTCCCGACACGTGCGTCATCAGGTGGCGAATCGTGATCCCGCCTTTCCCGTGGCGTTCGAAGCCGGGGACATGCAATGCCACCGGGTCGTTGAGGCGCAGCCGCCCCTGCTCGATCAGGGTCATCACGGCCGTGGTGGTGGCCACCACCTTGGTCAACGAAGCGAGGTCGAAGACCGTATCAAGAGTCATCAGCTCTTCAGCCGGGACCGTCGCGCGGAAGCCGTAGGCCTTCTCGAACAGGATCTTGTCCCCGCGGCCGACCAGCACCACGGCGCCTGGCGCCTGGCGGGCCTTCATGGCGTCCTCGATGAGCTGGTCGACGGCGGCCCATTCGACTCGGTTCGCCCCGGACTGACGCCCGGTGCGAACCTCGCTCAGGGCTGCCGGCCAGGGTCCAAGCAATAAGGCCAGCAGGGCCGGCAGTAGCGTTAAACGCATGGGGACTAATATACTGAGTTGGTTGTGGTTCTTTTCCACCTTCGCGGCCGAAGGCCGCTACGGCGAGAGGGAGATAGAGCAATGCGTGATTCGAAGACGTTCCTTTCGGCGGCGGCCCTGATCGTGGCGCTGGTGGTCTCGGCGCTCCCGGCCTCGGCGCAGACCGGCCGTATCGGCGGCACCATCAAGGACACCAACAACCAGCCCTTGAAGGGCGCCACGGTGACGGCGGAGAACCCGCAGGCGTCACCCTCCTCGTTCACGGCCACCACCGACGACAAGGGGCGCTACTCGATCATCGGCCTCAAGACCGGCACGTGGAAGATCACGGCCGTAGCGCCGGGTTTCTCCCCCTCGTCCGGCAACGTGCCGGTGCGCTCGCTGGGCGCGCCGATGCCGCCCGTGGACTTCGTGCTCGCCCCCGGCGCCACCGGCCCGGCCGGCGCGCTCGCCGGCGTCAACACCAAGGAGCTCCAGGCGGAAATCCAGAAAGCCATGGACCTGGCCAACAGCCAGCAGTACGACGCGGCCATCGTGGCGTACCAGGCGATTCTCACGAAGACGCCCGTCCTCACGATGATCAACGGCCAGATCGCCCAGGTGCAGCGCCTGCAGAAGAAGTACGACGATGCGATTGCGTCGTACGAGAAGGTGCTTGCGGCGGACCCGAACAACGACAAGTCGAAGATCGAGATCGGCATGACCTATCTCGAGAAGGGCGACTTCGCCGCCGCCGAGAAGGCCCTGCTGGAAGTGGCCAGCTCGACCAGCGCCAGCCGCGAGGTGTTCTACAACCTCGGCGAGGTGAAGTTCGCGAAGGCCGAAACCGACGAAGCCGTGAAGTACTACCAGCGCGCCGTCGACATGGACAGCACGTGGGGCAAGCCGCTGTTCAAGATCGGCCTGGCCAAGCTGCAGAAGGCCGACATGGCCGGCGCGATCGAGACCATGCAGAAGGTGATTGCGGTCGACCCGAACTCGGCCGAAGCCGCGCAGGCGAAGTCGCTGATCGAGCAGTTGAAGAAAGGCTAGATCCGGGCTCCGGGCTCCGGGCTCCAGCTATGGCTTGCGCTTTTCGCCCTCAGCGATGAGGGTGTCGATGTTGGGGTAAGAAGGCTCGATCGATCGGGCCTTCTTCCACATCTCCAGGGCGTCCGCGAATCGTCCCTCCCTCGCGAACACGACGCCCTTCACCACATAGGGATACGCGAAGTTCGGCTCCAGGACCACTGCCGCATCGAGCGCGTCGTGCGCGGCCGACACGCGGCCCCGCTGGGCCTCGAACCAGCCTCTGGAGGCCTGGTGCGAGGCCACGTCCGGGAACGACAGCAGGCCGTCGACATGCTCGTCCTGCGCGCGGCGCAGGACCTCGCCGGCTCGCCCGGGCAATTCGATCACGCCGAAGGTCTCGAGCACCTCCGCCGCACGCGCCCGGACGACCCGCGCCGGGTCCACCAGGCGGGCCAGCACCGGGCCAAGCGCGCGATCCCGATCGCCGATGATGCCGAGCGCTTTCACCGCAAAGGCGCGCACGATCGGCTCCGGATCGTCGGCCGCGCCAATCATCGCGTTGACGATGGCGGGGTTGATCTCGAGCGTTCCCGTGACGTTCGAACGCTCGCTCGAACGGCCGGCCGTTCGATCGTTCGAGCGGTAGCCGAACGACGTCTGGGTCTGCAGCGAGCCGCTGCGTTGCCGGATACCCGATCGGCTCTCGGTAATCAACCGGGAGATGGAATCAGCCGCGCTCGCCCGGAGAAAGAGCCCCAGCGATCGATCGACGGCCACCCGCGCCAGCGCCGGCAGCGTGGTGGCATCGCCGGAGCCGGCGCGATACATGGTGTCGGCGAGCGACGCCGCCTTCGCGCGCCGATCGCCGTCGCCCCACCACTCGGTCATCTGCTTCGCCGCCCACTCGGGCGTGCGGTTGTCGTGGCACGTCGTGCACGCATTCGGGATGCCGAACCGGGCCGTATTCCCGGGCACCGGCGGCTGGAATGTGTGGTCGCGCCGCCGGATCAGCAGCCGCCAGTTGACGTCGCTCATGTGGCAGTTGATGCAACGGCTGCCTGCTGACTCGGGCGCGTGAAAGGTGTGACCTGCTAACCCAGCGCCCGAGAAGGAAGCCTTCGGCCTTCCGCCTTCGGCCTTCGGATCCTGGTCCGGCGATAGCTGAAGGCTGACGGCTGACGGCTGACGGCCGCCGGTTTTGGGCGTCGTATGGCACTGCGTGCACAGCGCATCGCCGTTCCGGCCCTGGTTGATGTTCACCTTCAGCGAGAACTCGTTGCGCGAGCCGTGCGCGACGTGGCAGCTCGTGCACGTCACGGCGCCGGCCTTGAAGCAGCCGCTCAGCGTCAGCGCCTGTGGCCGGTTGAAGCGGTTCGGGCGGCCGTCGGGCCAGAACTCGCCCTGCTGATCGAAATCGTGAATGGGCTCGCTCATCAGGAACGGCAGCGCGTAATCGGCGTAGCGATCGCCGCCCTTGAAGCCGATGAACACGTTGGTCTTGTTGCCGTGGCAGTACGCACACGTGTCGTACACGCGCCTCGGCTCAGCGCTGCGCGTCGACAGGATCTTCAGCGTGTCGCTCAGCCCCCGGTTCTTCGAGCTGTTGTCGTACGCAGGCTTCGAGGCGGGATCCTGCTCCCACTTCTCCATCAGCGCCACGTGCCCGCGGCCCGGGCCGTGGCAGGCCTCGCAGCCGATGCCCATCTCGGTCCAGCTCGAGTTGTAGGTCTTGGACCGGACGTCGTAGCCCTGTACGATGTTGGTGCCGTGGCAATTGAAGCAGTTGACGTTCCAGATCTGGCGGATGTCGTGCGCGCCGTCGGGAATCGGCGTAATCTCTTTCCAGTCGATCCACCGCTTGCTCGCGATGTGCCAGAAGACCGGCAGCACGTAGATGCGGCCGTTGGGCAACGTCGACAGATACCCCTGATAGCGCTTTGCGCCGAGCGTGTAATCGACCGAAAATGTTTCGGGCGCGGCCGTGCCGAAGACCACGGTCATGAACGGCTTGCCGTCCCTGGTGCCGAACGTGTACGCGCGGTCGTGATCGGCGAAGCGCGTGCCGTTCCGGAAGTCGCCGACGACGATGGCGGCGGCGATCGGCTTGGTCATCTTGACGTGGAGCGAGTTGGTCCACTGCGTGTGCTCGACGTCGTGACAGCGGGCGCAGGATTGGGAGCCGAGGTAGTCGGAAGGGACTTGAGGGCTTGAGGGCTTGGGGGCTTGAGGCGCGGGACTCTGGGCTTGCCCCGCAGCCTTGGCGAAGGCGGGAGGGCGGCCCTTCAGGGCCGCCGTTGCCAGCAACATGGCCGCGGCGCCACACACGAGGCGGGTCCCCAGGGTCATGCCGGACATTATCCACCTTCGCGCCAGCACTCCTTCGGCGCTACGGTGGATGCCCCGCGCGCCCGTGCGCGGGGCAAAAAAAAGGGGCCCTCATAAGGGCCCCTCGAGCCAGCGGCCTAGTCAGCCTGGCTCAAAACTTTGGCTGACTCCTGTGGGGGACGGCCAACTTCTCACCCCCATACAGCAAGCGACGTGCCGACCCCGGGCGAGGCTTCCGGCTCGAAAACAGGCGCAATCCGGCGTGTGGCAACGGACGGGCGAAGCCGAATCCAAGCTATTGAAAAACCGGGCTTCGGCTGCATGGATCAGAGTGAAGACCGATCCGCGCGGCCACCTCGCGCGCCAGTTGCGACGCGGGCACCGCGTAGCCTTCGCGCGACAGGTAGCGCAGGAACGCGTCCCACAGCGTCGGCGCGTCGTACCGGGCGCGCAGCGCGATTGCCGCGCGGCTGCCGTCGGCAAACCGATCGATCGCCAGCGCGAGCAGCTCGTCAACGGCCAGGTAGCTGTGTAGGTCACGGCTTCATCGGCCATCCCACAATTGTACGGCGTCCGATGCACCTGATGCACCCGATGCACCCGATGCACCCGATGCACCTGATGCACCTGATGCACCTGATGCACCTGATGCACCTGCCGAAGAAAAAAATGGCGGGGGGCGCCGGCGTAGCGCCCTCCCGCCTAACGACTCCCCCACAGGAGCCGAGCTTTCGGCCTACAGCCTTCGGCCGTCAGCCTTCAGTGAACCGGTGAAGGCCGACGGCCGAAGGCCGATGGCTGATCTACCAGAGGAAGCGGAAGCCAATCCGCGCCGTGCGCGGGGCCAAGATGGCGGATGGCTTCTGATACCCCAGGCCCGTCGCCC
>MELE01000018.1:14495-14637 GCA_001768615.1 Acidobacteria bacterium RIFCSPLOWO2_12_FULL_67_14b | reverse complement strand
CGCCTTGTAGGTGTCGTTGTCGTTGCCGCTCTTGTTGTTGTAGCCGGCCGACACCGTGGTCGTCAGGCGCTGGCCCCACACCGACGTGAGCTTGCCACTGTAGACGTTGCCGCCGTTCGAATACACGTTGATGGGATCGAAG
>MELE01000018.1:12383-14375 GCA_001768615.1 Acidobacteria bacterium RIFCSPLOWO2_12_FULL_67_14b | reverse complement strand
GGGAACAACGTGGCGTTGGGATAGAAGCTCTTGATGTCGTTCACTTGCTTCGAGTTCCGGCTGATCTGGGTCTCGACCGCCGACTTGCGGAACGAGCCGAAGAACCAGGCGCGGTCCTTCATGATGGGCCCGCCGAACGAGCCATCGAACTGCCCGATGTCGGCTTGCACGGGCGTGCCCCCGGTTGACTTGCAGGCCTTGTCCGGGCAGGTCGAATACGTGGCAAGCGGCCCGGTGAGGGCGAATACCGTTTCGTGGAACGTGTTGTCGCTGCTCCAGCGGAGCGGCTGGTACGCGTACCCGGCGGTCCCCTTGAATGTGTTGCCCCCGCTCTTGGTGATCACGTTGATCGCCAGCCCGGTCCCCATCGGCGTGCCGGCGTCGGACCCGCCCGTCTTGACCTGGGTGTCCTGGATCATGTCCGACCCCATCTGCACGTAGGTGAGCTGGAAGTCGTTGTAGTTGCCCGCCTGCATGCCCTCGAGCTGGACGACGTGGGCGAAGTGTTCGGTGGCGTGTCCGAAGTAGACCGATCGGCCGCTGCCGTCGTCGAAGGGTCTGGAGTGGACGCCCGGTGTCTGCTCGAGGAAGTCCGTCCAGTTACGCCGGGCGGCCAGCGGCATTGCCTTCTGGAACTCGCCGTCGATGTTCAGGATGTTGCCCGGCTTGCTGACCTCCAGCATGGGCGATTCGCCCGTGACGGTGATGGTCTCGGACAGGGTGCCGAGCGCCAGCGTGATGTCGACCTGGAAGTTCACGGCCGCGCGCAGCAGAATCCCTTTGCGCAAGAATGTCGAGAACCCCGCCAGTTCCGCGGTGACCGTGAACTCGCCCGGTGGCAGGTTGATCAGGCGGTAGTAGCCCGTGCCGTCGGTGACGCCGGTCGCCGGCTGGATCATGTCGGGGCTGGTCGCGGTCACCGTCACACCCGGCAGGGCCCCTCCCTGGGCGTCCTTGACGTAGCCCCGCAGGCTGCTACCAGTGGTCTGCGCCTCCGCCGTAAACACGCCCGCCGTCGTCACGACGAGCAAAAGCACCAAGAACCGCGTTATCACTCTCATGGCGTATTCCTCCCGTGGGCTGCCAATCGAATCAAAAAGGGAAACACTTCAGCCGCATCATACAGCGTAACCCGCCCAGGAGCGATCCTTTCGCCCCTGGGGTTTCTTACTTCGGGATGGCCTTGAGGAGGTCCGCGGCACGAGGCTCGGCGGGGTCGAGGCGAAGCGCTTCCGCCGCGCGGCTTCGGGCTTCGGCAAACCTCCCAAGCTCGGCGTATAACGCGGCCAGGTTGAGGTGGGCACTGGCACGCGCCGGATCGAGGCGGCACGCGCGCTCGAGATGCGAAAGGGCGGTGTGCGGATCACCCTGCAGGAAGATCGCCAGGCCCAGCTTCTCGTGCGCCTCGGCCCGATCGGGCGCCCGCTCGACCGCCATGCGCAGCCATCGGATCGCCTCGACCATGGCGCCGCGTTCGAGCGCCAGCGTCCCGAAGTCGAGCGCGACGTCCGCAGAAGTTCCTGCCACCGAGCCGGGCATGCCTGAGAGCCGGCCGACGGCCTCGTCTGTCCGGCCCGCAAAGACGAGCGCGCGCACGAGCATTGGCCCCGCGACATCGACGTCGTAGCCGCTGTCGTAGGCGGCTTCGAAATGCCCCACGGCCTCGATCGCCCTGCCGGTACCCACGAGCGCTTCTCCCAGCGCGAGCCGGATGGCGGGTCGCGGCCCGTCGATCGTGAGCGCCTGTTCCAGGAGATCAGCGGCATCCTTGTAGCGACCCGCATCGAGGAGCGCCTGCCCGGCCCGGAACCGCAGAACCCCAGGGTGACGATGTTCGTTCGAGACTTGTTCGAGGTATCGGCGGGCCTCGTCGAATGATCCTTGCTCGACCAACCAGACGGCCTTGCGCGTCTGCTCACCGCCAATCCCATTGTCGAGACCGAGATTGGCGAACACCACCAGCGTGGCCATCGCCACGGCACCGGTCGGTCT
>MELE01000018.1:1508-12351 GCA_001768615.1 Acidobacteria bacterium RIFCSPLOWO2_12_FULL_67_14b | reverse complement strand
CCAGCCGTCGCGCACATGGGCACGAGCAGGGGCATCCGATAGCGATCCGAAACGAAGAAGAGGACCACCGCGGCTCCGTACACTGGGACGAACATCGCCCAGACCCAGTACCCGCGGCGGCTCGCGCGCAGCGCCGGCCAGAACAGCCCGATCAGGCCGAACGGCAGAAGCAGCCACGGACCGACAGCCAGGACGCGGAGGAACGAGGATGGCTCGCGCGCGTAGAAGGCGTAACTGTAGTTGAGCGGAACGTCGACGCGGTTGAGCAGAATCCCGATCTTGCGGATCGACAGGCGGAACGCGTCGGCTGGATGTCCGGTCACCCAGTCGATGGCCCGCCACGCGAAGTAGTCGGAGACCTCCCCTGGAGAAAGGCTTCGACCCGTGCTCGACTCCGCAACGCGGGCCGCGTCGCTGGCCTGTCCGGCGATCGACGGAGTGATGCCCGGCACGGGCGTGTAGGTACCGTCGGCGCGATCGTGGTTGCCGATGTAGAGATTGAGCCCACCGTGCGAGGCAATCACGAGGGCGTGACCGGATACGGCGTAGTTGCGCGCGGCGTTGGCGGCGAGCACGATGATCAGGGACACGAGCAGCACCGTGGCGCGGGTGACCCGCGTCCGCCGCCACTCGCTCACGAACACGGCGGCGGCCGCCGCCATCGCGAACACCAGCGCGTTGGGCCGGTTCAACGCGAGCAACCCTAGGGACGCGCCGGCGGCCACGAACGCCCATGTACTTCCGCCCACCATCGTGCGCGTGAGGGCGTAGAGCGCACACGACACGAGGAAAGGATCCAATGCAGACTGAAGGATCAGCACTTCGCTGAAGGTGAAGAAGCCCGTCAGAATCGCCAGGCCGGCGGCCACGAGGGCCGCCCGTTCTCCAAACCAGTGCCGCGCGGTGGCGAACAGCAAACCGACCGCCGCCGCCCCCAGGGCGATCTGGACCAGTTGCGCCGCCAGCAACGATCCCCCGACGGCAAACACCGCTGCGAGGAAGTACACATACAACGGCGACACGAAGAACGCCCCGATGGGGGCAAACACACCCTCCAGGGCGACCTGCCGGCTGAGGGCGACGTAGTACGCGGTGTCGAGTTCACCGTGCGGTTGCAGCAGCGGGTGGTTCCAAAGCTGCAGGAGCACCGCCAGCTTGACGACGAAGGCCGCCGCCACGATCAGCGCGACCCTGCGCCAGAGCATCGCGCCATTGTAGACGCACGAGCGGCTCCGCGGTCGCTTTCTGCACGTGTTAGAATTCCGGTGATCAAACACTTCACCTAACCTAACCTCACAGCCCGGCACTTTGGCCCTGAGACTGACGGAGACTGACGCCATGTGTCATCGACCGATGCTCCTCGCCGTTGCCATTACCGTCGTCCTCGCTCTTCCGACCCCCGTCCACGCCCAGACCCGGGCCACGGCCGCCGACCTGGTGGGCCTCGTGACCGACGCAACCAACGCCGTGTTACCCGGCGCCGTGGTGACGGCCACCAACACCGAGACCAATCAGTCGCGGTCGGTCACCTCGCAAGGCGACGGCCGGTTTTCGATTCTGGCGCTACCCCCAGGCACTTATCAGGTGACGGTCGAATTGTCGGGCTTCACGCGCGAAGTGCGGGAGGGCGTGACCCTGGCCCTCGGCGCGCAGGTGGATCTGCCATTCTCGATGCGGCTGGCCGGGACGGCCGAAACCATCACCGTCAGCGGCGAGGCGCCGCTCGTCGACAGCCAGAGGACCGCGGTCGCCACCGTGGTGTCGCGCCAGCAAATCGAGAGCCTGCCCATTGACGGGCGCAACTTCATGTCCTTTGCCGTCATCACGCCCGGCGTGTCGACCGATCGCACGCCGCAGCAGGGCGCGTCGGCCACATCGGGACTGACCTTCGCCGGCCAGCGCGCCCGATCGAACAACATCACCGTGGACGGGCTGAACAACAATGACTCGGTGGTGGGCAGCGTGCGGGCCACCTTCAGTCAGGAGGCGGTGCGCGAATTCCAGGTGCTCACCAACTCGTACACCGCCGAGTTCGGCAACGCCACCGGTGGGGTGCTGAACATCGTGACCAAGAGCGGCACCAACCGGCTCGCCGGCAACCTGTTCGCCTTCGTGCGCGACGACTCGCTCAACGCCAAGGGGCACTTCGAGAAAGTCGATCCGTTCGACCGGCCGGTCGACCTGGAGAAGGCGCCCTACAGCCAGGAGCAGTTCGGGGCCACGCTCGGCGGGCCGATCCGGAAGGACAAGACGTTTTTCTTCCTGTCCGCCGAGCGGTTGGACATCGCTACCAGCAATTTCGTGACGATCGACGATCGGACCGTCGTCCCGCACCCGTTTACCGGCGCGCCGCTCGGGACGCAGGCCCAGATTCTGCGCGCGGCCGGGTTCCCGGTTGAAACCGGCAACGTCGGCTACACCGTCACCAACACGCAGTTCCTCGCCAAGATCGATCATCAGATCGCGCAGAACCACGGCCTGGTGCTGCGGTTCAATACCGGCGACGCCCTCAACGAGAACGCCGAGCCGTTTGGCGGCATCACCGCGAAGAGCCGCGCGGCCGCGCTCGACGCTCGCGACCACATCGCCGCGGCATCGCAGACGTCGGTCTTCTCGTCGAAGTGGGTCAACGAGCTGCGGCTTCAGTTCGCGTATCGCGACCAGATCGTCCGCTCGCTCGACCCGGCGTGCGGCGGCGAGTGCCTGGCCGCCGACCAGGGCGGTCCCACGCTGGAAGTCACCGGCGTGGCGAGCGTGGGGCGTCAGCGCTTCACGCCCCAGACACGCACCAACGCACTGTGGCAGTTCGTCGACACGGTCAGCCTCTCGGCCGGCAGGCATCTCTTCAAGGCCGGCATCGATGCAGGATTCACGAAAGATCTCACCGAGGGACCCGTCCTGCCGCTGCACTTCGGCGGCCGCTATATTTTCCAGCAACTCCCGGCGATCCCGGGATTGCTGCCCGCGCCGGTCAGCGCGATACAGGCCGTCGCGCTGGGTCTGCCCGCCGCGTATGTCCAGGGCTACGGCCGGCATGAGGACCAGTACGACAGCAGCGCCGTCGCGCTGTTCGTCCAGGATGACTGGCGCATTGGCTCGCAGCTGACGCTGAAATACGGCGTGCGCTACCAGAAACAGTTCTGGAAGGACATCACCTACTCCGCCCCGGGCTACCCGGGCACGTTCGGGTTCCCGTCCGACGGCAACAACATCGCGCCGCGCGTGGCGGCGTCATGGAATGCGGGCGCCAGAAGCAAGACCATCATCCACGGCGCGTACGGGCTGTTCTTCGAGAACCACATCACGGGCATCGCCGGCATCACGGATCTGCTCGATGGCGACGACCATATCCGGACGCTGGTGCGGACCTTCCCAGGCTCGCTCGCCCCGTGGAACGCTCCGGGCCACCGGCTGCCGGAAGCCGCCGCCGGGACGTTCCCCACGCTGAAGTTCCTGATCGATCCCGGCCTGGAGTCTCCCTACGCCCACCATGCCTCGATCGGCGTCGATCGCGAACTGCCCGGGCAAATGGCGCTGTCGGCCGGTCTGGTCTACGCGCGCGGCTTCAACCAGATCGGCACGGTCGACTACAACCCGGCGGTGGCGGCGCTCGGCCCCGGCCGCCGGCCGCAAGACATCAACGGCGTCGCGGGCACGTCGGCTTCGATCCTGCAGTACACAACGTTCGGTGAGACTTGGTACAAGGGCCTCACGGTGTCGCTCAATCGGCGGTACTCCGGCCGCCACCAGTTTCTCCTGAGCTACACCCTCTCGGAGGCCGAGGACAACTCGACGGACTTCCAGAGCGCGTTCGTCCCGCAGCAAAACGGCCGCGGCCGGAGCCCCAGCGACGTCAATGGCCTGCCCGCCGGCTTCGACCCGCTCAGCGAGCACGGACCCTCCCTGCAGGATCAACGGCACCGCTTCGTGTTTAGCGGCGTCTACATGGCGCCCGGCGACGTGCAGCTGTCGTCGATCGTCACCATCGGCTCGGGCCGGCCGTATACGATCCTGGCCGGCGCCGACCTGAATGCCGACGGCAACGGCGGGACGTTCCCCCCGGATCGGGCACGACGCGAACCGGCAAACGAGGCCTCGAGCGTCGGCCGCAATTCGGGCACCATGCCGGGCCAGTCGGTGGTCGACGTGCGGATCAGCCGGCGCTTCCAGCTGGGCGACCGGGTCTATCTGGAGGGGATCTTCGAGGTGTTCAACCTGCTCGACCGGACGAACTTCATCGAGACCAATAACCTGAGTTCCGCGTTCATCTGGGGCACGGGTGCGTACCCGACGTCACCGCTGCCGGGCTTTGGCCACTTCACACAGGCCGGGCCGCCACGGCAGATGCAGCTGGCCATGAAACTCGGGTTCTGAGCGGACCCTTCGGCCGGCATGCGGCCGACTGCGGTTGCGGTCGTGAGTCGGGGGCAAGCCGATCCGGGGCCAGTGGGATAAGATCCGGCTCGTCGGCGGCGTCCCCCCTCATTCATGGCACTCGCTTCAGGTACGCGGATCGGCCCCTACGAAGTGACCGGCCTGCTCGGCGCAGGCGGGATGGGCGAAGTTTATCGAGCCACCGACAAGCGGCTCGGCCGTGACGTGGCGTTGAAGCTCCTGCGGGACCAGCTGGCACGCGATCCGGCGGCGGTCGACCGCTTCACGCGGGAGGCCCGTGCGGCCTCCGCGCTGAATCACCCGAACATCGTCACCATCTATGAAACCGGCGAATCAGAGGAGGGCCGGTACATCGCGATGGAGTTCGTCAGTGGCCGGCCGATCCGTCCGGCGCCAGGCGAGACGCTGCCCCCGAGTGCGTTGATTTCCGTCGCGCGCCAGATTGCGGAAGCGCTCGCCGTCGCCCACACTGCCGGCATCGTGCACCGCGACATCAAGCCGGAGAACATCCTCGTCCGCGACGACGGCTACGTGAAGATCCTGGACTTCGGCATCGCTCGATTGCTGCCTGCGGCCTTCGAAGGTGGGTCGGAGACCGTCACGGCCCGGACCGCGCCCGGCATGCTGCTGGGGAGCGTCCGCTATATGTCGCCCGAGCAGGCGCGGACCGAGAAGGTGACGCCGGCGACGGATGTGTTCTCGTTTGGCATGGTCCTGTACGAGTTGGCCACCGGGGTCCATCCGTTCGAGGCGGACTCGCCGATGGGCGTGCTCAGCGCGACGCTGACCCGGCCGGCAACCGCGCCGTCGCGGATCAACCCGGAAATCCCGGCCGCGATCGACGCGCTCATCCTCCGGATGCTCGACAAGGACGCCCGCCTGCGGCCAGGCGCAGCCGAATGCGTGACCGACCTCGAGGCGCTCGCGGCCGGTTCCCCTGGGTTCGGCAGCGGCGCGCCATCGGTGCGGTCCGCGCGCCATTCGGTGGGCCGGACGCGAGAGCGAACCGAGCTCCAGGCGGCATTCGGGCAGGTGGCGCGGGGGCCCGGATTGCTGATTTGCGTCTCCGGCGAGCCCGGTATCGGCAAGACGACGCTCGTTCAGGATTTTCTTGGCGACCTGGCGGTCTCGGGCCTGTCGTGCCGGATCGGTCGCGGTCACTGTTCGGATCGTCTCGCGGGGACCGGTGCGTACCTGCCTGTGCTCGGGGTGCTGGACACGCTGCTGCACGGGCCTGACGGCGATTCGGCGGCCGCCGTGATGAAGCTGTTCGCGCCGACGTGGTACCTGCAGCTGGCGCGGCTGGCCGCCGATGATGAGTCCGCGGCGAGGCTCCGGGTCGAAGTCCAGACGGGCTCACAGGAGCGTTTGAAGCGCGAGTTGGGTGCGTTTCTGCGAGAGCTCTCGGTCCATGCGCCCATCGTGCTCGTCATCGAAGACATTCATTGGGCCGATCTGTCGACGATCGATCTGCTCTCGTACGTCGCCGGCATGTTCGACGCGGTTCGCGCGATGGTGCTCGTCACGGCGAGGCCCTCGGAACTGCTGCTCAACAAACATCCGTTCGCCGCGGTCAAACTGGAGCTGCAGGCGCACGGACGCTGCCGCGAGATCCTGCTCGGCTTCCTGACGCCGAAGGACGTCGAGCGGTATCTGGCCCTGGAGTTTCCGGAGCACCGCTTCCCCTCGGAGCTCGGCGCGCTGATCCACGCCAAGACGGAGGGAAGCCCGCTGTTCATGGCGGAGTTGGTACGGTACCTCCGCGACCAGGGCGTCGTGACGTGCGAGGGCGGCGACTGGGTGCTGGCCCAGGCGATCCCGGATTTCGAAGGCGCGCTGCCGGAATCGATCCGCGGCATGATCCAGCGGAAGATCGACACGCTCACCGATGGCGACCGGCGCCTGCTCCTCGCCGGCAGCGTGCAGGGGCACGACTTCGACTCGGCGGTGATCGGCCGGGCGATGGCAATGGACCTGGCGGAGGCCGAGGAACGGCTCGACCATCTCGAGCGTGTGCTGGCCCTCGTCACCTGTCTTGGCGAGCACGAGCTGCCCGATCGCACACCGAATCTCCGATATCGGTTCGTCCACATTCTCTACCAGCATGCCCTCTACAGCTCGCTGCGCGGCACGCGCCGATCGACGTTGAGCGCCGCGGTCGCTTCCGCCCTCGAACGGGCTCACGGCCCACGGCCCGAGATTGCGTCCGAGCTCGCGATGCTGTTCGACGTTGCCAGGGACAGCGCGAAGGCGGCCGAGTATTTCCTGATGGCGGCCCAGCACGCGGCCCGGCTGTTCGCCTCAGTCGAGGCGGTGGCCCTCGCGCGGCAGGCACTCCGCGCCCTCGACCACCTGCCGGATGGCGAGGATCGGCGCCGCCGTGAGCTCATGACGCTTCTGACGCTGACGCGGCCGTTGATTGCGACCAGCGGCTTCGCGAGCGCGCAAGTGGAGCAAGCCTCGGATCGGGCGTTGGAACTATGCGGGCAGCTCGGCGGCACGCCCCTGATCGTGCCCGTCCTCAGCGGATTGTGGCAGGTGCACATTTCGCGAGGCAAGCTGCCGAAAGCGCGCGAGCTCGCGGAACGGTTGCAGGCCGCGGCCGAACGGACCGGCGACGCCTTCGACCGCCACAATGCCCACGTCGCTCTCGGCATCACCGCCGTGTGTCGCGGCGACCTCGACGTCGGCCGGGAGCATCTCGAGACGGCACTCGGGCTGTTGCCGAGCGATTTCGCCAAATCCCGGGCGCTGGCCTACGGCCAGGACACCGTATCGAGCGCCGGCGCGTGGCTCTCGCTGGCCCTCACGTTCATGCTTCGGCTCGACCAGGCGGCCGAGGCCGAGCGGGCCGCGCTCGAATGGGTCGGGGATCTCCAGCATCCGTTCAGCCTCGCCTACACGCTCCACATGGTCGCGCGACGGCGCCAGCTCCAGCGCGACATCGACGGCACGCACGACCACGCGCAGACGACGATGACGCTCGCGCGGGAGCGCGACTTCTCCCAGATGCTCATCGTCGGACACATGTACGACGTCTGGGCCCAGTCGATGCGTCAACCACGAGATGAGGACACGGAAGCATTCGCCGCCAGCCTGACCCGGTATCGAAAGACCGGCGCCGGGCTGCAGGTTCCGCACTATCTCGGGATGATGGCTGAAATCTGCATGCGGAGAGGCGAGACCGATCGGGGCGTCGACCTGGTGTCGGAGGCCCTGGATCTCGCGCGGGCGCAGGACGCGCATCTCTACGAACCGGAATTGATCCGCCTGCAGGCCGAGTTGCTGCGGGGACGAAACGTCGAGTCAGCCGAGGCTGCTTACCGCGGGGCCATCGCGGCGGCGCAACGGACGGGCGCGCGCCTGCTGGAGTTGCGCGCCGCGAATGGCTTGTCGCGCCTCCTCGCGGAGCAGGGCCGCCGTGAGCAGGCGCGCGAACTGCTCTCGGTGTTCGCGGATTTGACGGCGCGGCCCGGCCTGCTCGCAGATTCGGAGGATGTCAGAACACTGAAGACAGGCCTGGCCCCGTCGTGACCCCCAACCCGATCTGTGCGGACGGGGATCCCGGCGACTTCTGAATGACCACGCGATAGCTTTCGAGCGAGCCGTCCCGGCCGAGCGCGTGCGCGGTGGCCCACAGATAGAGCTGAAACAATCGAAAGGTCCGCGCGCCGAACTCGGGGACGAGCCGGTCGCGCGCCGCCTCGAGATTCCGGGCCCACGTGCTGAGCGTGAGGAAATAGCTGTGGCGATCGTTGTGCACGGCAATGGGTTCGAAGGTGCTGGCATTGGCGGCGCTGAGCAGCTCGGGCAGAACGACCGGCGAGTGATTGCCGGGAAAGACGTGCCGATACGCCACCGAACTGCTGGCGTACTTCTTTCGGATGGCGGAAAAGTCCATGTAGACACGGCCGTTCGGCTTGAGGAGCGCGTCGAATTGCCGGCAGAGCCCGGCATAGTCCGGCAGATGCTCCATCACGCCAAGGAGCACGATCGCGTCGAATCGCTTCGCCGGCGCGTAGGCGTAGATGCTCTCGCGGACCGCTTCGAGCCGGCCCGGCGCCGAACTGTTCCGCGCGACGTTGGTGAGGCACTCGTACTGCTTGTGGGCGAGCGTCATCATGGTCACGTTGACGCCGCGGGCGGCCGCATAGCACGAGAACGAGCCCCAGCCTGCACCGACATCCAGCACCTCGGAGCCCGCCGTCAGCCGGCACGCGTCCAGGATGTAGTCAAGCTTGTTTCGCGCCGCCTGCTCCAGCGTGTCGGTCTCCGTTTTGTAGAGCGCCTGCGAATACAGACGCACGTCCTTGTCGAGGAACGAGAAGTAGAACTCGTCGCCGTAATCGTAGTGACGCGGAATCCCTTTCTTGTCCGATTGCACCTGCCCGAAGAACAGCGGCGGGATGAAGCGCCAGATCGAGCGGAACGGGTGGCGATCGACGAAGAACTTGCGGAGATCGAAAGCCGACAGGACATCGCCGTCCACGTCGACGTCGCCGTTGAGGAACGCTTCCGCGGTTCGCGCCTCGTCAAACGACGAGAGCGCACGCAGGCCCTGCTGGTTGCGCACGCGAATCCGAAAGCGCGGGTGTTCGGGAACGCTCTCCTTTGCGTTCCGGGGCTGGGCGCCAAATGTGTGAAGGGCGCCGTCCGGCAGCTCGAGCTCAAATCGCGGAACGTGCGGCCCGGTCACCAGGGCATGGAACGCCTCGACCAACTTGCGGGAGCTGCGGTCGGCCGCTCGAGTGATGCCACTCAGAGCGGGGCCTTGGGGCTCTGCGTTCAGGGGTTCCGACAACGTAGGCATTCCGGAGTCTCCACACGGGAATCGAGCGCTTCGGATTCTACCCGAGGTCAAGGGTCGGTTGGCGGACTGCCGGCCGGCGGGTTCGCGGGCGCGTAGCTGTGGAATATCCAGCAACCGGATGCGAGAAATCCCGCGCACCCCACCAACGATCTTGGCCGACCTGGGTTCGAACTCCAGAGATCTCGGGCTTTCAGCGGGCAGCTCTTCGGTACGGTTCATGCTTTGCGTGATTACACCCCTCTTGTATCTGAACGTCTCCTTTTCGGTCGTTCCCGGCAGGAGAAACAGGTTAGTTGATTTGAAACATTGGTCTCACCTCAGGAGGCGCGATGACTAAGCGTTCACTTGCGCTGGCGCTTTGGGCGGTCTGCACCGCGGCGCTCGTTGCCACTTCACCAGTTGGGGTGTACGGACAATCCTTCCAGGGCGCCCTGCGCGGCGTCGTCAAGGACGCCCAGGGCGTCATTCCCGGCGTGACGGTCACGCTGCTGAACGAATCGACCAGCATCTCGCGTGAGACCGTGACCAACGAAACGGGCGAGTACTCGTTTCCCGCCGTTGAACCGTCCACTTACACCGTGAAGGTCGCGGTGCAGGGCTTCCGATCGTTCGAGCGCACGGGCGTGCGCATCGGCACGCAGCAGAGCGTCGGCCTGGACGTCGTCCTCGAGGTCGGCACGCTCGAAGAGACCATCACGGTGACGGCGCAAGCGCCCCTGATCGAATCGACCAACGCGTCGGTGGGCGGCGTGATCGACGCCGCGGCGCTCGGGGCCATTCCCTCTTCGGGCCGCAGCGTGTTCCTGCTGGCCACGCTCGAGCCAACCGTGCAGGCGAGCGGCAACGCGCACTGGAACCGCATGCAGGACCAGGTCGGCAACTCCGCCGTCTCGATGGGCGGCGGCCCGGTCCGCGCCAACAACTTCCTGGTGGACGGCTTTCCCGTGACCGACCTCCAGAACCGCGCCTCGACCAACCCGTCGATGGAAGCGGTGCAGGAGATGAAGGTCCAGGTCCACACTTACGACGCCGAGATGGGGCGCACCGGGGGCGGCGTGATGAACATGTCGGCGCGCTCGGGCGGCAACGACTGGCGCGGCTCGGGCTACGGGGTGCTGCGTCCCGAATCGATGGTGGAGCAGCTGCTGATTCCGAAACTCCAGAACCAGACGAACGTGCCGGAATACTGGCGCAACGGCGGCGGTGGCGGCGGCGGCCCGATCGTGAAGTCACGGACGTTCTTCTGGGTGGCCGGCGAAAAGTACGTCAACAACCAGCCGCAACAGAACTCCTTCCTGGTGCCGACGGCCGCGGAGCGCAACGGTGACTTCTCCGGCCTCACGCGCAACGGTCAGCCGGTGACCATCCGCGATCCGCTCACGGGGCAGGCGTTTCCCGGCAACCGGATCCCGGCCAGCCGTTTCGATCCGGTCGGGGCGAAGATCCTGAGCTACTTCCCCAAGCCCGACTCGGAAGTGGACAACGGCTCGCCGAACTTCAGCATGACGGACCTGTTGCCGAACCGGGCGTATCAGGTCACGACCAAGGTGAACCACCAGTTCAATGACTCCATCTCGGTGAGCGGGTTCGTGCTGCGCCAGGTGACGCACGAAGCCAACTCCAATTACAACGTCGACA
>MELE01000018.1:0-1489 GCA_001768615.1 Acidobacteria bacterium RIFCSPLOWO2_12_FULL_67_14b | reverse complement strand
TACAACGTCGACAACAAGTTCGTCGGCGGCAGCTACCAGCTCGATCGCGTCATCGGCACGTTCGTGCTCAACAACACCTACATCCTGAACAACTCCACGGTGCTGACGCTGCGCGGCGGCTACAACAACTTCGACGACAACTACAACCTGCCGTTCGAGTTCGACGCCAAGGCGCTCTGGAACAACCCGGCGCTGACGAGCCAGTTCTCCGACACCAACCGCTTCCCGTCGACGTCGATCACCGGCTACAAGGGCTCGGGCTGGACCAACCGGCAGGCCAACGGCTACTACCAGTACGGCGTCAACGGCACGCTGAGCAAGCTGTCGGGCTCGCACAACTACAAGGTCGGCGGCGACTACCGCGTGCTCGGGGTCCGCTCGCTCAGCTACGGCCAATCCACCGGCACCTACACCTTCACCGGCACCTACAGTGGCAACGCCGCCGCCGACCTGCTGCTCGGCTACCCGCAGAGCGGCAGCGTGCCCCTCAATACACAGCTTCACGGATACGTCAACTACTACGCGGGCTACGCGCAGGACGACTGGCGCATCAACGACAAGTTCACGCTCAACTTCGGCATCCGCCTCGAGAGCGAGACGGGCATGAAGGAGAAGAACAACAACATGACGGTCGACTTCAACAAGACGACCGTGAGCCCGCTCGACTCGCTGGTGAGCGTCATCGATCCGATCACCGGCGCGCGCCGGCAGATCATGGGCGGCCTGATCTACGCCGGCGTCGACGGCGCGCCCGTCGAGCAGGGCAACCAGCCGGCCATGAAGGTGGCGCCCCGCATCGGCGCCGTGTACAGCTTCAACCCGAAAACCGTGCTTCGCGGCGGCTGGGGGCTCTACTTCTCGCCGTGGAACTACCCGGCGGCCGGCACCAGCGGCTGGGGACAGATCGGCTACTCGGCTACCACGGAGATCATCCAGCCGCAGGGGAGCGGCGCGGTGCCGACCATCTCGTTGAGCAACCCGTTCCCGGGCGGCCTCGTCCAGCCCAGCGGCAACAGCCTGGGCCTGCTTACGGGTGCGGGCGGAGAGGTCCGCTTCATCGATCCGACGAAGAGCGCGCCGCGCGTGCAGCAGTACTCGTTCGACCTCCAGCGCGAGATGCCCTGGGGCATCAGCGTGTCGGTGGGCTACGCCGGCCTCACCGGGTCGAACATGAGCTGGGGCGGCTCGGGCGACGCGGCCATCAACATCAACCAGCTCGATCCGAAGTACCAGACCGCCGGCGTCAACACGCTGCAGCAGGTGCCCAACCCGTTCTTCAGAGTGGCGGCGGCCGGCCAGTTCTCGCGGCAGGCCACGATCCAGCTGGGACAGCTCCTGCGTCCGTACCCGCAGTTCGGCGACGTCATGATGCTGCAATCCACCGGTGCGCACTCGCAGTACCACGCCGGCATCTTCCAGATCCGCAAGCGCTCGACCGGGATCTGGGGCGGCAACTTCAGCTACACGTACAGCCGGCTGAACGACAATC
>MELE01000017.1:7601-9083 GCA_001768615.1 Acidobacteria bacterium RIFCSPLOWO2_12_FULL_67_14b | reverse complement strand
GAGCCTGATCGTGATCGATGGTGCGGATAGCGGATCATAGCCTTGCCGCGGGGGCGCGGCATCCGGAGGCCCGGCTATAATCCCGGTTCACCCTCATGAAGCTGGCCCCCGGCGTGCGGCTCGGCCCCTACGAGATCGTCGCGCTCATCGGCGAGGGCGGGATGGGCGAAGTCTGGACCGCCTGCGACACCCGCTTGAACCGGACGGTCGCCATCAAGCGCGCGCAGCCGCGCCACATCGCCCGCTTCCAGGGCGAGGCCCGCGCCATCGCCGCGCTGAACCATCCCCATATCTGCACGCTGTACGACGTCGGCCCCGACTATCTCGTGATGGAGTACGTCGAGGGCTTTCCGTTGCATGGACCGATCGCACCGGATCGGGCGACGGCGCTGGCCATCCAGATCGCCGGCGCCCTCGAGGCCGCGCACGACAAGGGCATCCTGCACCGTGACCTGAAGCCCTCGAATGTGCTCGTCAACGGCGGCACGGCGAAGCTGCTGGATTTCGGTATCGCCAAGGTGATGAAGACCGATACGCCGGATGCCACCAGGACCGCGGCCGGCGCGGTGCTGGGGACGGTCGGTTACATGTCGCCGGAACAGGCGCAGGGACAGGCGCTCGATCACCGTTCCGATATCTTCAGTTTTGGGGCGTTGCTGTACGAGATGGTCTCCGGCCGCCGCGCCTTCACCGGAGCCTCCTCGGCGGACGTGCTGGCCGCTGTTCTTCGTGATGAGCCCGCCCCGTTCCCGATGCCCGCGCCGCTGGCGCGCGTGGTCAAACGCTGCCTCCGCAAGGACCCGGCCGACCGCTTCCAGCGCATGGCCGACGTCCGGGCGGCCCTCGACGAGGCCGGTCCGCTGGAGCCGGAGCCGCCGGTCTCGATCGCGGTGCTGCCGTTTACCGACATGACGCCAGCGAAAGACTGTGAGTACTTCGGCGACGGGCTCGCCGAGGAGGTCATCAACGCGCTGACCCGGGTCGAGGGCCTCAAGGTGATCGCGCGCACATCCGCCTTCGCGTTCAAGGGCCAACCGACGGACGTGCGCCGCATCGCCGGCACGCTTGGCGTCAGCTCGGTCCTCGAAGGCAGCGTGCGCAAAGCGGGCAGCCGCATCCGCGTCAGCGCGCAGCTGATCAGGGCAGCGGACGGCAGCCCGTTCTGGTCGGAGCGCTACGATCGCGAGCTGGTCGATCTGTTCGGCGTGCAGGACGAGATCGCCGCCGCCATCACCAGCGCGCTCACGACCACGCTGACCGGGCCGCCACGGGCCCGCCATACGCCGTCGCCAGCTGCGTACGAGGCCTACCTGAAGGGCCGCTACTACCAGTTCAGCTTCACGGCCGGACACCAGGCCCGCTGCCGCGAATACTCCAAGCAATCGCTCGCGGCCGATCCGCGGTATGCGCCCGCGCACCATGGCCTGGCGCTGCATTACTTCACGCTCGCGGTGTTTCACCTGATGCCCGCGCACGACGCGA
>MELE01000017.1:1752-7590 GCA_001768615.1 Acidobacteria bacterium RIFCSPLOWO2_12_FULL_67_14b | reverse complement strand
GCACGAGGCCCGCCGGCGATTCGATCTGGCGATGCGCCCCGGCCTGGTGTCGTCGAACCTCCGCAGCACGTACGGCTTCTTTTTTCTCTGGTATACGAACCAGCAGGCCGCCGCGATCGCACAGCTCACCCATGCCGTCAGCGACGATCCGCTATCGCCCACCGCGCGCTACCGTCTGGCGGTGGTCCTCCTGGCGGCGCTCACCTGCGCCGAGCGCGCCTTCACGCTGGATCCCCGCAACGCCGTGGTCGCGGCGACGCTGGCAGCCCTGCTGATTCGCGCCGGCGACACCACGCGTGGCGCCGCCCTGTGGCAGCCGCTGCTCGAGGTGACCGGGGTGTACGGAGTCCCGCTCGCACTGATGGTGTTCCATCTGCTCGGCCGCGAGTTGGACCGCGCGGCACAATGGGCGCACCGCGCGATCGACCAGCGCACGCCCGGCGTCCTGCAGTTCGTCCACATGCCGATCGCGGCCGAACTTCGCGCCAGCTCGCACTGGCCGGCGCTCGCGGAGCGGATGCGTCTGCACGGCACGGTCTAGTCGCGCAACTCACTCGAGTGGACGTGAATTGCCGGTCGCCCCAGCTTTCTGCTCACAGCTTTCGGCCGAGACGGGCTGAGAGCTGAAGGCTGAAAGCTGAAAGCTGAAAGCTGAAAGCGCCCGGCGGCAAGCGAAGTACCCGCCGGGATTAGTGCCCTGCGATCGCGACGAGGACGGCGGCCACGGCCGCCACGAACAGCCAGCGCAGCGCAATGACCCAGGCTGATCCGGGCGCGCCGGACGGCCACGGCCAACGGCGGCCACGGGACCTGAACCACCACTTCGTCAGGTCGTACGGCCCCACCAGCGACAGCGAGAACAACAGCCCGAGCCCGAAGTCGAAGATGCGGTAGCTCGCGCACACTTCGAGAGTCACGGCCGTGATCAGCGTGCCGGCGATCGCCGACAGCGCGAGCCGATCCATCGGGTGGACGGTGTCGCCGACCAGCAGCGACGTGGTGCGAAGCCCGAGCGAGATCGACGCGGCTGCCAGCAGCACCCAGACGAGAACGGTCATGCGACGGAGGTTCGGCTGAAGCCGGCCGCCACATCGGCGGGAAACGTGTAGACCGATTCGTTGGAAGCCACCACGAGCTGGCCGCGCGGACCGAACGCGAGTCCGACCAGCGTGCCGCCCGCGACCACCAACTCGCGCGGCGAGCCGGGACGCAGCGCATACACGCCGCTCGAACCGGCCAGTGCTTCGACGACGTGCAGGACGCCGGAGGCATCGAAGGCCAGGCCCTGGGGACGGCCGAACGGGACGTCGAGCGTTTCCACCTTCCCGCTCTGATCGATGCGCCGCACCGAATCGTACGACGCCAGGGTCGGCGCCGAGACATACAGCGCGCCGTCAGGCCCCATCGCCAGGTGGAACGCTGCCACGCTCGACGGCACGCTCGCGAAGGTTCTGGTGCCGCCCTTTGGATCGATCCGGAAGATCGTGCCGGCGCGATCGCCCACGTAGAGCCCGCCATCGGGACCGAACGCCAGTCCGCAGGCCACGCCGAGATCCGACGCCATCACCTCGTACTGTCCATCGTCGAAGACGCGATAGACGCGGCCTTCGAACCGGCTCGAGACATACAGCCGTCCATCGGGCCCGAAGGCCATCGAGGTGGGATTGACGAGGCCGTGCACGAACGGCTCGCGGGCGCCGGTGGAGGAAATGCGGAAGATCGAGACCCGGGCCTCCTGCCCGCGCGTGCCGCTGTAGGTCACATACAGCGCGCCGTCGGGACCGAACACCGGGTTGTCCACTTGATGCAGGCCGGTGGCGAGCAATCCGCCGACGCGCGCGTACAACGTGGCGCCGGGAATCCACGCGACCTTCACGGGCGTGTCGCCGCCGTCGAGGCCGGGCGGCACGACCACGGCCAGCCGATCGGGCGCGGAGAACGCGATGCGCGCCGGCACGCCGCCGATCGTCACGATGTCCGCGGATGATTCCGGTTGGGGAAACCCGTCGCCGTGCAGCCACAGCCGTCCGCCTTCCACCACGCGAAGCGGCTCGAGGCTGGTCAGCACCGGCACCGATCAGCTCTCGTCCAGTTCGAGATTCCAGTACAGGTAGTCACGCCAGCTGTCGGGCGCGCTGCGCAGGCCGATCGTGATGCGAATGGCGGGCGCCGACATCGGCCGCCGCGGGTGGCGCACCAGCCGCATGCGCGCCTCGTCGGGCGTGCGGCCGCCCTTGTGGCGGTTGCACGTGACGCAACACGTGACGATGTTCTCCCAGTCTTTGCGGCCGCCCTTGGACACCGGCATCACGTGATCGAACGTGAGCTCTTGTGTCGGGAAGACGCCGGCGCAGTACTGGCAGGTGTATTCGTCTCTCGCGTAGATGTTCGCGCGAGAGAACGGTACGTAATCGAATCGTCTGCGGATCCGGACGTAGCGCAACAAGCGGATGACGGAGGGCATCTTGAAGGCGAACGAGACCGCTCGGACCTCCCGGTCGTGATGCGCGATGATCTCGACCTTGCCCTGACACCACAACGTCACCGCCTTTTGCCAGTGAACGACCTTCAGCGGCTCGTAGGTTGCGTTGAGGAGGAGCGTTTGCTCCATTCAGCAGTCATTGTGCCACGGATCGCGCAGGACTACACAATTCGGCACCACCGGCCGATAGGATACGAATGATGACCAGATTCCTGGTGATCGCGATGGCCGCGCTCGCCTCGGCGTGCGCGAGCTCCGGGGTCGTGTATACGCCGCGTCCCTTTCCGATGCCCGACAGCGGCGGCGGCGCCGTCGTCGCCGTGCCGGCGCCTGCGGATCCGAACGCGCCGCCATCGGTCGTGCCGCCGCCCATCACCCCCGGCCGGCCGTCACCGGTGCCGTCGCGGGCCGGCGCCGCGGATGGTTACGCCCTCTCGAGCACGGCCCTCTCGCTGCGCGGGGCGCCGTACCGGAATGGCGGGACCAACCCCAACGGATTCGATTGCAGCGGCCTGGTGAGCTACGTCTTCGGCCAGCACGGCGTGCCGGTGCCGCGCGAAACGCGCGAGCAGTTCAAGGTCGGCAAGACCGTGCCGCGCGATCGGCTCGAGCCCGGCGACCTGGTCTTCTTCAGCACGGTGGCGCCGGGCGCATCGCACGTCGGCATCGCCATCGGCGGCGACCAGTTCGTGCACGCGCCGAGCGAACGCGGCGTGGTGCGGGTCGAGCAGCTCAGCTCGCAGTACTGGGCCAGCCGCTTCGTCGGCGCCAGGCGGCTCGAATGACGGCCTTCGGCCTTCAGCTTTCAGCTTTCCGCTCTCAGCTTTCCGCTTTCGGCGCCAGTCGTTTCAGGATGATCTGCTGGCGCCGCAACAACCGTTTGGTCGGCTTGGCCGGACTGTGCTCGCGCGGGTTGATAATCGCGCCCGCCATGAGCGCCGCTTCTTCAGCAGACAGGCTCGCGCAGGCCTTGCCGAAATACGCGCGCGACGCCGCTTCGCAGCCGAAGATGCCGTCGCCCCACTCGATCATGTTCAGGTAGATCTCGAGGATGCGGCGCTTGGTGAGCGCCGCCTCGAGGCGGCGCGTGATCAGCAGCTCCTTCACCTTGCGCATGGGATTGCGCGAAGGCGACAGGTAGAGGTTCTTGGCCAGTTGCTGCGTGATGGTGCTGGCGCCCCGCAGGAACTGCCCTTCCTCCCAGTTCTTTTCGAACGACGCCTTGATCTCGTTCATGTCGATGCCGTCGTGATCGTAGAACCCGGCGTCTTCGGTCACGATCACGGCGCGCCGCAGGTTCGGCGAGATCTGGCTGTAGGGCACCCATCGATGGCGGATCGAAAACTTCGCGCGGCCGGCCGCGCGCGCCTCGTCGATCCGCAGCTGCATGAACGCGGTCGCAGTGGGGTTCGCGGTGGCGAGGGACCGAACGTCGGGCAGCGTCAGGTAGATGTAGCCGATGTAGGCGAAGCCGGCCGCGCCAAGGGCGGCGAGCGCTCTGAAACCCCGCTTCACATGAGGAGTCTATCCCTCAACGACGATTTTGACGCGATCGCCCGACTGCGGCTGCTCGTTGACCTCGCGATCGTTCATGATCGCCAGCGTCGCCGCATTGACGATGTTCTTGCCCTGTCGCGCCGCGATCGATTGCCACGAATCGCCCTGGCGCACCACGTAGAAGTCGACGCGGTTCGGGCGCACGCGCGACGCTTCGTCGGCGCTCAGCTGCCGGAACGACCTGACGGCGGGCTGCACCTCGCGATCGACCCGATCGAAGTCCGCTTCGGGCGCAAACCCCGCCACCACGTACATCTGGCGGCCCATCGCGAAGTGGGCCGCGCGCATCTGCACCTTGCCGGTGCCCTTCACGCTGCCGCGATAGAGGCCGACGTGCGCATCGAGCCCGTTGATCCGCTCCATGCGGCCGTCGACGACGCTATAGCCGGCACTTCGCATCGCCGCCACGGCGGCCTCCGCGATCGATTGGCCGCCTTGGCCTCCGGAGCCTTGGCGAAGGAGGCGCGGCTGCTCCACTTCCTGCAGCACCATGTAGTGCTCGGTCCCCGGCTCGCGCGCCAGCACCGCCTCGGGCGAGTTGGTCACGTCCCACCCGTCCGGGAACTCGAGCCCCAGCCGGAGCATCGGGTGCAGGAACACGTTGCCACGGACGATGCCGTCTTTCGGGTTGTCGCCGAACACCAGCCCGTTGATGCGCTCGAGGTACTGATCGCGGTTCCGCCGGGTCGCCGTCGGCGACACGAATTTGCCGACTACCGGCTCGGCCTGGCCGACGCGCGATCCGGGTGCGGGGTGGGTGGACAGCCAGTTCGGCACGCCGCGCTCGCTCAACGCATCGACGCGCGCCAGGGTCGACAGGAACCGCGGCACGCCGGTCGGATCCCAGCCGGCCGTCGAGCCGTACTCGACGCCGAGTCGATCGGCCTCGAGCTCGGCTTCGCGTCCGTGCCTGAGGAACAGCACGCTCAGGCCGGTGGCGCCAAGCTCGGTGAACGGCCGCGTGCCCGGCACGAAGATGCTCAGCACCGTCAGGCCCAGGTTCGCCTGCGCCTGTCGCGTGTAGGCCTGCGCCGCGTGGCGCGCCGTCACGTGGCCGATCTCGTGACCGAGCACGCCGGCCAGCTCCGACTCGTCGTCCAGGTACGCCAGGATCCCGCGGGTCACGTAGATGTAGCCGCCCGGCAGGGCGAAGGCGTTGATCGCCGGGTTGTCGACGACGGTGAACGACCACGGGAGGTTGGGCCGGTGCGACGTACGCGCCAACTCGAGCCCGATGTTGCTGACGTAGCGCTGGAGCTCAGGGTCGTCGTAGACGCCCATCTCGCGGCGGACCTCGGCGTCCTGCTGCTGGCCAATCGCCGCCTCTTCGGCCTCGCTCAGCAGCGACATCTGCCGCTTGCCGGTGACCGGGTTGGTGGCGCAGGCCGCGGAAAGGACCACGCACGCCGCAAAAAGGAAGCAGGCTCCTTTTCTCATGACCCGGACACTGCAACCCCTGTACCAGAGGTAGATGTCAGGATTTGCCGCCATCCTGGGCGGAAATCGCCTCGCCGAGCGCCTTCAGGCACAGATCGACCAGTTCCGGTGACGAGCTGGCGCCCATCAGGCCGACCCTGAAAATCTGGCCCGCCAGCGGCCCCAGGCCGGCGCCGATTTCCATGTTGTGCCGCTGCAGAAGGTCTTTGCGCACCGCCGCTTCGTCCACGCCGGCCGGCACGCGGATCGCGTTGAGGGTCCACAACCGCTCGCCCTCGGGCGGGAACAGCGAGAGCCCCATCGCGTCAAGACCGGCCACCAGCCGCCGATGATGCCGCTCGTGACGGGCCCACCGCGCCTCG
>MELE01000017.1:0-1734 GCA_001768615.1 Acidobacteria bacterium RIFCSPLOWO2_12_FULL_67_14b | reverse complement strand
CACCGGAAGGCGCACCCAGGCATTTCTGGCTGCAACTGTAGACGGCATCCAGTCCCCAGCCCGCCACGTCGAGCGGCATGCCGCCGAGCGAGGTCACCGCATCAACGATCACGAGCGCGCCGCGCTCGTGCGCCATCGCGGCGACGGCCTGGATGGGATTGAGCACGCCCGTCGATGTTTCCGCATGCACGATCGTGACGATGTCGGCGCCCGCGGCCTCGAGCGCGCGGCGCACCGCCTCCGGATCGATGGCCCGGCCCCACGCCGCTTCGACGCGCGTCACCGTGGCGCCGTAGCGCGCGCACATCTGCGCGAGCCGGTCGGCGAAGTAGCCCGTGACCACCGACAGCACGCGCGTGCCCGGCGCCACGAGGTTGGCGACGGCGGTTTCCATGGCGGCGGTGCCGGTGCCGGAGACGGCCAGCGTCAGCGCGCCTTCCGGCGCCCGGCACACGCGCGCCAGTCGCGCGCGCAGGTCGTCCATGATGTCGAGAAACTGCGGATCGAGATGGCTGAGCATGGGCGCGCCAAGGGCGCGCATCACGCGGGGCGACATCAGGCTGGGACCCGGACCGAGCAGGATGCGTTCGCTAGTGGGAAGCATGGGCCGCCAGCAGGTTGAGCGCGTGCAACTGCTCGCGAATCTGGGCGATCGCGGGCGCCCCGACCGGCTGCAGCGGCGAGCGCGGCACGCCGCCGGCGTAGCCGATCAGGTCGAGGGCGGCCTTCAGTCCCGGCACACCGTAGGTGGCGCCGACCAGCTTGGCGAGCGGCGCCAGCGTGCGATGCAGCGTGCGCGCCTCCTCGAACCGGCCCTCCCGGGCGAGCGTGAAGATCCGCACGCACAGATCGGGCGCGACCCCGCCCACCGCGAGAATCGCGCCGTGCGCGCCGAGTGCGAGCGCGGAGTAATAGGTGCCGGCCGAGCCGGCCAGCACGATGAAGCCGTCTTTCGCGCGCGCCAGGTACTCCCCGAACTGCACCATGTCGCTGTTGGTTTCCTTGATGCCGGCGATGTTCGGATGCCGGCTCAACGTGGCAATGGCATCGGGCAGCAGGTTCACGCCCGTGTAGATCGTGACGTTGTAGAGCAGCACCGGCACCGGCGATCGATCCGCAACCTGGGTGTAATGGCGGACGAACGCGTCCGTCGTCATCTGCCCCTTGTAAAACGCGGGCGTGCGGACGAGCACCGCGTCGGCCCCCAGGCGGGCCGCGCGTTCGGTGGCCGCAATCGTCGCCGCGGTCGATTCCCGGCCCGTGCCCGCGAGCAGGGGCCGATCCTTCGGCATCGCGCGCCGGACCACCGCGATCGCCCGATCGGCTTCGGCGTCCTCGAGCTGCGGCGCTTCGCCGTTGGAGCCGAGGACGACGAGCCCGGTGAGCGGCGACTGCATGTAGCGGCCGACGTTGGCCTCGAGGCCGCGCTCGTCGAGCGAGCCGTCAGCGGCAAAGGGCGTGGCGAGGGGTGTGTAGACGCCGGGGAGAGAGGTCATCCGCAGAATTCTATCAGCGGACGCCCGCTCCGGCCTTACGGCTGGAGCAATCGGATCAGCAACGCCATCAGCCCGGCCGTCGTCGCGAAGTTGCCAAGCCAGAAGGCAAACGTCCACCGCAACAGCTCGACGCGCAGCGCCGACATCTCCTGGCGGATCTGCGCGAAGCCCTCAATCAGGTCTTCGCGCAGCGCGAACCGCTCGAGGCGCAGGTCCATCCGTTCATTGCAGGCTGTGA
>MELE01000016.1:2931-5276 GCA_001768615.1 Acidobacteria bacterium RIFCSPLOWO2_12_FULL_67_14b | reverse complement strand
GAGGCGCTGAAAGTTGAAGAAGGGCTCGATGGTGTGCTTGACGCGCTCGGCGTAGCCGTTGTCGGGCGTGTCCCAGATTCTCGTGAACACCGGCCCCACGACCTGCGACCGGAAGTCGAGGTATCGCCGCGAGATGCCCTCCGGGACCTGCACGCGGTCGATGCTCTCGGTCCAGTAGGTGTTGCGCCACAGGACCGACGAGTTGACGGTGAGAAACGGCCAGCGGGTGAAGGGCACGCGCACCTGCGGCAGCAGATCGATCCGGTCCAGCCCGTGGTCGGTCACGCCGGTCCCGAAGCGGCTCTCGCGGAGCAGGTGGCTGTAGTCGGCGCCCATGGAGAAATACACCGGCGTCCTGCCGATCGGGCGCTCGGCGCGCGCGAAGCTCACGCGCGGCGTGGCGCCGTTGAGGCTCGAGCTCGACGTGCCGAAAAACGTCTCGGCGCGCTCGTACGCGCCGGTGACCGTGTAGGTGCCCCAGGCGCCGGTGAGCCCCATCGCGATCGTCCGGGCGCGGCGGGACGCCTCGTAGAGGCTGGTGTTGTAGGTCTGCTGGACGGTGATGTCGGAGAAGTAATCCACCCGCCCGCGCGCCCGCAGCCTGCGGCTCAGGCTCTGGTTGGCGGCCCCGTTGAACTGGTAGCTTCGCCGCGCCGGCACGATCGTATTCTGGCCTCCGCTCGCGTACGTTGCCTCGTGCTCGTTGAGGAAGTACATCCGGAGGTTGCCCTCCGACCCGGCGCCCAGGACGTACCGATACTCGCCGCCCGTCCCCTGCCCCGTGCGCATGAACAGATCGTGCAGCAGTGTCGCGTCGTGGCTGCGGTTGATCGCCCAGAAGAACGCGTTGCTGATGGTCTGGCCCTGGATCGTGGAGCTGCCGTACTGCGGAATGAGGAGGCCGGTCGCACGATCCTCCTTGTTGATGGGATAGTAGAACACCGGCAGGTAGAGGACCGGGACGCCCTTCACCTTGAACAACGAGTTGGTCAGCAGCGCGTAATCGTCCACGTTCACGATGACGGTGCCGGCGGTCAGCTCCCAGCGCGGCGTCGGCTGCACGCAGGTCGTGAAGCCGCCGTTGACGATCTTGTAGCGCGTGTTCCCGATCTTCTCGATCCGCTCCCCGCGGAACATCACGTCCGGTTCCTGCGTGCCGAACTGGCCGGGCCGGCGCTCGACGCCGAGCGTCATCGTGCCGAAGGCGTTGTGGAACACGCCGGTGGCCGTGGCCAGGTTGAACTCGATCCGGTCGGCCGAGATCCGCTGCGTCCCCTGCACGAAGACGACGCTGCCCGAGGCCTCCAGTGTGTTCGTGTCGGTGAACACGTCGACCACGTCGGCCACCAGCGACAAATCAGGCTGTCGGATCTCGACCTGGCCGATGAACCTGTAGTGCGTCTCCGAGATCCGCTCCCAGCTGTCCGAGTCCGTCTCACCGAGGAGCGGGATCTGCGCGGCCGTGACGGAGGACAGCGCGAGGATGAGGAACCAGGCGCCGGTGAGCTGAATCGCGAGTCTTCGCATCGACAGCGGGGGCAGGCGGGCGCACCGACCGCCGGCAAGCATAGCACGCGTCCCCGGACCGCGGCCGGCCGTCAGACGACGCCCCGGGCCACCAGATCGAGCAGCTCCCCCACCAGGAAGATCGAGCCGGTGGCGCAGACGACCGGTCCCCGCCGCCAGGATCGCGCCAGCGCGTCGGCCGGACTCTCGGCGGTCTCGGCGGGAATCTCCGGCGCCACGCGCTGCGCCACCGCCAGCAGGTCCGCCGGCGGAGCCGCCCGGGCGAGCGCGGGGGCCGTCAGGACGAACGCCCGCGCGTGCGGGCGCAGCGCCAGCAGCATGCGCTCGGCGTCCTTGTCGCGCATGGCCGCGAACACCACCGGCAGCTTCTCGCGATGGAACTCCGCCAGGTAGGCCGCCAGTGCGTCGGCGCCGGCGGGATTGTGGGCCGAGTCGAGCAGCACCGCTCGGTCCGGGGCCAGCGTGACAAGGTCGAGCCGCCCGGGCCAGTGGACGTCCTCGAGGCCCGCCGCCACCGCGGCCTCCGGAACGGCAAACCGCGTGAGCTGTTCGATGAGGCGCACGGCGGTCAGGGCGTTCAGCGCCTGATGCCGGCCCCGCAGCGCCAGCCGCATCGTGGGGTACGAACGCGTCGGGGTCACGAGGTCGAGCGCCACGCGGCCGTCGGGCTGGCAGCTCGTGCGCATCTGCACCCCCGCCGACGCGGGCACGATCGGGGCGTGTTGCGCCCGTCCGACCCGCGCGATCACATCGGCGGCGGCCGGCGCCATGGCGCCGACGACGACCGGGACGCGCGGCTTGATGATGCCGGCCTTTTC
>MELE01000016.1:1647-2879 GCA_001768615.1 Acidobacteria bacterium RIFCSPLOWO2_12_FULL_67_14b | reverse complement strand
CCAGGTCGATGGAGGTGATCGCCGCGGCCAGCGGCGAGACGATGTTGGTCGAATCGAGGCGTCCGCCCAGGCCCACCTCGATCACGGCGACCTCGACCTCCCGCCGCCGGAACAGCTCGAACGCGATCGCCGTGGTGGCCTCGAAGAACGTGGGGTGGGTCTCGAGCTCGCCGCGCCTGAGGAGCGTGGCCACGGTGTGCTGCACGAGCGCGGCGACCTCTTCGAGCGCGCCGGCATCGACCGCCGCGCCGTCGATGACGAATCGTTCTTCGAGCCGCACCAGGTGCGGCGAGGTGTACCGCGCCGTCCGGAGCCCGGCCGCCCGCAGCGCGCGCTCCACCATGGCGGTGACCGATCCCTTGCCGTTGGTGCCGGCGACGTGGACGGTCGCGAACGCGTCCTGCGGCGACCCGAGCGCCGCCGTGATGCGACGGATGTTGTCCAGGCCGAACTTGATGCCGAGCTTCTCGAGGCTGAAGAGGTACTGCAGCGGATCCATGGGCGCGTGGGGCTCGTGCGGCGCGTGGCGGGCGCGCAGCTAGTGGGGCAGCGCCGCCTCGCCCGGCCCGGCCGCCTCGCCGGCGTCAGGGGCGTCGGCGGCCGCGTCCGCCTCCGGGACGCACCCCATGAACCGGAGCGCCCGGGCGAGCGCCGGCTTCATCTCGCGGCGATCCGTGATGAGGTCGAGCATGCCGTGCGCGAGCAGAAACTCGCTGCGCTGGAAGCCGTCGGGCAGCTTCTGGCGGATCGTCTGCTCGATGACCCGCGGACCGGCGAAGCCGATCAGGGCGCCCGGTTCGGCGATGTTGAGATCGCCGAGCATGGCGAAACTGGCCGTGACACCGCCCGTCGTCGGGTCGGTCAGCACCGAGATGAAGAGCAGCCCGGCGCGGTCGAGGCGCGCGAGCGCCGCGCTGATCTTGGCCATCTGCATGAGCGAGAGCGTGCCTTCCATCATCCGCGCGCCGCCCGACGCCGAGACGATGACGACCGGCAGCCGCCGCTCGATCGCCCGCTCGATCGCGCGCGTGATCATCTCGCCCACCACCACGCCCATGCTGCCGCCGATGAAGCCGTACTCCATCGCCGCGACGATCGCCGCGATGCCCTCGATGCGCCCTTCGCCGACGATCACGGCATCGTTGAGGCCGGTCGCCTGCCGGCTGCTCGCCAGTCGCTCGCGGTACGGCTTGGTGTCGACGAACTTCAGCGGGTCGGTGGATATCAGGCCT